>NZ_DDOV01000007.1 GCF_002341865.1 Clostridium sp. UBA2485 | reverse complement strand
AAGTAAAAAATCTAGCACTTAGGGAATGGACTTGTCCGAATTGTGCTTCTTACCATGATAGAGATATAAATGCTAGTAAAAATCTACTGAAATTAGCAATGTAACTTTGGTATTATAACGAGGTTGGTTCGACCTTTTGAGCGTGGGTAAACTTGTTCCATTGGGAGCATTGACCACGAAGCTACTACTTCAATAAAAAGTGGTAGTAGTTCACGACAGGTATGGTAAGCTGCATATAAGGATAGTTGTAGAGGTGAAAAATCTTTACTCTCAAAAGTTATTTTATAATACTATATGAGTTTGAATTTGAAGAACTTTTACAATTAAAGTAATTAGGGGGAAAAACTATGAATAGGCTAAAAAGTATTTTTGGACCAACAGTTGATGAAGTTTGGGAGAAACTATGTGACCAAATCAACGGAGAGATAGTAAGTAAAGGAATGTGGAAAGACAAGAGAATTGAAGGGAAATATAAATGTTGGACAATTATATTGGATTGCTATACTATTATGGCAGGTCAAACACCTATGACTTATACAAGAATTAGAGTTCCTTTTATAAATGTAGATGATTTTAGATTTAAAGTGTATAACAAAAATATTTTAAATACTATTGGCGAAGAAGTTGATATGGAAGAAATGGAAACAGGAAATGAAGAGTTTGATAATAATTATATAATTAAAACTACTAATATAGAAAAAATGAAGATTATTTTATCAAAAGAGAAAATTTTTGATATTATAGCAAGGCAGCAGAAGATAAATCTTGAGATAAGAGATGATGAAGGGAAATTTGGTGTTGAATTTCCTCAAAATGTCGATGAGATTTATTTTCATACTTTAGGTATTATAAAAGATGGAGAAAGATTAAAAGATTTATATAATTTATTCTGTGAGCTATTAGATTTGCTCTGTGAAATTGGAAGTAGTTATGAGACTAAAGCAGTAGTAGAACTATAGAGGAGAGGATACTATGATTTTATTTGATATATATAGTGTACTGTGACAACTTATACGGGGACCTCCATTATAATAATTAGATTTGGAATATTATAAATATTGGAGGAAAAGATATGAAGATATTAAATGAAAAGTTATTCTACTCATTGATAGAAGACATAAACAAAGGTTTCTCAGGATGGGATTTCTCTTATATAAATGGAAGAATGGAGGAATTTCCATTAAGTTATAGCTATACCAATGAGGTGTTAAAAGAAATAAAAGATAATATATTTTTATTGGATATGGGAACCGGTGGAGGAGAATATTTAACTTCTTTTAAAAATCTACCAGTAAATACCTTTGCAACAGAAGGATATAAGCCTAATATTGCTATAGCTAGAGAAAAATTGTCTCCTTTAGGAATTAAAGTTTATGAAGTTTTAGATGATGAAAAATTACCTTTTAACAATGAATTTTTTAACTTAATTATAAATAGGCATGAATCTTATTCTATAAGGGAAATACAAAGAATATTGAGGCCAGAAGGAATTTTCATTACTCAACAAGTAGGAGGATTAAATGATAGTGATATAAATGCAGCTCTAGGATGTGAGCAAAGCGAATTTTATCATTGGGATTTAAAAAAAGCTTCAAAGGATCTAGAAGATGGTGGTTTTCATATCTTAGATCAAATAGAAGATATAACTAAAACTAGATTTTATGATGTAGGAGCTATTATCTATTATTTAAAAGTAATACCATGGCAAATTCCTGATTTTTCAATTGAAAAATATTATGACAAATTAATAGAAATACACAACAAAATTCAAAAAGAAAGGTATATAGATTTTATATGCCACAGATTTTTTATGAAAGCTAAAAAGAAACAGTAAAAACAAAAAGGGATATGATTATCCCTTTTTATTTTTATTCTTTTAACTTAGAGTTGTCCAATTTACAATTAAGAAAAAATTAGGCTTGATCAAACTAATTTTTTACTAGTAATATATTTGCTAGTTTATTCACCTCTGGGGAACAGTAGTGAAGCCCTTTAGGGTTCCCCTGAGGTGCAGTATAGCTCGGAACAATACTGATGAATTTACTAATATTATGGAGAGACTACGGCTGCCAGTCTTTTTATATGAAGCGACTAATCACTTCAAAAAAAGCATCAATTACTTTTACATATATTAGTTTTAGAACTGATAGATTTATATGTTATTGCCCTGGAAATTTAATTTCAAAATATAAGTTATAATTAATTTATAATATGTTAGATATTGAATAAAAGGAAGAGTTATATAATATATTTATATAGTTATGAAGATTTTTTAATACATTTTAAAGAACATATTTAATTATAAAATTTAACTTTAATAGTGGAAATATTTATAAAAACTTTTGTTACATCAGTAAAAATATAGTATAGTATTAAATGTAGGTATTATAGAGATGAAGTTAATATTTTATTATTTTTAGGTAAGGGGGGATTTTATGAAAAAAATATTAAAAGCTAATCTATTTGGAATGATTGTTATTATTTTAATGATTTTATTATCATTTACTGTTCAATCAAAACTTATGGAGGCAAATGTTTCAACTTTTAGTAGTATAGCTATAATGCAGGTATTAGGATTTTTCCTTCCAGTAGTTATTTACCTTTTAATAACTAAAGAAAATGTAAGAGATACTTTAAAGTTAAACAAACTTCCATTAAAAGATATTATACTAATAATTTTATTAGCAATAGCATGCCAACCTCTAGTAATGGGATTAAGTGGCATATCTTCTGTAATATCACCTAATAGCTTTAGTAGTGTAATGATGAATCCTGTATCTGAAACTTCTATGCTCTTAACTATATTTTTTGTGGGAGTTGTTCCTGCCATATTTGAAGAGTTAGTTTATAGAGGAATAATACTATCAGGGTATGATAATGTTAGTATTAAAACAGCAGCAATATTTTCAGGATTATATTTTGCTTATATGCATTTAGATATTCAAAGACTATTATATACTCTAACTTTAGGAATATTATTTGGATATCTTGTAAGAATAACTAAATCTATATATTCTTCAATGCTTTGTCATTTTCTTGTAAATTCTATACAGATGGTATTTTTAAAAGTAATGATGAGCCAAAATCAACATATGGATTCTGCTTCTCAATCTATCAAAGATTTACCAGGATCAGAACAAATAACTACAATCATAACATTAATTATCATGATAG
>NZ_DDOV01000013.1:29985-83041 GCF_002341865.1 Clostridium sp. UBA2485 | reverse complement strand
CTATTTTCCATCATACTGCGTTGTCAGAACCCGCCCATAGCTCCACTATGAGCAGAACCTGACGCCTTGTCTGATGTAAGGCATATTCAAAAAAATAACTAGTCAGTATGCTCACCTATTTTGTATCATACTGCTTCGTCAGAACTCCATGATAGCTAGCCTATCATGAAAACCTGTCTCCTTGTCTGATGCAAAATATGTTTCGCATCTTTAACTAGTTATTTTATTTCATATGCCTAAAATATACTAACATCTTTGATCTATTATTTTCTTTCAGATGCCTAAAAGATACTTAGCTCAAGTATCTTTCTTCATATATGAAGGTTATGTGGCCAATGAGGAGGAATAGAAATGGGAGTAATGTTAAAAAAAGGACAAAAAGTTGACTTAACTAAAGGATATCCTAAATTAACAAAAATAATAGTAGGCTTAGGATGGGATACTAATTCATATGACGGAGGATATGATTTTGATTTGGATGCTGCAGCTTTTTTATTATTAAGTAATGGAAGAGTTTCAAAAGATGAGGATTTTGTATTTTATAATAATTTAAGTCATGAATCAGGTTCCGTACTTCATATGGGAGATAATCTTACAGGAGACGGTGAAGGTGATGATGAACAAATAACAATTGATTTAAGTAAGATACCATCAAATGTTGAAAAAATAGCTTTCACAGTTACCATTCACGAGGCAGATATAAGACGACAAAACTTTGGACAAGTATCTAATGCTTTTGTAAGAATTGTTGATGCATCAACAGAAAAAGAGTTACTTAAATACGATTTAGGAGAAGACTTCAGCGTAGAAACAGCATTAGTTGTAGCAGAGATATATAGATATAATGGTGAATGGAAATTTAATGCAATAGGCAGTGGTTTCCAAGGAGGATTAGAAGCTCTTTGTAAGAATTTTGGAGTGAATGTATAGAAAACTTAACAAAAAGAGGTGAGACATATGTCAGTTAATTTGCAAAAGGGACAAAAGGTTAGTTTAACTAAAGATAATGCTTCATTATCTAAAATTATAGTAGGTTTAGGATGGGATGCAGCAGAAAGTAAAAGTGGTGGATTTTTAGGAGGACTTTTTGGAGGAAAATCGGTAGCAAACATAGATTGTGATGCTTCAGTATTTATGTTAAACCAAAATGGTAAATTAGTAGGTAATAAGAGTGTGGTGTATTTTGGAAATCTAAAAAGCTCTTGTGGCGGAGTAGTTCACACTGGAGATAATCTTACAGGAGATGGCGATGGAGATGATGAGCAAATCATTGTTGAGTTAAATAAAATTAGCCCTAATATCCATAGATTGCTATTTACTGTAAATATATATGATTGTATAAAAAGAAAACAAGATTTTGGTATGATAAAAAATGCCTTTATAAGAGTAGTTGATGCTAAAACAAGAAAAGAGCTAATAAAATATAATCTATCAGATGACTATAATGGTAAGACAACACTATTAGTTGGAGAATTGTATCGTCATGATGGTGAATGGAAATTTTCTGCTCTAGGTGAAGGTACAAATGATACAGGACTTCAGGACATTGCAAATAGATTAAGATAGTGTATTTTAAAAATTTAGAAGATTAATAAAGAGGTGTAAAAATGAAATTCTTCAAAGAGTCAAAAGAAGAGGTCTTGAAAGAATTAGATGTGGATTCGTCGCAGGGATTATCTAATGAAGAAGTTAAAAAAAGAATTGAGAAATATGGACATAATCAATTCACTAAACAAGAAGAAGGTAGTCTTTGGGATGATATTAAGGATGCAGTAACAGAACCTATGATGATAATCCTTTTAATTGCTGCTGGTATAAGCGCATTAATAGGTGAATATCATGATGCAATTGGAATTATCTGTGCTATATCATTAGGTATTACTATTGGAATAGTAACAGAGGGAAAATCTAAAAAAGCAGCAGAAGCTCTAGCTAAAATGACAGAAGATATTGAAGTTAAAGCAATTAGAGGTGGAAAAATACTACAGGTTAATAAAAGTGAACTTGTACCTGGAGATATAATCATGGTTGAAACTGGTGATATGGTACCAGCAGATGCTAGATTAATTGAAAGCTTAGATTTAAAAGTAAGAGAAGATATGTTAACAGGAGAGTCAGATGACGTATCTAAAAATGCAGACAATATAATAGAAATGGAAGTTATAGAGTCTGAAGGAAAAAATATAGTTCAAGACCCAATTCCAGCAAAACAAACTAATATGCTATTTGGGGGTACTCTTATAGCTTATGGAAGAGGTAAAGCTGTATTAACTTCAACAGGAGATAATACAGAAATGGGTAAAATTGCAGCTAGCCTTGTAGAAGATGATGAAGAAACTCCTCTACAAATTAAGCTAGGAGAATTAGGTGGACAAATTTCGAAGATATCTAGTGCTATAGCAGGATTATTATTTATTGCTATGGTTGCAAAAATGATATTATCAGGTGCATTACATATAGATACTTCAGGATTTATGCCATTTTTAGATTCTATAGGTCCAGTTAAAACAGCATTTATAGTATGTGTTGCTTTAATAGTTGCAGCAGTTCCAGAAGGACTTCCAACAATGATAAATATGACATTAGCAATAACAATGCAAAAGATGGCAAAGATTAATGCTCTTGTTACTAAAAAGGAAGCTTGTGAAACAATAGGAGCTGTAAGTGTAGTATGTTCTGATAAAACAGGTACATTAACACAAAATAGAATGACAGTAGAGAAAGTTTATTTAAATGGAGAATTTGTTGAGAAATCCGAGTTTACTAATGATAATTTCTTCGTTGATAACTGTATTGTGAACTCTACAGCAGATATTGAATGTGAAGGTAATTCATTTAAATATTTAGGAAGTGCTACTGAGTGTGCATTACTTCTTTGTAATGACCCACATAATTATAAAGAAAAAAGAGAAAGTGCTGAAATAGTACACCAAATACCATTTACTTCAATGCGTAAGAGAATGGTAACTATTATGAAAAGTGGACAAGATTCTGTACTACTTTCTAAAGGAGCACCAGAAATTGTTTTAAGCCTTTGTAAGTATGAGCATATTAACAATGAAACAAATGAACTTACAGAGAAAAGAAGAAGTGAAATTTTATCAGAAATAGAAAAATTACAAAGTCAATCAATGCGTATTTTAGGATTTGGTTACAAATATATACAATCAGAATTGGCAGAGGTTGCAGTAGATACAATGGCTGCAGACCAATTTGAGGAAAATCTAATATTTACAGGCTTTGTTGGAATTAAAGACCCGCTAAGACCAGAAGTTAAGGAAGCTGTAGAAACAGCTAGAAAAGCTGGAGTACAAACTAAAATGCTTACTGGAGATAATATTAATACTGCAGTGGCAATTGGTAAAGAATTGGGAATAGTAACTGATAACATGAGAGCTGTTGAAGCAACTTTTATTGATACTTTAAGTGATGAAAAACTTAGAGAAGAAATAAAAACAATTGCAATAGTTGCTCGTTCAAAACCAGAAACTAAAATGAGAATAGTTGATGCTCTTCAACATAACGGAGAGGTTGTTGCAGTTACTGGAGATGGAATTAATGACGCGCCGGCATTAACTAAGGCAGATGTTGGAGTAGCAATGGGTATTGCTGGAACAGAAGTTAGTAAGAATGCAGCAGATATAATTCTTACAGACGATAGTTTTGGTACTATTATAAAAGCTATTAAATGGGGAAGAGGAATCTATGAGAACTTCCAAAGATTTATCCAATTCCAAATCACAGTTAATATAGTTGCCTTTCTTATAGCTATTGTTTCTCAGCTTACAGGTCATGAAATGCCATTTACAACTATTCAATTATTGTGGGTTAACATTATAATGGATGGTCCACCAGCATTAGCATTAGGTTTAGAGCCAGTAAGAGATAAGGTGTTAAAGAGAAAACCAGTTAATAGAAAAGCTAATATAATTACAAAGCAAATGTTAACTACTATAATATTAAATGCATTATATATAACAGCATTGTTATTTATTCAAATGAATTTTAATATTTTAGGCGCTGAAGTAGCACCTGCTTCAGCTAATGGATTTGTACCTAATGAAATGGAAACCGTGTTATTTGGTATATTTGCATTTAGTGCATTATTTAATGCCTTTAACTGTAGAGAATTTGGTAAAGATAGTATAATACCAAACTTTACAAAAAATAAAATTGCTCTAAGAATTATAGCAATAACTGCTATAGGACAATTAATACTTACAGAAGTGTTTAAAGATTTCTTTAGTGCAGTAGCATTAAGTCCAATGATGTGGTTAAAGATTATTGGATTATGTTCAACAATTGTAATAGTTAATGAATTAGTTAAATTAGTACTTAGAACATTTGGGGCAAAAGAAGATATGAATATAGAAGGTAAAATTTCAGCTTAATAGAAATTTTAGTTTTTATAATTTTACATTTAAAAAATAACAAAAAAGTAGCTGTTAAAAAACAGCTACTTTTTTTATTTAAATATGACTAAGGACTTTTTCTAATATTTCTTCAGAAGCTTTAACTCCTATATTTTCAGTAATATAAATATTTTTATAGTTATCAATTAGTAGTTTTTCTCTCATTGAAGAATGTTTAGGTACCATTCCAACAGTAGAATTTACAAGCATAGGTAGATCAAATTCAGAATCTCCTGAACTATATAAATCGTAGTCATTTTCAATTTCCATTATATACTCAAGAGGTGAATATTTGTTTATACATAGTGGAATTATATATAATTTTCTACCATGAATTATTAAAGTGTAATCACTGTCTAAACAAATGGTTTGGGCCTTTTGGATAAGAGTATTATCTAAAAGGCTTTTATCTTTTAAAATAGCACATAAATATAGATCTTCACAAAGGGAATAAGATTCTATATAAGAGCTATTGATTAGAAAATTACAATACTTTATCATCAAAGTTAAAGGTGGAATTTTATTTAAGTTTTCTTTTATAATTTTATCCCAACTATGAAGAGGAACACCATCTTTAAGTATAACTCCACCATTACACATAACAGCATACTTAGGAACTACTTTTTTATTAAATAGTTCTATTCTTTTAAACTGATGTTGCACTCTTGTGGTAATAGGAATAAAAGTTATTTTTTTATTTACTTCATATAATAAATTTTCAATTTCCAAGGAAACATATGAAGTAGGTGAATTATTTTTATATTCAGCCACCATAAGATTATTCATATTACATTTTTTAAATTCTTTAAAAAACTTATTAGAATATATAAGTGTTCTATCTAAATCTGAAGCATAAATCATCTTTTCATCTCCATAATAATTCCACAACAACTGTAAGACATATCTTTATAAACCATTATAGGAACCCCTCTATCTTCAGCAAGTTTATATATATGGATAAGATCTGGATTATCTAAAGAATCTACTAGTATTCTCCATGGTACCCTTCTAAGTAGCACTCTAGTGGTTTCTCCAATACCAGGTTTAATATGATTGATATTTTTAATATTAAATAATTTTTTTATACGATTTACCTCAGAAAGTCCTCTATAATCTACAGTAGTATCCTTCTTATTTATACCAAAACCCTTTTCAACTGACGTTAATTCATTAAAACATTTAGATATTTCATCAATAAAGAAATTTGATACATCAATGTTTGACCATTCACTATAAAATTTAGTACCATGAAAGTCATCTTTAAAGATAAATTTATCATTATGAACTGTTCTGCTCACAAGACCGGATACCGTAGAATTAAGACAGGCACTAGGAATTAGAAAATCATCTCTTGTTCCATATATCTTTGATGCATATGCTGGATCAGAAAGAACAGCAAGAGCTGGATCTAATTTAATTCCATATTCCTTATAAAAGTCATTACAAGAAGAAATTAAAGTATCTTGAATAACTCCTTTTCCAGTCCAGCCATCAATAAATTGTATATTACAGTTTGGATGATTATCTATAATATATTTTATAGCATTTTTATCTACGCCTTTATCTCTAATTATTGAAATGCTGTAATGTGGAAGATCTAATTTATACTTTAGTTTTATATATCTTTTTATTAAAATTCCAATAGGGGTACCAGCTCGGGCAAGGGATACTAAAACTAAATTATTCATATTTTTATTTAAAATTTTTTCACTTACTATTTGAATTAAATTAGCTATTTTATTCTTTGAATGTTGCAGAGTACTATAGAATATATTCATATACTCTTCACTAGGATGATATTCAATAGGCAGCATTTCTGAATAATGAGTACCTGAATCCATTGCTACCTCTCTTGTTAGATTATTCTCTTCTTTAATTAATTTACTAATATCTTTTAATAAGAATATTACATCAGAAATATTATAACTTCCAGAAAATGTAGTATAATTCATCATATAAACCACCTTAATTAGCTTTTAAAGGATACAAAGATAACCTTTAAAATTCCTAAGTTCTTTAATTTTTCTAATAAACTTTCTTTACTTTTGTTATCTAACGGTCTTTCAGTGAAATAAATTAAGTTTTTATAAGTTCCACTAGGAATATTATAAATATAATTTTTATTAGATTTATTAAATAGTGAATCCATTTCTAGTTTATTTTTTATCCCATAGAACTCATAGCTATTATCACAATATATTGGACTTATAGTAGATGAATGAAAAAGTACATTATCTCCTAAATTACAAGCTACAAGGCTTGGCATAAATATAAACTCTTCATGTCCAAGGCATAAAGTAGGG
Source organism: Clostridium sp. UBA2485 (assembly GCF_002341865.1). Lineage (GTDB taxonomy): Bacteria > Bacillota > Clostridia > Clostridiales > Clostridiaceae > Clostridium_J. The sequence goes on along the minus strand of NZ_DDOV01000013.1, from coordinate 76,326 downwards.
CTATCATCAATTTTATCTTTAATTATTTCCGTAATTTTCTCTACTTCGATGGATAAATTACTCCAATCACAAGAGGTCATGCCAAATCTGCCACTATATCTATGAAATCCCTCTATATTTTCTTCATGATCTATGAGTACTTCCTCAGAAGAAATTGTATTATCTAAAGTTACAATATCAGTTCTAACTTCAGTTACTTCACCAGATTTTTCACAATTAAAATTTCCCTTAATTAGAGAAAATGAAGATAAGTTGATATTATCTATATCATTGAAAAGTTTTAAATTATCAGCACTCCTCCAATCTAAAATAGATATAATAGAAAAATTATTACATTTTAGATTATTATTTAGTTCTTTTATAAGATTCAATGAAGTTTTACCAGTGGTAATTTCATCATCTACAAGTACAATTTCATCACAATTCATAAGTAGCTCATTATTAAGAGGATACATAAGATGATCAACAGCATGAGAATGTTCCTCTTTAAAAAGACAATAGGATTTTAATGAAAGTAATTCATCTCTAGTGGTTTGAATATAATAAGCATTTTCAAAAGAAGATGCAACAGCTTGTCCTAAAGCGGTAGCTGTTTCAGCGAAGCCTATAAATAATATTTTTTTATTTAAGGTTAATTTTTCACTTAAAATATGCAAGCTATCTTCTGAAATTTTATTAATGGAAGTAGTATTAATATTTATTAAATCTTCAACTAAAGTCTCTATATTATTATCTTTTATATTATTCTTTTTAGAAAAATAATCTCTTGCAAGAATATTTCCTACAAGTCTTAAATTATATGGTGACATAGGTATATGTTTTCCAATAACCTTGCTAACAAATAAAAAACTTCTTTTAGGATTTTTTCTTGCTGCTACAGAAAATAAGGCATTGTAGGGAATATTATATTGATTTTCTGTTATTTCTATATCTAACTGTAATTTATTTTGTATATTAAAGTTAAGATGATCTTGACAGTATGTCTTTGTAAGTAAATTCATTATTTAAAACCCCCATAATCTTTGCTCTAAGTAAAATATTTTTAGCCCATATTAAATGAGGCTTAACTTCATTCATTTTATTATTAAAACTGCTCTTTAATACACCATTGCTAGAAGAATCAACTATTTTTTTAGCATCTATATAGTCTTCATAGGTAACAATATATAGAGAGTTGACTACATTTACTTGCTTTGGATGTATTACCACTTTACCAGTTAAACCATTTATAATATCTAGATGCACTTCTTTAATAAGGCCAGATAATACATCTATATTATGAATATCATAATATTCATGTACAACTCCTGATATTACAAAGCCTTCTGGTTTAAATATATTTATAATATCGCTTATACAATCACTAATGGATACTACATCATAGATAGTATCACCAATTCCACGCCTAATTCCTAAAATTCCACATAAATCTGTTCCACCAATTCTTATGTTTAGTACATATGAATTATACTTTTTTAATATATCCCTAATTCTTATAAGTTCATTAAATCTATATTCTTTGTATAGAATTTCATAGGATTCTAAGATTGGCATTCCATAAAGATGTGTATTATTTTCCAAGTTATACTTTTCTAACTTATCAAAATATTTTGCTCCTATGAAAGCTGTGAATTTTGGAAAAACAAATCCGCAAAGTGCAGATTTAGGACAATTCTTAAGACAGAAGTCAAATTGATTAACATTTCTAACTCTTATAAATAAAAGAGGAAGATCCTCTAAAGAAATTTCACCTTTTGAAAGTTTAGTTTCTATTTCTATAAATGTTTCAATAAGATTTTTTTCTGCTATAGCAACATTTGAATCGGATACAGCATCTTCTAAACAAATTATTATAGTATTTGCTCCTAACTTTTTTTGAACTAATATATTATTAAATAAATTTTCTTTTAGAGGATTTATGTAAAGTGTAGCACCTAAGGAATGAGATAATATTTCCTTTGAAGAATGTAATGAATATTCTTCTGGTGGAATGAAAAATATCTCTTTGTAATTGTCTATATGTCGAAAATAATTCATGTGATAACCTCCGTCTAGTTAAGGCAATTTTTATGTGCCTAAATAATTAAAAATATAACGAACTTCTATAATTACTATAATATAATATTTGCTTAATTAATATAACTAAAATATTCTAGATTTAAAAATATATTATTAGGGGGTATGGAGTAAAATAACTATAGATATATAAGTAGACTATAATGTAGTACATATTTTTTAATAGTGAGTAATTAAATGGATGGATAAGCAAGGAGGATAACACCTAGAATATAAGAATGACAAATAAAATATGGCATATAACATTCTTAAAATGCAAATTAAGGGAAGTCACAAATAAAGTGACTTCCCTTAAAAATTTATATATTATCAATACTATTTTAAAACAGCTCATTTTAATATTTATATTTAGTTATTATTTAGCTGCCCAAATGTCTATTTCAATTTTTAATTCTGGTAATCCTAATGCTGTAATATAAGCAATTGTCATTGATGGTGAGGGCACATTAAATAAACGGTTCCATAAATCATCAAAGTAATCCCAATCAATTTCTTCAGTTGCCCAGATATTAACTTTTACAACATTTTCAGGCGACAAATTTTGGCTTTTTAACAAATTGGAAATGTTGTTTAAGGTATTTTTAACTTGTTCATTAAAATCCTCTGGAATATTTTCATTAATATCAATTCCAATCTGTCCAGAAAAGCTATACCATTCGGCATTTTTAGCAATACGTGTTACATGGCTGTAGCTGCCAACTGGCTTAGGATATTTTAATGGGTTTAACCTTGTAACTACTTTTTCATTATTATTTATACTATTCTTCATCTCTATTACTCCTTTAAATTCAATAGAATGTTCAAGTAAATTTAATATCAAATTATTTTGAACATAATCTAACTATTTTCTTTTATTATTACTTGTATAAATAGGAATAAATGGGCATAAATACCCATAATTAGGCATAGTTATCCCTTACCCAATAATTTTAAAAGAAAACAGCAGTCGAGTATCCAATACCGAAAGATAAAGTCTTTATTGATCTTTTTTTCATTTGAATACCCTCCCCTAAATTTATAGTTAGTAATAGTATACTAATACTTTCCAATTTAACATAAAAATTTTCAATAGTCAATAAATCATATGCTTTATAAAAAATTGGTAATGCATTGCTAGTAAAGACAATAATTCAAGAGATTAATCTAAGAAAGAATTAATTTTTAAATATTTATTGTTATAATTTTTATAAAATGGTATAATACTAAGTGAAATATTATGATTAAAGAAAAGGAGGTCGCAAGTATATGATAAATATTGCAAATTTAACTATAAGATTAACAATAACTAAAAATACAATATTAAATGGAATTAGAAATAGCGACCCGATGGGCTTTAATTGTAATATAATAATTTAGAGTTAAATTGTTATTGTGATTATAAATGTCACGGGCAAAATAAAGTTCCGTGACTTTTTATATTATATATTAGCTTTTAAAAGCGATATACATCTGTAATTTACGTACATAAGAAAAAAGGTCATGGATTAATCCATGACCTTTTTTCTTTTTTAATATTACTATAGATAAGGAGGTGAAAATAATGAAAAGATATGAAGAAGTAGACGTTAAAACCATCTAGCTAGCTCATTTGGTGGTTAAAAATCCAAGGACCTAGGTTTTTAGCCATTTAAAATTAGGTATCTTCAAATTTTAGATACTTAAATGGGTTACAAAATCATCAAATGAGCAATAGGAGAGGGTTAAAATGTTAGTACAATTAAATAATGTAGGAAAAAGCTTTAATGGAGAAATTTTAATTTCAAATATAAATTTAAAGGTTGAAGAGTCAGAAAAAATAGGCTTAATAGGAGTTAATGGTGCAGGTAAATCTACACTATTAAAAATGATCTATGGAGATCTTTCACAGGATGAAGGAGAAATAATAAAGTCTAGAGGAAAAACCTTTGCTTATTTAAAGCAGGATAGCGGTTTGAATTTAGAAAACTCTATTAAAGAGGAGATGCTTTCTGTATTTAATGAACTTTTAAATGTAGAAAAAGAATTAAGACAATTAGAAAAACTTATGTCCTCACAAGAAGTTATTGAGGATTATGAAAAATTAGAAAAAATTATGAAGAAATATTCATCTAAAACTGATTATTTTGTTATGCAAGGTGGATATGAAATAGAAGCAAAGATTAATACCATATTAAATGGAATTGGATTTAAAGATTTTGATTTAAATATTAAAGTTTCAAAGCTAAGTGGGGGACAAAAAACAAAGCTTTCCTTAGCCAAAATACTTTTAAATGAGCCAGATTTATTAATGTTAGATGAGCCCACAAACCATCTTGATTTGGAAGCTTTAAATTGGTTAGAAGGTTATTTGAAAAGTTATAAAGGTGCAGTTTTAATAGTTTCTCATGATAGATATTTCTTAGATTCTACAGTTTCTGTTATATACGAAATAGAAAGAGGAAAATCTAAGAGATATACTGGTAACTACTCAAAGTATGTTTCTCTTAAAGCAGAGGAGAAGGAACTTCATATAAAAAATTATGAAAGACAACAGGAGGAAATAGAAAGACTTCAAACTTTTGTTGATAAGAATATAGTTAGAGCTACTTCTGCTAAAGCAGCTAAAAGTAAGAGAAAAGCTATAGAAAGAATGGAGAAAATAGATGTGCCTCTAGGAGACTTAAAAAAGGTTAATATGAACTTTGAAATTAAGAATAAATCTTATAAAGAAGTACTGCAACTTAAAGAAGGTATTTTATCTGTAGGTGAAGGAGAAAATAAAAAAATACTCACTGAAGATTTAAACTTTGACCTTACAAGAGGAGATAGAGTAGCATTAATAGGACCTAATGGAGTAGGGAAAACTTCATTATTAAAAGTTTTAATAGGAGATTTACAGTTAGAGCATGGTTCAATTAATTGGGGCAAAGATATCCATATAGGTTATTATGATCAAGAACATGAAAAGTTAAATCCTAATAATACTATATTAGAAGAAGTGTGGGACGATTTTCCTAATATAAAAGAAAGCAGAATACGTGGAGTATTAGGAAGATTTCTATTTTCAGGTGAAGACGTATTTAAAAGAGTAGGAGATTTAAGTGGTGGAGAAAAATCAAGGGTAGCACTATCTAAACTTATGCTTATAGAGGCAAACTTGCTACTTTTAGATGAACCTACAAACCATTTAGATCTGCAGAGTAAAGAAGTATTAGAATCTGCTTTAAAGGACTATGAAGGTACAATTTTATTTATATCTCACGATAGATATTTTATAAATAAAATTGGCAATAAAGTAATGGAACTTACAAAAGAGGGAGTAAAATGCATTAAGGGAAACTATGACGATTATTTATTAGAGGCATCTTTAAAAAAATAACAGAACAGTATATTTAGTCTATTTTATATCATACTGTGTCGTTAGAACCTACACATAGCACCACTATGAGTAGAACCTAACTCCTTGCCTGATAAAAAATATACTAATATCTTTGGTCTATTATTATTTTTCACATGCCTAATGCATCTAAATAATTAAATTTTTAGAAATGAATCTTTATTTATTTTAGTATGAATAAATAGAAGTTTATAGATAGATTAATACTTTATCAATGGAAAATTGACAATGGACGATTGACAATTGCGGAGGAAATTAGTTTTAGTCAAACTAATTTCTTTAATTGATTTTTTTACTAGCAATACAATTGCTAACTTTTAATAAGAAGTTACTGCGTAACTTCAAAAATAAATTAATTCTAAATTTCTCAGTAAAACTGAGAAATATCCATAATTGTCAATTGTCAATTCTCAATTGCAGAAATTGGTTTTACAGTAATTTTTTTAAATTGACAAAAAATAGTAGGAGTTATATAATTATTATCTAAAGAACATTTAAAAGCAGGTGTTGAAATGGCAAAGAAATTAGGAAACAAAACATTGGTTGAAAATAGAAAAGCAAGACATGATTATTTTATAGAAGAGGCTATGGAAGCAGGAATAGCTCTTGTAGGGACAGAAGTTAAATCTATAAGGGCAGGAAAGGCAAATCTTAGAGATAGCTATGCAGATATTAAAAATGGAGAAGTTTTTATAAAGAATATGCATATAAGCCCATATGAACAGGGAAACATATTCAATAAAGATCCATTAAGAGAAAGAAAATTACTTTTACACAAATATGAAATTGAAAAGCTTTTAGGATATACTGCTCAAAAGGGGTATACCCTTGTACCATTATCATTATACCTAAAGGATGGCAAAGTTAAGGTAAACCTAGCAGTAGTTAGAGGTAAAAAGGACTACGATAAGAGAGATGCAATGCTTGAAAAGGCTGCTAAAAGAGATATAGATAGACAAATGAAGGAGAAATATAGATAATTAAGAAACCTTTCTAATCTATCCATGAATTTCAGCTTGATATAAGGAGTAAAATCATATATCATAATCTATACAACCTACAAAACATACAGTTGAAACTTGGTCACGACAATTATAAAAACTATTAAAGAAATTAATTGGTCACAATTAATTTCAACATCAATTGTCAATTGTCAATTGTCAATTTTCCATTCTCAATTGTATAAGGTTGACATAACATACTAATTGCTATAAAATAAGTATACATCATAAAAATTAAATATAAACTGCGTTAAAAAAGCACATAACATGGGGGCGTACTTGGTTTCGACGGGGGTACGTGGCACCTGGGAAGCGAGTCGAGGGAGCCTGTGGGCCCGCGTTAAAAAACTACGGGAATAAAGATAAACGCAGAAGATAATTTTGCATTAGCAGCTTAGTCTGCTACGTTCTACCTTTGAGTACCGCGGCTTAGGATAGGGCGTCGACAGCGGTGAACCGAGTCTAGGAAAGCTTTGACTTAGAAACGGAAATTATGAAGCTACTGAAAGTGAAACCTGGTTGGTAGGGGTTCACTAGAGGGAATGTTAAAATACCAACTGCACTCGGAGATGCCTAGATGTGATGGCTTTCGGACAGGGGTTCGATTCGTAAAAGAGTCGCCTTTGAGAGTGATCTCAAAGTGAAAACTTGGCTTTATCGGTGAAACCTTAACACGTGACGGTGAAGGCAATACCGAGAGGTATGTGAGGAAACTCAACAGCCTTGTATCGACTTATAGGCTTCTAATCTAATAACTAAGTTAGCAAGAAGTACTAGGATGGAAGTTACAAACTAAACTACAACTTTCATAATACGCCAAGGAGCTTAAGATGAATTAAGTTCAAAATATAGTCAGCACCATTAGAAATAATGGAAGAGGGTGTCCCCTCGCCTCCACCATAGAAAAAATCCACAATCTTTAAGATTGTGGATTTTTTATTTTAAATATAAAAGTATATGTAATCTTTAAATTCACTGCCAAACCATAAGCTACGGCTCCACTAAATTGATTTTCCATTACGACTGTCACAGAAATAGATACTTCTAAAAGCCAATCTTGCCTTAAGAAGTATAACTATTCTGCTCCTAATGTCTATATGGAAAATAACTTTAGTTTCGCCTTCGCTTTATCAAGTTTAATATTTTGTAACAATCTAAGATATTTATATTAGAATTAGGTTTAATATATAGTAAGCATCATTAGAAATAATGGAGAAAGGTTTATCTCATCCATCCACTATGAAATTCACAGTAATACAAATTAAGTGCTATCGTGGATTTATTAATATATGGAACAATAAATGATAAGCTTTTAGGAGAATCTAACGCGAAAGAAGCCTTTGACTAGAATTTTTAGGAATTCATTTAGTTAGAAATGTAATAATTATATTAATTATGAATTCGATAAAATGATATAATTAAATGTATAATATTAGGAAAACAATAGTTGAATTATTTTATTGGGGGATTGTTATGAATAATGTACAAGCGGAAAAGGTTTTAAATAGAATATTCAGTAATCAAAATACAAGAATTAACTATAAACAATGTATATTAGTTAATGGAGCTTGGGGAATCGGAAAAACTCACTTTATCCAAAATTATTTTTCTGTAAATCAAGATAGATATGAATTCATTTATATAACAGTATTCGGAAAAAATTCAGTTAAAGATATAGAAAAATCTATTCTAATTAATTCATTATCAGGATTTAAGAATTTGGATAAAGAAAATGGTGTTGCTAAAGTAACAAAGACTTTATTGAAGGATGTGAGTGAAAAATTTTTAGGAATAAATATTGAAAATTATATTAATTCGTTCTCAATAGAGGATATTCCTTGTGATTTAAGTGAGAATAAGCATAAAATTATTTGTTTTGATGACATTGAAAGAAAATCAGACTCGATAGAAATGAAGGACTTACTAGGATTGATTGAAAGAGCAAAAAGTAAATTTAATGTTATTATAGTTGGTAATTTAGATGAGCTAGAAAAAAGTGATACTGAAATTTTTAATAGATATAAGGAAAAAGTTATAGACAATATAATTACAATTAATAGCTTCGATAGGCATACATTAAGTTCAATTCTAAAAAATATGAAATTTAAAAATACAGATGTAATAATTGATGTTTATTTAAGTGGTAATATATCGTTTGGAAAAAGTTTGAATGGCAAAACGATTTTAGCAAATAAAATTAGCAACCTAAGGATTTTTATGAAATATGCAGAGTTAATAATAAAGTTAGAAAGCTGTTTAGAGCCATACAGTCTGGAAGAGGATATTGCTAAAATGTGTAAAGCTGTTATTTATGATTATTATTTTCCTGGTGAAGATAAAAAGAAGAACTCTATGAATTTTGATAAATTTAATATCTATAAGACTATAAAAAAAATTTTTCTAAATGAAGATATTGAAAGAGATGAATTTAGGGAATATTTTGTAGCTAACTCTGAAATAAGAAAAGATATTGTAAGTATATACTCTGCATATAGGCTTAATGAGAATCAATTTGATGAGTTAATAAATAAAATATATATAAAAATAAAAAATAGTGATTTAGACTATTTTATGAAACAAAGAAATGTTATTTCATTAGTTAGTGCCTTAAATGAAGTTAAAAGGATTGATCAGAGTACAGTTAATAAATTATTTAAAATTTGTATAGAATTATATTCACCTGAAAATTATACAAGGCATGAAAAACTCAATTGTTTGGATTGGAATAGCATTGATAATTATGGAAATGAAATTGAGTGTGATAAGATTACAAGATCGTTTATTGAAAAAACGAATCAAAAGTGTGAAGAGAAATTTAAGCAATTTATTAATAGTAAGTATGAAGAAGCAAAGCAAAATAAAGATTATGAAGAGATTATTAAACTTTCAAAGTTCAATGAAATTAAAAGAATTGAAGAGTTTGAAGAAATATTTGACTATTATTTTAACAAGTTGAATATGAATTACTCTAATGAGATAAAAAGTAAGATAAGTACTTTAATCAATCGAACAAATAGTGAGATTATTTCTGAGTTCTTCAGCAAGAGAATTAATGCTGAAAAGCAGATAACAAAGATTAGAAAATACGAGATGTTTGATTCTGAATTAGAACAGAAAATGCAATTTGAAGCTCAGGAGGAATATTATGAAAATAATCCTCCTGAGGAATATTAGTAATAGATAAAAATAATATGAACATATTTGATTAGAAAAAAATTATTGGTGAGAGAGTAGGTAAAAGAATAGTCGGGAGCACTAATAGTTGCACTTAGTCTTCATTATGAAATCCACGACAGAATGTTGTGGATTTTTTATGGCCAAAGTCTATATTATTAAATTAATAAATGTAAAAGGGAAAGTTGAGAATGATTAGCTTGAACATTTTATTTGATAAAAGAAATATCAATTAACGTGAGTTTGGCGGAATTTTATATGATAATTTTTGAAATACACTAAAATTGAGAAATATCGTATGTTTTGGGGATTATATTTATATAATCAAAGAAATTATATATCATACAATTTTGCAAACATTGAAATCTTTAAGATTTTCATGGAAGTCACATTAATTACATATAGTATAACTTTTAGAGCTTCTTTTATTTAAAACATATAGTAAATATTAAAATGTAGTGGATTTTTTTGTTTTATACTGATAAATTCTTCATAAAAGCTTTCTTTATTAATCTTCATTTCCTAATTGCATCTACCGTTTCTGGGAGTTACTTCTTTATACTTATTTAATATTAGTTCTGATAGTTTTTCCTTTGTTTCTATTGCTTGTTCTAGTGATGAGATTTAACTTAAAAAAGCAACGTATTATTTACTTTGGTTATGATTATAAGCATAAAATAAATTTCTTGACTTCTATGCTAGAGACTGTACTTTTTTGATAAATAAAAACACATAACAAAAATCATATAATGAATAATCAACAAGATGTAACTTTATTTATATAATTATTTTGCTAAATGATGGTACAATATTGTGATATATTATGTATTATTATGTTATAATTTAGAAGTAAATTCAATTATTTACATCCATGTTATTGAAAACATAATAAAAATTATTAGCTATATGCAATTAAGGTAGGGAGTTGTGAGAGTATAAATGAAAGAAATGCTTATTAAATCTGCTAATTTATCAGAGAAGCTTAACGATGAAATAAGAGAATACTTGAAAAATATATTTGAGTCCTCCAATATTAATTTCTTAATAGGTGCAGGCTACTCAGCAGGAATTCTAAAAACTTTAGGTAATATCGAATCAATTCTTGAAATTCTCCAAAAGAAAAATAATGAAGATTATAAATTTCTAGAAGCTATAACATTATGGCGTTTTTTCACAGATTGTATTTATCCAATAAATGATGTTATAAGTGACAATGAAAAGCTTGAAAAATCACATTACTTTTTAAGAGAATTATTTAATCTTATAGAGAAAAGAGGAAACACGGTTTATCGCAAGAAGGTAAATATATTTACGACAAATTATGATCCTTTTATAGAGATATCATTTGAGAAGAATAGAATCGAATATAACGATGGATTTCTAGGTAGAATTGATCCATATTTCTGTACAGCTAATTACAATAGAATAATTAAGAAATGTACACTATTTTCTGACAAAGAATCTGATTTCCCAATGTTTAATCTATTTAAGTTACACGGATCAACCACCTGGGAAGTAAAAAGTAATGATGATATGATGGGATATCAAAATATAGAAAGTGCAAATATAATTTTTAAGAACAAATACTCATCATTATTTGAGCCTTATAATGATTTATCAAAAGAATTCTCAGTAATACAGACTAATGAAATTAATGAAAAAAAAATTGAAGAAATGAATATAAAACTTCAGAAAAAAGTGAAAGAATATAATCTTGATATGAGTAATATTAATTCAGAAGGTATAGGCTTTATAAATGAATATAAAGAGCAGTTTAGAATTGTAAATCCAACTAAAGAGAAATTTAATAATACTGTATTTAATAAAACTTATTATGAATTATTAAGGGTATATTCAAATGAATTAGAGAAACAAAATAGTACTCTTCTTGTTTTTGGTTTTTCCTTTGCAGACGAACATATTTTAGAAATCACACAGCGATCATTAAACAATCCTACATTACAAATGATTATTTTCTCATATCGAAAAGAAGCATTTGAAGATTATAAGAAAAAATTTGATGGGTTCAGAAATATAACAATTATAGGGATTGATGATTTAGAAATAGATGAGACATTAAGAATGAATGAAGAAGCAATTACCGCTGCAGGGGAAATTTGTTCAGATAAATCAGGTAGTTCAATAATAGCAGCACCTAAAAATAATAGAATAAAACAAGTAATCGATTTGGAGAAACTTACTGAAATTTTCTCAAGCATCTTACTTTAATAATAATGGGGTGAGAACATGAATGATGAAATACTTATCATTGGTGAAGTTATAGAAGTGAGGGGACAAAAGGTACGTATAAAAATATACAGTAATAAAAATAGTTCAATGTTGTTATATAACGGAAATATGATTAGAAATATTTCTGTTGGAAGCTTTATAAAAATATCTAAAGGATATATAAGAATCATTGGTAGAATAGAAGGCGAGTATATAAGAGAGCTTCCAAGCAATAAAAATGACTATGCTCGAAAAGAAGAAGGCTTTGAAAGGATTGTAGAGGTAAGTATTGTAGGATATTTAGATCGTAAAAATAATTTTAAACATGGCATTTCGGATATGCCATTAATATCAAACAGCGCGTATATTTTAAGTGAGAATGAGATACAAAAAATATTTGTATTTTTTCAGGATTCATCAAAAGCTATAAAAGTTGGTAATATCCTTGGTTATGAAAAATATTGTTTACAGCTTGATATTAATAAAATATTTGCAAGTCATATTGGTATATTTGGAAATACTGGGAGTGGTAAGTCAAATACACTTGCCCGTTTATATACTGAACTATTTGATAGGTATTCTGGAAATTCTAGTTTCTTTAGTAAAAGTAGATTTTTAATTTTAGATTTCAATGGAGAATATACTAATAAAAGAGTTATAACAAGTAATAAAATGATATATAACTTATCAACAAACAAAGAGTCAAATAATAAATATCCTATTGAGAAAGAATATATTTTTGATGAGGAATTTTGGTCGATTATAGCAGAGGCTACTGATAAAACTCAAAAACCATTTATAAGACGAGTTATAAAAAAGTGCAAGGAAATTTCTTCAACTGATAATATTACAAATTTAAAGAATGAAATATCGTTGTCAATTTTAGATTTAGTTAAAAAATTATATGAAATAGGGGATAAGTATAGTCAGTATAAAGGTTATTTTGTTGATTTAATTTGTTCAGGTTTCAACATTAACGATAAGGATGTTGAAAGTGCTTTTAATAAAATTGGTTATCATAAGAAACAAGAAAAATTATATGTTCCTAAAGAAAGTACATTTTTTAATGATCATAATGAATTTTTAGAGTATAAACCAATTAAAAATATTCTTAATAAAATTACAGCAAATAATTTCAAAATGATTAATTCACTAAACTACTTCGATATATTTAGTTATATGATAAAGTATCAGTATTTATTTGAGATTATTTATGGGTATAGTGTCGATGAGCATATTGCTCCACTTGTAAAGAGAGTTCAATCGAGGTTTAATGATATACAAAAGGTATTCACTATTGCCGAGACGTCAACTCAACAAAGCAATATTGAAGTTATCTCCCTAGTCGATGTTAATATAACTATGAGAAAAATATTGCCAATGATTGTATGTAAGCAAAATTATGATAAACAAAAAAAATCTGAAAAAGGAGCAAACACTTTACATATAATCATTGATGAGGCACATAATATACTCTCGCAAGTTTCTGAAAGAGAGAGCAATGTATGGAAGGATTATAGACTTGAGGTATTTGAAGAAATTATTAAGGAAGGTCGTAAATTTGGTGTATTTCTTACAATAACTAGCCAGAGACCATCAGATATTTCCCCTACGCTTATATCTCAGTTGCACAATTATTTCTTACATAGATTAGTTAATAACGAAGATATTAAGGCAATAAGTAAAACTATTGCATTTCTTGACCACTCATCTTATGAAACGATACCAATACTTCCACAAGGTGCATGCATAATCACAGGGACAGCTTTAAATTTTCCTGTAGTTGTACAGATTGATTTACTTGATAAAGATAAGCAGCCAGATAGTCAGACTATAGATTTGGCCAAATTATGGAGATAGCTAATGCCAGAATAAAAGATAAGTGTACAAAGTATCTATTCATAATTAATGTATAAGATCATTGGTTGTGTTACATAGGTTAGTATAATTTAGTTTTTTCTTTCGTTAAAATTATTTTTAGTGAAGTAGTATATTATTTGAGCTTATTTTAGTTAATTTAATTAATGAGTTGAAAATTAAGTCTTCTTATAGTAATATGGTCAATATCAAAGGTGGTCATATGGACCAGCTTTGTTAAAGACCAAACAGGAGGGAAGTATGGAAGATTTATTTTACAAAACAAAAGGGATATCTTTTTTAGAAAATCCTCACAAATTAAATGATTCCAAGGAAAAGGGAATTATTTATTATAAAGATAAGACGGTGGACTATGCAATTTCTAGCAATAATGGTTTAATTATTAGTAAAATGTATAAAAATTTTGTGATAGATAATCTAAATTTTATAAAAGAAGAGTATTCAGCTAAGAAAATCCCACAAGCTATAAATGAAGGAATCTTAAGTCTTGCAGGGGCAGAAGTAGAATGTGCTGTACTTGATGACAAGAGAAGAATGATAACTCAAACTGCTTTATTTCAGGCATTTGAAAGACCAAGAAAAGGATTAGTAAGAGTAGAGGGATATCCTTCAATAATAGGAGGCAAAAATTTAGCAAAACATGCTAGTGATGAGTTGTTAGAGAAATCTAAGGTTATTGAATATGTATCTATGAAAGGAAGAATTGTCACAGGATACAATGCTGAAATAATACCTTTAATTTGTGAAGTATATTTAGATGCAGAAGCAGAAGGTGAGATTGTTGCCAAACAATTATCTAATTTAGAAAGAGCCAAAATACTTATTAGGGCATTAGCTAAAATAGGCATTACAGGATTAATTGATGAAGCTACAGGTTATCAGTATGAGAGAGAAGTAAATGCGCTACAAAGACTATTAGATGGATATGTATCTGAAGATTTGACAAAATGGGGAGGAATATTTCCTAAAAAATATTATAAGGAGATATTTAGACTTCATAATTGGAATTATGACCCTACATCGAGTGCAAGACCATCCTATGTAGGAACATTTACTAATACATATGTATATGGAATGTTGCCACCAGGTGTTTTAGATAAATTAAAGATAGAAACTCCAATAAAGGTTAGTAAAAATTCAAAAAAAGCTTATAGGGCTGATAAATATTATGAACGTCTAACAGAGACTGGAATAGATGAGGTTGATAGTTATATTGATAGAATAATTATGTTTATGGAAATGTGTGACGATATTCAAGAATTTAAGAATAAATTTCCTAGGGTATTTAAAGATAGATTAGATGTTTTAGAGAAAATGCATAATGACTTTAAAGATGAATTACAATTAAAAATAAATTTATAGATTTAAATATAATTAGTGAATTTCTCCTATTGCGTTTTGTCTCTATTATAGAATAAAAAATTCACCATAGAAATATGGTGAACTTTTTTATTTTATACTGATAAATTCTTCANNCATAGAATCTTTCTTTATTAACCTTCATTTCTTCATTGTATCTACCATTTCTAGGAGTCACTTTTTTATATTTAGTCAATATCAATTCTGCTCGTTTTTTCTTTGTTTCTATTATTAAATAAGGTTGAATTTGCTTTAATAGTTCTATGGCATCGTCATATTTTACAGTATAAGTATAAGAATCTTTATGATTAATCTTATTATAATTTTTCTTCGACTTTATAGTTCCTACCTTTGTTTTTTCCTTTATCCATTGCAGTAATTCTATGGTCGTAGAGCTTATACTAACACAAGGAGCTGGATATTGATTATTATGAAACTTTGTTAGCATAATGCTACCTTCACCATCTATTATTCCTGCTATATAGGCTTTTTCCGTATCATTCATATATTTTACCTTTTATTACTTATTTGTTATATTAGTTTGCTATAAATATGAATTTTATACATTTAAGCCAATTCAATAATTAGTAGAATAATGTTATATATACAAAGTATGAAAGTATTAGACGTATAAAGAGGAGTTTATGCTTCATTGTAGAATACATTGGTAAAAAAGAAATATAAAGGCAAAAAAGAAATATAAAAGTTTTAGATTTCACAGAAGCATTGTGAACATAAAATAATAAATTAAATTTAATATAGACAAATTGTAATAACACATAGAACTATTTTATATTATGACTTAATTTTTTAGTGATTTTATGTAGAACATACATGATATCTAACTGTTTCTATTTAAAATGATGAATGAGGAAAATTATTAAGTATAATAAACTATTATCTCTATAGCACATAGGGTCTATTCTTTAGATTAGATTTTTTAAGGAATTAAATCATAACACTAAATAATATACTATTGATTATTTAGTTCAATTTCATTTTACAATAAGTCATTTCATAATAAAAATTAAAAATAAAGGGGGGTTTTTTTATGGAAGATGAAAATTATTTTGAGGTGGTATTTATTACTACTAAAGATGAAGAATCAGATTGTCTTGATATTGATGCAACATTAATAATGAAGAATTTAGATAATGAAGATGAAAAATCAGTTGGATATGCTAAGATATATGTATTTAATGAATATAGAATGAACTCTTGGAATGATTTACTTTACAATGCAGATTCAATATCAGGAGATGTATTAGAAGTAATAGATGTATTAAGTAAAGCTAAAGAAAATGAAGAAATAAGTGGATTAATTTCAGTTATAGATCATATTGAAATAGACAAAGAATATAGGGGACAAGGATACTGTAGTCTATTACTAGAGAAAATATTAGATTATTTTAATTATATTGATATTAATTATGTAGGCTTAATTCCAGCAAGAATTTATGAGAATAAAGTGGTTCAGAATGAAGATAAAGCTATAGAATACTATATAAATAGAGGGTTTAAGCCTATATCTAGAAGAGTAGGCGGAAATGTAGTAATGGGAAAATCATTAATGTATATTTAAGGAAGGTACAAAATAAACATGGATGAAAAATTTTTAAGTAATTATTTAAATATGAATAATCCTTTAGATGACCCAGATATTATTCATAAACTTTCAGTAGTAACAACACATTATGTTTTTCGAAACGGACCAGTTGAGAATATGCATGCAGATGGGAAATTATCAGATAATGCTATGATGAAGTTAAATAAATTTCTAGTAAATAGATTAGCATATATTTTTACTTTGATATTAGATGATGATAAGATGAATAGTATAGAGAAATACTGTACAACTGAAGATATTGAGTTTAAGTTAGCAAATGTAACAATAGAGTATTCATTTATCGATGGAATTAAGAATAATGAAATAGATATAGAGAAACTCGATAAAAATGATATTGATATAATAGTCGAATACATGGAGATAAAGTTGATGATTGTTTTTAATCTAATTTTAGAAAGAAATATTAAAATGATTAAAGATTACTTATTAATGGATATATTCTTTGGACAAGATTGGGATTATGCAATGCCTGAAAGTATAGATTTTGAAAGTTTTTTATATATGTTAAANNTCTTTAAGATTGTGGATTTTTTTACTTTAAGTATAAAAGTATATGCAATATTTAAATTCACAGCCAATCCGTAAGCTACGGCTCCACTAAATTATTTTCCATTACGACTGTCACAGAAATAGATACTTCTAAAAGCCAATCTTAAAGCAATTTTCTAACGCCAACAAATAACCATCCTTGGTTATGCTGGCTGATTTGCCGTCCTTGGCAATTCTACGAAAATTGCTCCAATCTTGACTCGAGATATATTCAAAAAATAACTAGTTAGTATGCTTGTCTATTTTATATCATAATGCGTCGACAGAACTCCATGATAGACCAACTATCATGGAAACCTGTCTCCTTGTCTGATATAAAATATACTTCACATCTTTGACTAGTTATTTTCTTTCATATACCTTAAGAAGTATAACTATTCTGTTCTTAATGTCTATATAAAAAATAAATTTAGTTTTACCTTGACTTTATGAAGTTTAATATTTGGTAATAATTTAGGAGACTTATATTAGAATTAAGTTCAAAATATAGTCAGCGCCATTAGAAATAATGGAGAAGGATGTTCCTTTGCCTCCACCATGAAACCCACGAAAATCTAAATTTTAGATTTTTGTGGGTTTTTTACTGTTTATATTGTGATATAAAAAAGATAGTTTTTTTAATTAGTTAGAGTACTATCATTTTTTTCAGCTATCCTGTGGGGTAAGATTAGTTTCAATTTTTATCTGTATTTCAGTTACATACTCAGAAGATAAATTTGTTTCATGGAAATCTATTAGGTATAATTCAAAAAAGTTACCTTCAGCAGTAATATTATTTTGACAAATATATTTTTTTATTTTGTTTAGATATATACTACTTTTATCATAATCACCAAAATATACAACACTAAGGTAGTTTCCAGCTGGAAGCTCGATGGTTTGAGAGGTTTTATTGTCAAATTCATTTTGAACATAAAAAACCCTATGTTTAAATACTTTTTCTTTACCATCTGAAAGATATAAAAAGCTACCAAAAGGATTTTGGTTTAAATATGGAAGATGATTTTCAAATTGCTTTTGAAGTTCCTTTAAGGCTAGGTCAACATCATTAACATTTGTATTAGTAGTATCACAAATAATATTTCTTTTATCATGGTAGTTTATAGAGATAATTCCTTCTCTTAAATTTTCAACATATTTCAATTGTTCTAATCTTATATTTATTAGTTGTTCATGATGTATGAGTCTTTCAATTTCTTTATTAATAGATTTAAGTTTACGATTAAGTAAATTATTAGTTTTATTAAAGTCTTTTTTATAAAGATAATCCTTTATTTTTTCAAGAGGTATATCAAATTTTCGTAGATCTCTAATAACATTTAACTGATTTAATTGCTCATAAGAATATACTCTATATCCATTTTCAGAGCGCTCAGGAAAGATTAACCCTATTTTTTCATAATGTCTTATTGTATGTGAACTAACATCATATAATTTGGCTACATCATTAATTTTTAGCTTCATGATAATCTCCTTTCAGTAAGTTATTAATCATTATATAGTATTAATCAATTTACATATAAAGAATACTATAAACGAAAATTGAAATAATTAAAGCGTTTAGTTATAATCATTTCTTATTTTAGAATTTAAAATTGTTTTAGTAATTAATTTTTCAATTTCTACAAATATAAAGATAATCAATGAAGCAATAAATGTTATTGATAAATCCACTAAGTTTAAGGGTGCTGTCTCAATTAATTTATTTAGTAAAGGATTATAAATTAGTAATCCTTGCAATAAAGCTAGTACTCCTAATGAAATCCAAATTGCTTTATTTTTCAAAAGGAAAAGATTTATAGGGAAATTGTATACTTCTCTACAATTAATCATATATACTGCTTGCGAAATAACTAATGTTTGTAATAAAACAGTTTCTTGAATTGATGAGCTACCACCTAAATATGCAGAGGTGTTTTTAGCTAAATATGAAACTGCCATTATTAAAATAGAAACATAAATTATTCTAAAAATTGCGTAAGGACCTAATATGTTTTCCTTGACATCTCTTGGCGGTTTTTTCATAATTCCTTTTTCAGGGGATTCAAAACCAAGAGCGTATGAGAGTGTTATCGATGAAACCATATTTAACCATAGTATTTGAACGGCAGTCAATGGTAAGTCTACACCAGCTAAAAGTGCCAATATAACTATCCAACCTTGAGCTAATGCGGTAGGGAGATAGAAATATATAGTCTTCTTTAAATTATCATATACTCTTCGTCCTTCTTTTATGGCTTTTGAAATTGTAGCAAAGTTATCATCTGTTAAAACCATATCTGCAGCTTCTTGGCTTACTTGACTACCACGAATACCCATAGCAACTCCAATATCGGCGGATTTTAGAGCAGGGGCATCATTTACTCCATCACCAGTCATACCAACTATTTCATCATTATCCTGTAGAGCTTGTACGATTCTAAGCTTGTGGTTTGGCGTGGTTCTAGCAAAAATATCAGTTTTCATAACTGCTTTCTTTAATTGATCATCGTTCATTAAGTCGATTTCTTTGCCTTCTAAAGCATTTTCAGTTTTAGTTAATCCAATAGATTTACCAATTGCACATGCTGTTTCTTTATGGTCTCCTGTAATCATCTTTACAGTTATTCCAGCATCTTTACAATCCGTAATAGCATCAATGACCTCTTCCTTAGGGGGATCAATTATACCAACTAGTCCTACGAGTATAATTCCAGAGTTCATATTATCGAAAGGAGAATCTAAGTCAATGTCTTCATGACATTTGTAACCTATAGCAATAACTCTTTTTCCTTCCTTTGCTAAAGATAATGCTTTTTCGTTCCACCAATTTTTTGATATAGTAGAAATCTTATTATTATAAAGTTCGTATTCAGCAAAATCAATTAATATATCCGGAGCACCTTTAATGAATAATTCATTTTTATTATCAATATTATGCAAGGTAGCCATATACTTTATTTTAGAGTTAAACGGTAGTTTGTTTAGAAGTATATAATTAGAAGAGGGATACTGTTCAGCAAACCTTAAAAGCGCCGCCTCTGTAGGGTTACCTATTGCCGTTGAAATATCTTGTCCTTTTTCTAAGATAGTTTCATGGCAATTTTTAATTATTTTAACTAATTTTTCCTCTTCTATTGAAGGTGAAAAAAGTTTATTATTGCTAATATCTAAAGAATTATTTCTTGTTATTACTGAAACAGCTTTCATTTCATTTTTAGTTAGAGTTCCAGTTTTATCAGAGCAAATAACCGTCATTGAACCTAAGGTTTCAACAGCTGCAAGTTCTTTGATTACAGCATTTTCTTTTGCCATACGATTAACACCTAATGACAAAATTATAGATAAAATAGCCGGAAGTCCTTCAGGAATAGTAGAAACAATTAATGCAATAATAGCAGATACAAGTGCAGAATAATGCATTTCATTATAAAAAATCCCAAAGAAAATCAAAAGTATAACACCTAAAATAATTACATGTACGATTTGTTTGTTAAGCATATTCATTTTTTTTATTAACGGTGTTTCTTGTTCAGATATATTATTTAGCTCTTCATTTATTTTACCTATTTCAGTATTTATACCTGTTCTAACAACAATTCCAGTCGCAGTTCCTCTTTGGACCATTGTACCTGAAAAAGCCATGTTTATTTGATCACCAATTAAGCAATTTATATCCAGTGTAGCTTCGGATTTTTCAACAGGCAATGATTCACCAGTTAGTATAGATTCTTCTATGATTAAATCATGAGTTTCAATAAGTCTTAGGTCAGCTGGAACTATATCCCCAGCCTTTATAAATACTATATCCCCAACAACTAATGTGTTAGCATCAATTTTGGTTTTATTGCCTGATGAGTTTATTATTGCTTCTGTACTAAGAAGAGATGATAATTCATCTAATGATTTTTGAGATTTCTTTTCTTGCCAAAATCCTATAGCAGCATTCATAATTACAACTAAAAGTATGATAGTCATTTCAATATATGATTTAGTAAATCCTTTTAGTATACCTGCAAAAATTAAAACATAGACAATTAAGTCATTAAAATACGACAAAAATAATAGAAAATCACTTTGTTTTTTTTCTTTACTTAATTCATTATAACCATCCTTTAATAATCTTTTTTTTCTTTCTTCATCTGTTAGGCCATTAAAAGAAGTTCAAGTTTTCTCCAATACTTCCTCTATTGGCTTATTATAAAAATCCATTGTTATTCCTCCAAATTTATTATTTATTTTTAATTAGTAGGGCCCAGGTTATCGAAAATCCTATTTTTATTAGAAATAATAATTAGAATTCTCTAAAATAATTGAAAAAAATTTGAATATATAATAATCTTAAAGGTTAGAACTATTCTAATGTCAATATTTTTTTATACAGTAAAAATTAAGATGATATATTAAAACCGTAAAACATAAAATCTTTAGTTTGTATAAAATTATTTATAAAAGCAAATAGTAAACTAGTTCAATTTTTAATTAGTGGAGGAAGTATGAAACTTTATTATGAAAAGGGAGTAAAAACAGAAAAAGATATAGAAGAAATTCAGCTATTAGATTCTATAACTTATAGCGATAAATATCTTATTTCTGTAGAGGATTATAAAAAAAGGCTCCAAAAGAATAGCGATATAATATATGTTGTTAGGAATTCAAGAAATAATATAGTTGGATATTTTTCAGTAATTCCTATAACACTTGAAGCATATGAAAAAATAAAAGCTGGTGGAATTGATAAAGATATAATAAATCCATCAAATATAATTTCAAAGGACGGAATTTGGGAATATATCTATTGGGATTCCATAATTGTAGATCCAAAATACAGAAAATTTAAAGTAGGGAAGAAGCTTGTTAATTTTGGTTTTTCAGATCTCTTAAAATCTAAACAAGAAATAAGAAAAATAATTGCCCATACAGTTTCAAAGGGAGGAGAAAAATTAACTTCAATGTATGGACTTATTTTAAAGAAAAAGTTAGATGGAAAATCATTAATAGTAGAAAGGGTGTTTAGAAATAGGAGATATAATAAGAAAAAGTATTACAGCGATAAAAATAAGAAAGCTATAGAAAAAAGAGTATCAAGAGCATCCGTTGAGCAAAATGAAGAAATGCTACGAGATATGTAAAAAGAGAGACTTATGCCTCTCTTTTTTAATGTTATCAACATCAGCTTCTATACTTCATATCTTTGATTAACTATTTTAAGTATAATTATCCTGCTTCTAATATCTATATGGAAAATAACTTTAGTTTTGCTTTCGCTTTATGAACTTTAATATTTGGTAATAATCTAAGAGATTTATATTAGAATTAGGTTCAAAATATAGTCAGCACCATTAGAAATAATGGAAGAAGGTGGCTCCTCGTCTTCGCCATGAAGCCCTGGACAATACAGGAATGCATTGTCCAGGGTTATTTATTTTTTAGAGCTAAGAATAATGAGTCGTACCATAAAAATTGTATACGAACAATAAGTCCTAAAGGTAGCTATTGAAAAAGTACACTTTGGAATTGGTATGTCTATAGGTGTGTTTTTTAATTTAAATATAATCCATTTTATTTAAATTATAATCCATAATGATGAGAAGTATTTTCATTTAACTATTATAAAACAATAAATTACTCTTATTTTAAGAGAAAATGACTTCTGAAAAGGGGTTTCTGAGATGTTGACAGGAGAATTTGTAAATGCTACGCTTTTAAAAGTTAGATTAGTCTTACATTTTCGTATAGTGGGGGCTCAGGCGTTATTTAGGTTAAAAATAAGATGTTTATAAGGGAGAGATATAAAATGAAAAAATTATTGTCATTATTTTGTACAATATTTATGACCACTTTAATTTTAGCTGGTTGTTCTTCGGATAAGGATACTACTAAAGAGGAAGCTGTTCGTACTGTAAGTACTGTAAGAGGAGATGTTGAGGTTCCTGCTAATCCAAAAAGAGTTGTTATTACTTATGGGATGGGTGACATTTTGGCATTAGGAGTTAAACCGGTTGCTACTTATAATGCAGAGGGTAAAGCTTATGAAAAAGAAGTAGAAGGCTTACCAATATGGGAAAAGTTTGAACCAGAAGAAATAATGCAATATGATCCAGATCTGATTCTTGTTATAAGCGAAGAAAAAATTGATGAGTTTTCTAAAATAGCCCCTACAGTTTATATTCCTTTCACCAACCTTAGCATGGAGGAGAGAATAACCTTTTTAGGAGAAGTTCTTAATAAAAAGGAAGAGGCCTCAAAGGTTCTATCTGATTTTAAAGAAAAGATAAGTAATGCAAAGGAACAATTAGCTTCCAAAGGAATTATGGATAAGAAATTCAGTATTTTTGAAGGCAGTCAAAATGGAGGCATTTGGGTATATGGTGATAAATGGGGACGTGGAGGCGATTTAATTTACAGCCAATTAGGATTTAAAGCACTAGATGTTATACAGAATGAAATTATAGGAAAAGATCAACATAGAGAGATTTCTCTTGAATCAATTAAGGATTATGCTGGAGACTATATAATATTTAGTGGAGAAGTTGGAAAACTAGAGAATAATTCAGTTTGGAAATCAATTCCGGCTGTTAAGGAAGGACATGTTATACCTGTTGATTTTACACTATTTTTTGATATTGATATTTACTCATCCAGTGTACAGTTAGATTATATTATGGATAAATTACTAGAAAGTTAGTAAAAAATTAAGATACTTATGGCATATAAGTATCTTAATTTTTTTATAAGTTAAAAGATTTCCTAAAATCACTAGGAGTGATTCTATGGACAGCTTTAAAGGCAGCAGCAAATTTGGCTGGATTTTTATAGCCGCATAGTTCAGATATGTTACGAATACTTAGATGGTCGGCAGATAGGAGCTGCATAGCTCTTTTCATGGTTTCTATTCGAATATATTTATAAAGGGGAATTCCATAATGGTTTTTAAAGGAATCCCGAAGTTTACTTTCGCTCATTCCAGCTATTCTGCATAGTTCAATTGTAGTTGGAAGATTTAAAATATTTTCATCAATCTTATTTTTAACTTGATAAATTTTCTGCTCATTTTCCCAAGTAACATAGTGGCGGCGGCTGCTTCTTCTTTTAGGGATATCAGGAAAGTTTCTAGTGATTGCAGATAAAAGATGCAAAGTCATCCCCTCAAAAGCAAGTAAAGGCATGTCTGTATTTCTTACAGCCCATCTAATTTGCTCTAAAATAAGCATTATATCAGGCGTATTATAGTGTTGAGTTTTCCAATGCTTTGCATCCTGAACACTGATTTTAGGTGCATGGGTACGATCTTTGAGAAAAGGCTTTATAAAGTCATCAAAAATTAAAACACTAGTAAAACAATAGTGTACGTCTTTAGAGAAAGTAAAAGTAAATTGTTTTTGAGGGTTAACAATTAAATTAGTGATTGGAGGAAGAGCTTGTCTCTTTTTTCCTTGATGTGAATAAATTATTTCTCCACAGTCAATACAAAAGATAATTATAAAAGGTTTATTTGAATTTATTGTATGTACTACCTGTTCGCTTGGGGTAAACCAAGCACTTGAAACAAATAATCCTTTAGCAGCATTTATTTCTGCAATCCATCCATTTGACCAATGAGGAGGAAAATCATAAATCTGTCCATTACCATAGGTCCTTTTAACAAAATCATATTTATCTGCTAAAGCACTCCAAGAAGAGTCATTATATTCATCCATAAAATTTTTATCCCTCTCTTTTCTTTGATTTGAAGTAACAATATTATAGCATCATTTGAGAAAGACTTTCAATAAGAATATAATCCATTTTATTTAAATTACAATCCAAAATAATGAGAAGTGTTTTCATTTAACTGTTATAAAACAATAAGTTACTCTTATTTTAAGAGAAAATGACTTCTAAAAAGGGGATTTCTGAGATGTTGACAGGAGAATTTGTAAATGCTACGCTTTTAAAAGTTAGACTAGTCTTACATTCGTATATAACCCAGGCGTTAGTGCTATTTGATCAATATAAGATATTTATAAGGGAGAGGGATAAAATGAAAAAAATTTTGTCATTATTTTGTGCAATACTTATGACTACTATGATTTTTGCTGGCTGCTCTTCATCTAAAAATGCAGAGGAAGAAGAAGCAACTGTTCGTACCATATCTACTGTAAAAGGAGATATTGAAGTTCCTGCTAATCCTAAGCGTGTTATTGCTAATTGGTATGTTGGAGATGTTATTACTTTAGGATTAAATTTAGTTGGATATAATGCTTGGGAACAAGAAAGTATGCCTTTTTATGATACTCTTAAAGCTTCTACAAAAATTGAAAAGTGGGAGCCGGAAGATGTCATGAATTTAGAACCAGATCTTATTATTACATATGATGAGGCAGACTTTGATAAATTCAGCAAAATAGCTCCAGTTCTTGTTATTCCAGAGGGAGATATGAATTCTCTTGAACGTATAAAAACTATAGGAGAAGCTACAGGACGTAAGGCTGAAGCGGAGAAGGCAGTTTCTAATTTTGAAGAAAAACTTGCAGATGCGAAGAAAACTTTTAAAGCTGATACATTTAAAGGTAAAACTTTCAGTATACTGGAAGACTGGGGAGCTACTGGTGAGTGGAGTGGACTATATTATGAGACAGGCTCTAGAGGTGGCACTTTAGTATATGAATATCTGGGACTTAAATATCCAGACAAGCTTAAAGAACTTATAGAAAAATCAGGAGAAGGACGCGGATCTATAAGTTATGAAGTAGCACATGAGTATTTTGGTGACTATATATTATGGTTTAAGCAAGAAGGTAAAGAGTCTGATTATGCAAAGACAGAAATTTGGAAAAGCATTCCTGCTGTTGCAGAAGGCAGAGTTGTAGAAATTCCAGGACATTATGCAGGACTTTTCTTTTATTCTGATGTTACAAGTCTTACTGAACAACTTGACTATATGGTTAATGCAATAAATTCATTAGCTAAATAATTCTAATTAAGAAAGGAAAATAAATATGCAAGATACCTATAATAAAAAGCGACAATTAGGGGCTTTGAATTTTACAATCTATATGATTGCAGGGGTGGTTTTGCTGGTGATTATGTCAGCGGCATCAATTTCTTTTGGTGCTGCTGATATGAATTTGTCTACGGCTTGGGGAGCCATTTTTAATTTTGACTCTTCTTTAACTGAACACCAGATTATTCAAACTCTCCGCCTTCCTCGTATAGCAGCTAATATAATTGTTGGGTCAAGCCTTTCCATATGTGGTGCTATAATGCAGGGAACCACAAGAAATCCTCTTGCTGATTCTGGACTTATGGGTATAAGTAGTGGTGCTTCTTTTGCTATAGCTTTTTGTATGGCATTTTTACCTGGTGGAAGTTATGGACAGATGATGCTTTTTGCATGTATTGGTGCAGCTGTTACTACAGGTATGACTTATTTTATTGCGTCTATTGGTAGAGGAGGCATGAAACCACAGAGACTTGTTTTAGCGGGTATTTCTATATCAATGCTATTTGGTGCTTTTAGCCAATATCTTTCTATTAAATATAGACTTGGGCATGCTTTAGCTTATTGGACTGCTGGAGGAACAGCAGGTGCTAAATGGAGTGAACTTGCTATAGTTTTCCCATTCTTTATTGTCGGCATAATTACAGCTCTTATTATATCACCTTCAATTACTCTTTTAAATCTTGGAGATGATGCAGCTATAGGTCTTGGACTTAATACTAAGAAGGTTAAAGCTATTTCTACTGTAGTTGTTTTAATACTTACAGGGCTTTCTGTAATTGTTGTTGGACCTGTTGGTTTTATAGGATTAATAGTACCTCATATTGTCCGCTACCTTATAGGCGTAGATTATAGATACATAATTCCAGCTTCAGGATTATATGGAGCTTTGATTACTGTGGCAGCAGATTTAGTTGGAAGGCTTATTAATAAGCCTTATGAAACTCCCATTGGAATTATTTTTGCTGTAATAGGGGTTCCGTATTTTCTTTATCTTACAAGGAAGCAAAGGAGGGAATTCGAATGAAGAAAAAGGGCTATTTAGTTTCACGTGGCTTAACTATTATTTTGGTACTTACCATTGTGCTGTTAGTTGTGGCAGTAATAAGTGTGAACTCAGGTAAAATGAATCTCTCTCCTTCAGAAGTTTTTAATGTTCTTATTGGAAAAGGTACAGCTAAACAAAATCTTATAGTATATGATTTTCGTCTTCCCCGTATTGTATTAACTATTCTTGTAGGTATTGGTATGGGAACAGCTGGATGTGTAATGCAAAGTTTACTTCGCAATGATATGGCTAGTCCTGGAACTTTGGGAATAAGTTCTGGTTCAGGGTTATTTGTATTATTGTTTGTAGTTATTTTTAAAGTAGATAGTGTATCCTCAGCTATTGCTCTCCCACTTTTAGCTTTTATAGGTGGAATGACAGCAGCTGTGTTGATATTTTTACTTTCATATAAAAAAGGAAAAAACATATCACCTACAGGATTAATTTTGACAGGTGTGGCTGTTGGAAGTGGATATAGTGCTGTTACCATGATGCTTACTTTAAAGCTAGATGAAAAACAGATGGATTTTATTCAAAGATGGAGTGCAGGAAGTCTTTGGGGAGATAATTGGACGTATATTTCTATTCTTGCACCTTGGATATTGATTATATTTTTATATGTACTTTATAAATCTCGTACTTTGAATACTTTAAACCTTGGTAATCAAACTGCAACAGGATTAGGAGTAGCAGTAAAGAGAGAATTTATAGGTTTAGCTATAGCAGCTGTTGCTCTATCGTCAGGCAGCGTGGCCTTAGGTGGAAACTTCTTTTTTGTTGGAATGATTTCTCCACATATGGCAAGGAAGTTTGTAGGCTCAAATCATAAACTATTGATTCCAACTGCATCTTTAGTAGGCTCAATAATTATTCTATTATCAGATACTATTACTAGAACTATAAGTCTTGGAACGGATGTCCCTACAGGAATTATTATTACTGTATTAACTACACCTTACTTCTTATACCTATTAGTAAAGTCAAATTAAGGAGGTTTGTATGAAAACTATTGAAACTAAAAATTTATATATAGCTTATGATGATGCTCTCATTGTAAAGGAATTAAATATGCAGATACCAAAGGGAAAGATAACTTCTATTATAGGAGCAAATGGCTGCGGTAAATCAACGATTTTAAAAGCAGTTGGACGTATATTAAAGCCTAAGAAGGGTGTAGTACATCTAAGCGGGCATGATATAAGTAAATTACCTACAAAAGAAATAGCTAAAAAGATGGCCATACTTCCTCAAACTCCTACTGCACCAAGTGGACTTACTGTAGGTGAGTTAGTTGCATATGGACGTTTCCCTCATCAAAAAGGTTTTGGAAATCTAACAGAGGAAGATAAAAGAATTGTTAAATGGGCTTTAGATGCAACTAAGTTAAGTGAGTTTGAGAGAAGAGAAGTTGATTCTTTATCAGGAGGGCAAAGACAGAGGGTTTGGATTGCTATGGCTCTAGCACAGCAGACTGATTTAATTTTATTAGATGAACCTACCACTTATCTTGATCTTGCTCACCAATTAGAAGTTTTAAAGCTTTTATATGAGCTTAACCGTAATCAACAGTGTACTATTGTTATGGTACTTCATGATTTAAATCTTGCTGCAAGATTTTCTGATTATATTATTGCTATTCAAAAAGGCGCTATCATAAAACATGGAACTCCTGAGGAAGTTATGACTCCAGAGGTCCTTAGAAAAACCTTCAATATCAATGCTGATGTTGTTATTGAACCTAAGAGTAATCGTCCAGTATGTATTACCTATGATATTGTAGATAAAAATGAGGATGTAGAGTTGAAGGAAAAGGAGGCAGTGGGCATATGAAAACTACCTTACGTATTTTTATGGGAGCCAGAAAATATTGGATTTATTTAATATTAGCATTAATAGCCGTTATTATTTCTACCATAGCAGGATTTTATAATCCATGGGCCCTAAGAGAACTTACAAGTATAGCAACAGAAGGAAGCGGTGATTTTGGAGCTCAATCTTTACGAATAGGATTGATGCTTTTAGTTGCAACTGTACTTCAATCAGCTGGAAGTTCTATTTCAGGATATTTAAACCACCATGCAGCTTTACATTATGTTGCAGATATGAGAACAGAGCTTTACTCTAAGCTTCAACATATGGGACTTAAGTATTTTAATAAAAGCCGTACAGGAGATTTAACTAGCAGAGTTATTAATGACGTTATGGAAGTAGAGATTCTTTTAGCTCACGTAATTCCTGATTTTGTTGTTAATATATTGACTTTTTTAGGTGTTGGGATATTATTATTTTCTATTAATGTAAAGTTGGCTTTTTTAAGTCTTATTACTATTCCTTTTCTTATTATGATTACTCTTTGGCAGAGTAAGCATCTTTCTCCTATATGGAAGCAGAATTCTATGGTTAGAGGAGAACTTTCTGGTACTGTTCAAGATAATTTTTCTGGAATTAAAGAAATACAGATATTCAATCAACAGGAAAGAGAAGAAAAAAGGATTAAGAATCTTTCTATAAAACATAGTAAAGCATACTTAAAGGCAAGCTTCTTTTTTGAAACCACTTTCCCGCTTCTTGCATTTTTCACCGCTTTAGGTTCTGTTATAGTTATAATATTTGGTGGATTTATGGTTTCAAGAGGAGAAATTAACATTGGAGATATTGTAGGATTTTCTATGTATCTTGGTATGTTTTATGGACCTATAAAGAGCTTTTCAAGACTTATGGAAATGTCAGGTAATGCACTTGCAGGGTGCAGGCGTGTCTTTGAGGTTATGGATGAAGTTCCAGATGTTAAAGAGAAAGTTAATGCAAAGAAAATGCCTAAGGTTAAAGGAGAAGTTGAGTTCAAAGAAGTTTCTTTCTCCTACAATGATGAGATAAACGTTTTGCAAAATGTAAATTTAAAAGTAAATCCGGGAGAAACTGTAGCTTTTGTTGGGGCAACTGGAGTTGGTAAAACCACAATAGCCAGCCTTTTAAACCGCTTTTATGATCCTCAGAATGGAAGCATTTTAATTGATGGAATAGATATTAAAGATGTAACTTTAAAGAGTCTTAGGGATAATATAAGCATGGTTTTGCAGGACACCTTTTTATTTAACGGAACAATTTATGAAAACATTGTTTATGGATGGAAAGAAGCTACTAGAGAGCAGGTTCTTGAGGCTTCAAAGGCAGCCAATGCTCATGGTTTTATTGAAAATTTAGAAAATGGTTATGATACCATAATAGGTGAGCGTGGAGTACGTCTTTCTGGAGGACAGAAACAGAGAATTTCTATAGCTAGAGCAATTCTTAGAAATTCACCTATTCTTATTTTGGATGAAGCTACATCAGCTCTTGATACAAAAACAGAGAAAGAAATCCAAGCTGCATTAGACGAAATTTCAAAAGACCGAACAACTATAGTAATTGCCCATAGATTATCAACTATCCGTAATGCAGATAAAATTGTAGTTCTAGAAGGAACAGGCATTAAAGAAACGGGAACCCATGATGAGTTGATTCGTTATGGAGGAGCTTATGCTATGCTCTATAGAAGTCAGGTATCGTAAAGATAAAAAAGAGTTCGTTGAACTCCTTTTTACAATTGAAAATTGACGATTGACAATGGACAATTATGGATATTTCTCAGCGAGTGCTGAGAAATTACTAATAGAATAAAAAACGACTTAAAATCGCAAAAGAAATTTTAAGTCGTTGTTTTTTTATTTATTCTCATGTTCCGAAAGAAATTTTTGCATAGCGTAAACAGAATCTGAACTAATAACATGTTCTATAGCACAAGCATCTTCATCTGCAATAGAACTATCTATGTTTAGAATTTTTATAAAGAAATCTTTAATAATGTGATGCTTTTTAGATGTAGATCTAGCTATTTCTAAGCCTAAAGGAGTTAAAAATATTTCCTTGTATCTTTCATTGGTTACAAGTCCCTTTTCAGCTAAAGTTACCATAGCGCTATTAGTGCTGGCTTTAGTTACTCCAAGCTTTTCTGCTATACGTGTCATTTTAACTCCTTTGCCTTCTTCTGATAACTCATAGATAGCTTCTAAATAATTTTCCATTACAAAAGTAAGTTTTTCCATACAAATCTCCTATGATTTTTAAAATTGATTTTACTTGCTCTACATTAGTAAAAAGTCTTTTAATAATAATAACACACTTTAAATGGAGTTCCAAGAATAGATACATTTGTAGGAAATCAAGAAGTTGTATTATAATAATTCCAATAGTAAAGGGTTTTGATATGAAGTTTGATTCATTAGCAAGTTATAACATAAGAGTAATATGGGGATTTGCTTTTGCATTAATGCAAACATCTTTTGAGAATAAAGGTAATCATCCTAAAATTATCATATTTGATTGAAAGTCTAAAAATATAATTATTTTAGTTATAGCATAGAAAGAGAGGAATAATTTTGAGTGAGCGTATATCTTGTAGAAGTGAAGGTTGTAAGGCAACTATTTTGCAAACAACAGCTGATAGAACCGGTGGTTATTGTATGCCATGCTATCAGAAAATAAAAAGAAAAGAGGAAGAAGAGTTTATCAAGAAAAATAGGAAAGATATCAACTTGTATGATGGTATAACTGATCCTGTTGAAATCTTAAAAATAATGCATACACCTAAGAAATATAGTCCATTAGAAAACTATGTGAAATATGAAAAAAGTATCGAAGAAATGTATACTTCTCTTTCTAAAGAAGATATAGAAAGAATGAAGGATTATGTGATAAAGCTAATTGAAAGTGAAGATATAGAGAGGGCTCAGGATATATTATTGGAAATTGTATGTTATACAAATACGGAAATTGAAGAATGTCTACAAGCATTAATAAAGAAGAATGAGTGTTATCCTGAAGTAATATTTAAAGATGCTCCAGTTGATGTTAGAGATTATTTGATAGAACAAGTTAGTAAAGGCTCAGATACCTTAAGCTTAAATCATATGTTAAGTGCTTTAGCTTGGATTGGTGATGAAAGAGTTGTACATTTATTTCATGAATGGAAGAAGAATACCCCTAAATGGAGAAATAAACTTTATGTTCCACCAGAAGAATATTCTTTAGAAGCTGGATGGGAGTTAACAGAAGGTGGAGAGAGAAGAAATTTGTTTTATAGAGATTGTTATGCTATTGAAAAGAAAAATGCTGCTGAAGATGAACCTATATTATTTTTACAGACACAAAATAAAAAGTGTGAATGGTGTGAAGGAGATTTAGTAAATCTATTTAGTTTCGATCTAACGAACTCCCTATTTCAGTTTATGAATCTAAATGGTGAGAGATTGAATATAGCAACTTGCCATGTATGTAACTGCTATGGAGCTATATATACTGATATTGATACTAGTGGTGCTGTACATTGGAGTAAATTAAATATTAAACCGCAATATTTATGCGATGCAAATGATGAGGAAGCTATAACTCCTAAAGGGTCAATACGCATGTCAAGGATAAAGAGAAACTGTTATCATGCAGCAAGTCAATTTTTAGAAACTACATTTTCACAAATCGGAGGGCATCCCACCTGGATACAAGATGCAGAATATCCCAAGTGTTCAAAATGCTCAAAGCATATGAAATTTATAGGACAAATTGATTGGGCTGATATTGAGGAATATGGTGAAGGCATGTACTATGCTTTTATCTGCGAAGAATGTAATATAGCTGCTACAAATTATCAACAGTCTTAGAAGGTATACAAATTAGAGATGTTAGGATAGTGATAAGAAAAAGTAAGATATTTTTGTTGATATATTAGCAGACTTACAAGAAATGTCCAGAGGTAGAGAAAAACCAGTTGCATTAGAATCAAATCCCATTTCAGCAGAAGATATAGAAAAATTTATTTCAGGTGTAGAATCTAAAAATATGAAATCGGAAGTTTGGTATTGGGAAAACTTATTTGATTAATCTGCTCTCCCTAGTAATACTACTGATTTTAGAACATTCCTTCTATTGATTAACATCAAGGGCTATCCATCTCCCTCCCAAGAGGAGGGAGAATTATGCCCGTTAAGTTAAATATATTATACAATTTTAAATTAAACTTTGGTTAAAAGGAATATTTACAATAATAATCGCAAAGATATATAAATAATAGCCAAGTGGCAAAGGGAAATATTCAAACTAAAGTTAAGTTAATAGCTTATATAAAAAACATTTTTGATATAAGCAATCCTATAATTTTATATTTTGTTTGGTATTAAATTGAATTATTTTAAAATTTGAGGAAAATTTGTCTTAAATTATAATATTTTAAAATTTAAGATAAATCAAGGAAAATGATGAAAAATAGGAAATGCTAGGCATATATTAACTTTTTTGGGATATAGCAGGTATATACATAATTTTATGATTATACTATAATAAATCCGTAAATTAAATAAATTTATATATTATGAATATTTTATTAGTTAAAATATATTGTAATACTCATATATGCTTAATAATATGGTTTAAGTGTTTCTACCAGGTAACCGTAAATTACTGGACTATGAGAATTTGTAATAAGATATAAATTGCTATCATAAGAGTATGTAGTTTTATATAGATAAACAAATTCATAATTTAACTTATGAGAATTATTTTTAATAATACTTAATGTTTACAAAATATATTGAGAGTTTGCTTATCTCTTTGAGAGAAACAACTTTTTTTATTATATAAACTAAGTGTTTAATTTATTTTTCTATAATATAAATTATGTAATTTATTTGCTGTTTACTGCAATTTATAAATAAATAATCTTGTTATAAACTCCATAGTTTTCTATGGAGTTTTTTCGTGCACCGTTATAAGTAAATCATAATATTAGAAATTAATATATTTTGAAAAGTATATAGTGGGGTAATTTATGAAAATTTATGCTGTGAAAATTTCAGATATGGGTGAAGAAAAACTATATAAGTTATGCCTAATGGTTGGTTCAGAAAAGAAGTATAAGATTGAAAAATTCATTAATAAAAAAGATAAAATTAGATCATTAATTGGAGAAGTATTGATAAGAACAATAATTGCTGAAGAGTTAGACATTACCAATAAATGTTTAAAGTTTGAGAGAAATCAATATGGTAAGCTATATCTGAAAGATCATCCCCAATTTAATTTCAACATATCTCATTCTGAAGAATATGTAGTATGTGCTATTGATAACAAGCCTATAGGAATTGATGTTGAAATGATAAAACATATTGAGTACAAAGAGATAGCTAAAAGCTTTTTTACAACAGGGGAGTTTGGTTATATTGTTAATCAAGACTTGAATTTTCAATTAAATAAATTCTATGAAATATGGACTTTAAAAGAGAGTTATATTAAGTGCTGTGGACAGGGACTATCAATACCGCTAAAGTCATTCTCTATCCAAGTAGACCAAAATGAAAATATTAAAGTGATTAGCAATAATAAGTGTAAAGAATATAAATTTAAGATACTTGATATAGAGCCGGGATATAAATTAGCTGTGTGTTCATTAAATAAAGAAATTTCTAGCAACATAACGATAGTAGATCAGAACAGTTTAATTAATCAATATTTTAGATTTAATATGCAGTAAGTAGGGGGAGAGTTCAATGAAGTTATTTTGTTTACCTTATGCAGAAGGAGCAGAGGCTATATATTATAAATGGAAAAAACATTTAAACTCTTCCATACAGTTAGAACCAATAGAGCTTAAAGCAAGAGGAAAGAGATTTAATGAAAGTTTTTATGAAACTTTAGAAGAAGCTGTTGAAGATATATTTCAAATCATTAAAGATAAGATAGTACATGATGAATATGCTATTTATGGGCATAGTATGGGAAGTCTTTTAGCGTATGAATTATATTATAAGATAGCTAGTAAAGATCTTAAGATACCTAAACACATATTTTTTTCAGGATACAAATCACCAGATATTAAAAGCCAAGAAAAGCATATACATCTGCTTCCAGATGAAGAATTTATAAGAGAGGTTATTGGTTTAGGAGGAACGTCAGAGGAATTACTAGATAATAAAGAGTTGCTTGAGCTATTTATTCCAATTCTTCGAAGTGATTTTAGAGTGCTAGAGAATTATGTATATATAAATAGAGAAGATAAAATACAATGTGATATTTCTGTTTTAAGCGGAAAAGAGGATGACATAACTCAAGAAGAAATACTAGCATGGAAAAATCATGGAGATAAAGAATTTAAGGTTCATAACGTTGAAGGAGGGCACTTTTTTATAAATACTAATAGTGAAATCATAACTGATATTATAAATAAAACATTAGCTCAGTAACAAAATATATTAAAGGGGAATGAAGATGGATAACGATGAGAGGGTTTATTGCAAATTAACACATCCACAAAAAAGAATATGGTATATAGATAAGATAAATATAAATTCACCATTACATAATATTGGTGGATGTTTAGAAATAGATGAAGCTATAGATGTTGAAGTTATGATAAAGACTATAAATATTGTAATAAATAATAATGAAGGATTAAGATTAAGGTTTTCACAGAAGGAAGATAAACCAATTCAATATGTCCAAGAATTTCAAAATGAAAATATAGATTTTTTAGATTTTAGTAACCATAAAAATCCTATAAAAGAATTAGAAAAATGGTCAGAAGAGCTATTTAAAAGAAACTTCAATATAGAAGATAATAAGTTATATTATTTTGGAATATATAAAATAAGCGAGAAAGAGTATGGTGTATTACTAAATATTCATCATATTATATCTGATGGATGGTCTATTACTCTTATACAAAAACAGATATGTAAAATATATGGAATGCTAATAAACAAAGAAAAAATTAGTATAGATGAAAGTTTCTCTTATTTAGATTTTATAAAAGAAGAAGAAGAGTATTTAAATTCAGAAAGATTTATTAAAAACAAAAGTTTCTGGAAAGATAAATTTTCAGATGCACCTGAAGATTTTTTATATAAAACATCTAATAGTTTAGAGGGAAAAAGACAATGCTTTAACATTGATAATGAGTTATCAAATAAAATAAAAATGTTTGCTGATGAGAAAAAGTGCTCTCTAAATACTTTTTTTATAGCAGTGTTGCTTATATATATAAATAAAATTACATATAAAAAGGATTTAGTAATAGGAACTCCAGTATTTAATAGAGCTGGTAAAGTACAAAAAGAAATGGTTGGTATGTTTACAAGTACAGTACCATTTAGGTTTAAGCTAGATACTGAGCTAAAAGTAGAAAATTTAATAAAATTGGTTAATAAGGAGTTAAAGCTTTGCTTTTTAAATCAAAAATACCCATATGATCTTTTAGTTAAGGATTTAGAGTTGGGGAAAATTGGCTATGATAGTTTATTTAAAATGTGTGTAAATTACTATAACTCAAAATATGATAGCAATATTAATGGAATGAATGTAGAAGTCAAGGAGCATTATTGTGGAAACCAAAGTTACTCACTACAACTAACAGTTAAGGAGTGGGAAGAGAGCAAAATAACACTAAACTTTGATTACAAAACGCTGGAGTATTCAGATAAACAAATTGAAATAATGTATGAATCTATGATCAATATAGTTAAACAAGTAGTAGCAAATGAAAATATTACAATAAATAAAGTAAAACTTGTTAATAGGGAAGAAAATAATCATAAGGTATACTACTTAAACTCAACAGCTAGCTACTATCCAAAGAAAACAGTATGTGAACTATTTGAAGAACAAACAATAAAAGCACCTAATAAGATTGCTTTAAAGTTTAAAGAAAAGTCATTAACATATAAAGAACTTAATGAAAAATCAAACCAACTAGCAAATTACTTAAGAGAAAAGGGAATAGATAGGAAAGCAATTGTAGCAATTATGGAGACACATTCAATAGAACTTATGGTCAGTATTTTAGGAGTTCTGAAGATTGGAGCATCATATTTACCTATTGATCCTAGCTATCCTCTAGAAAGAATAAATTATATGCTTGAAGATTCAAAAAGCACTATTTTACTAACAAATTTCAAAATAGTAGAGGAGCTTCAAGCTAAGGTAAATACAATTAACATAAGAGAGTTGAATTTAGATAGGTACAATAAAAATAATTTAATTAAAACTAATAATTTAAATGATTTAGTTTATATTATTTATACATCAGGGTCTACAGGCAAACCAAAAGGTGTAATGCTTGAGCATCAAGGTCTTACAAACTATATATGGTGGGCTAACAAAATGTATTTAAAAGGTGAAGATGAAGTTATGGCTCTATACTCTTCAATATCTTTTGATTTAACAATAACTTCTATATTCACACCATTAATTTCTGGTAATAAGATAATAATTTATGACAGTGATGAAACAGAATTTGTTCTATATAAAATATTGAGAGAAAATAGAGCAACTGTAGTAAAGCTTACACCTGCACATTTAACTTTATTAAAGGATATGAATAATACTCACTCTAATATAAAGAGATTTGTTGTAGGTGGAGAAGACTTAAAGGTGGCTTTAGCAAAAGATGTTTACAATAGCTTTGGCAAAAATATAGAGATACTTAATGAATATGGGCCAACGGAAACAGTTGTTGGATGTATGATATATAAATATGATGAGGAAAAAGATAAGAGAGTATCTGTACCAATAGGTTACCCTGCTGATAATGTGCAAACTTATATATTAGATAATGAACTAAATACTGTTCCAACAAGCGTTGTAGGGGAGCTGTATATTTCTGGTGATGGAGTTGCTAGAGGATATTTAAATAGAGAAGAGTTAACCAATGAGAGATTTATTGAAAATCCATTTATTAAGGGAAAAAGAATGTACAAAACTGGTGATACTGCAAGGTATTTAGAAAATGGAGCTATTGAGTATGTAGGGAGAATTGATAATCAAGTAAAAATAAGAGGGCACAGAATTGAAATCGGTGAGATAGAGAGATATTTACTAGAAAATGAATTTGTTAAAGATGTAGTTGTTGCGTTAAAAGAAGACTCATCAGGAAATAAATTATTAAATGCATATATAGTCACTAAAAAAGAAATATCAGATACCGAATTAAAACAGGAGCTTTTAAAGTTCTTACCTAAATATATGATTCCAAACAACTTTGTGTATATAGACAAGCTACCATTAACCTTAAATGGAAAGGTAAACTATGATTTACTTCCGGAACCAGAAATAGCTAAGAAAGAGTTTATTAAATATACAACCTTAGTTGAAAAAGAGTTAGTTAAAGCTATGGAAGAGATTTTAGGGGTAGAAAACATAAGCATGAATGACAACTACTATCAGCTTGGAGGAGATTCAATAAAAGCAATTCAAATTTCTTCAAAGCTTAAAAATGTGGGACTTGATATAAAAGTAAAAGACATATTGGCATATGATTCTATTGAAGAGATAGCTGCGTCAATAGAAGAAAGTAAAGTTGATATGACTATAAGTCAAGAGAAAAAAGAAGGAATTATTGAGAAAACACCTATTATAGAGTGGTTTTTTAATCAAGATTTTAAGAATCAAAATGTATACAATCAATATGTATTACTGGAATACAATGAAAAGTTAGATATTAGTAAAGTTGTAGGTGCTGTAGATAAATTAACAGAATATCATGATGGATTAAGAATTAATTATGATAGAAAGAATAATAAATTATATTACAATAATGGGCATTTAAATAAGACTTCAGCCATTCAATATTTTGATTTATCCCAATATTCATACGAAGAGCAGAGTAGAAGTATAAAAAAATTAATAGATGAAGCTGGTGTTAATTTTGATATAGAAAATAGTCTTTTATTTAATGTAACTATAATCAATTTAGGTGAGGAAACACAAGCTATATTATTTACATCTCACCATTTAATAGTGGATGGAATTTCATGGAGAGTAATATTAAATGATTTTATAACCTTAATAGAGCAAATGAATGATGAAGTAGAAGTTAAACTGCCTATGAAAACTCATTCATTCAAAGATTGGGCAAAAGCTTTGAATGATTATAGTAAAAAAGATTTTAGTGAAGAAAAAAACTATTGGCAAGGGATATTAAATAAAGAGGTGAACTTTCCGGTAGATTATATTGAAGGAAAAGACAGAGTAAAAACATCTAATATATTAAGCATAGAATTAGACGAAGAAACATTAGTAGACTTAACAAAAAAGACAAATGAAATTTATAATATGGAACTTAATGAAGCTTTAACAATTGCATTAGTGTTTGTAATTAATGATTTAACTAAGAAAGATGAAGTAATAATTGAACTTGAAAGGCATGGAAGGGAAGCAATAAATGAATGTATTGATGTATCTAGAACCGTTGGATGGTTTACAAGCATGTGTCCTGTATATTTTAAAGTAGAACATGAAGATAGAGCAAATAATATTAAATCTCTAAAAGAGCAATTAAGAAAAATACCTAATAAGGGCTTTAATTATGGCATTCTTAACTTCTTAAATAAGGAATTTAAAGAACAAGCAAATAAATATATAAGATTTAATTATCTTGGAGACTTTGACAATATAGTAAATAAAGAAAAGATAAACTTATCAAATATAGAATTTGGGTTGAACAGTGATGAAGATAACTCATTAACAGCACTAATAGATATAGCTGCTATGATAGTGAATAAAAAGTTAAAGATAACTGCTGAATATAGCAGAAACAGATTTAATGATGAAACAGTACAAAAGTTTATTGAAAGCTATATAGATACATTGAAGTTAATTCTAGATCAATGCTTTAACAAGGAATCCAAGGAATTTACTCCATCAGATTTTGATGATGTAGAAATTTCACAAGAAGATTTAGATTCATTGTTTGATTAGAAGTTACGCAAGGAGTAAATTGTTATGAAAAAACAAAGTAGATTTTTGATTATACTTAGTGTTTTTCTAAGTATAGTTTTATTGCCACCTAAAGGATATGCCTTAAATAATGAATCTGAGGAGATAAATTATTTATCTAATGATGAAAATTTAAAAATAGAAAAATTTATAAAAGAAAATATGGATAAGGGTAAGATTACAGGACTTTCTGTCACCATAGTTAAAGAGGATAAAACTATTTACCGTAAGGGCTTTGGATATTCAGATATAGAGTCACAAAAAGCTGTTGAGTCAAAAGATTTGTTTGAAATTGGATCTAATAGTAAAGCTTTCACAGCATTAGGAATTCTTAATTTACAAAAAAGCGGGCAAATTAAGCTTGAAAATGAAGTAACTAAGTATATACCTTGGTTAAAGGTTAATTATAAAGGTAAGGAAGCCCCAATAACAATAGAGCAATTATTATATCAAACAAGTGGAATACCTTTTAAAACTATAGATAACATACCAGTTTCTAATGAGGATAATGCACTTGAAGAGACAGTTAAAACTCTGATTAACATAGAATTAGACAGTGAACCAGGTAAAAAATTTCAGTATGCAACCATAAATTATGATGTTTTGGGGCTAATAATTGAAAAAGTAACAGGAAATTCTTATGAAAGCTATATCGAAGAAAATGTAATAAAACCAATGGGTCTCAATAATACTTATCTTTATAAAAATGAAGTTGTCAATGAACATATGGCTAAAGGATATAAAATTAACTTTTTAAAACCCCAGCCTTATGAAGCACCAGTATATAGAGGAAACAAACCAGCTGGATATATCATATCTAGTTCCGAGGATATGGCAAAATGGCTTAAGATTCAGATGGGAACTTTAAGCGATTCAAAATTTGACAATGAAATAATTGAGCAGTCACACGAAGCTAATCGTAGAGTTCCACCAGAGGGAGATGGATCATCGTATGCAAGTGGATGGTTTGTCTATCAAAAAGCAGGGGGGGAAATTTCCCATGGAGGAAACAATCCTAATTACTCTTCATTTATAGTGTTTAAGCCAGAAGATAAGATAGGGGTTGCAGTGCTTTGTAATATGAATTCAGATTATGTTAAAAAAATAGGACAAGGCATTAATGAGATATTACAAGGAGAAACTTATAATAAGGATTTAAAAGATATAAATAGAAGTGCAGACAAAATTTCTATTTTAATCATAGCTACTTGTAGCTTGATAATTCTTACTACACTATTCTTCATAGTTCAGGGGTTAAAGGAAGTAGTAGAAAAAGAAAGAATTTTAAAGAAAAAAGGAGTAAAAAGTATTTTAAGACTTATTTTTTCCTTAATTTTTATGTTAGGGCTAAGCTACTCAATATATTTAATTCCTTATATTTTATATCACGGACTATCATGGCAGTTTGTTTTTGTATGGTTACCAAAAGTTGTAAAAATTGCGGTTTATTTTATGTGTGTAAGTATATGGACAATATATATATATTCAATATTTATAAGCTTTTATAAAAAAAGTGGAGATAAGTCTATATTAATATTAGCAATATTAAGTATAGCTAGTGGATTTGGTAATGCTCTTATTATTTTTACTATAAATATGGCTATAAATAGTGAAAGTTATATGAAAATTAAATTATTAGTGTATTTTATTCTTGGAATAATACTTTACGTTTATGGTCAAAAAATTGTAAGAAGAAAGCTAATAGAAGTAACAAATGGAATAGTTTATGCAAAACGTATGGAAGTTGTTAATAGTATATTAAAAGCTCCATATAAAAGATTTGAAGAGATTCAAAAAGGACGAATTGAATCTACACTAAATAATGATACAGAAACTATAAGTAGGTTTGCTAACATTTTGATCAATGGAATAACAAGTGCAGTAACACTTATTTGTTGCTTTATGTACTTAGGCTTTATAAATATTTATGCTTTGTTACTCTCAATAACCATAATGTTACTAATAGCGAGTATTTATTATTTAGTTGGTAGATATGCCAAGAGAATTGGAGAAGAATCAAGGGATCTTCAAAATATATTTTTTAAGTTTATAAATGATTTGATTGGTGGCTTCAAAGAGTTAAGCTTAAATGAAAAAAAGAAAAATGAATTTAAAAAAGACATGGAAAAAAGTTGTGATAAATACAGGATGAAAAGAGGAAAGTCAGCATTAGCTTTTGCAAATATGTTTGTAATAGGAGAATTATTATTTACACTTGCAATTGGAACTATAGCAATCATATTTCCTTTAATCTTAAAAAACTTAGAAACTGTAAATGTAACAAGCTATGTTTTTATACTACTTTATATGACAGGGCCTGTTCATGGAATATTAGATGCTATACCAAATGTTATTGAAGTTAGAATAAGTGTAAAAAGAATCAATAGCTTATTAGAGGAAATAGTTAGTTCACAAGATGAGAATTCTAATAATGTAGAAGTTAACGAAAAGAGAAATATTAATTTAAATTTAAATGAAATAGAGTATGTCTATGATAAAAATGATGAAAGAAGCTTTAGGGTAGGTCCTATTAGTTATGAATTTAATTCAGGAGAGATAATATTTATAACAGGTGGAAATGGCAGTGGAAAATCAACACTAGCTAAATTGATAACAGGACTTTATAAATCGTATAAGGGAGAGATAACTTTAAATGATATTAAAGTAACACAAAAGATGCTAAGTGAAAACTACTCTACAGTTTTTGGAGATTTCTATTTATTTGATAAGCTTTATGGAATTGACTATAGAGATAAAGAAGAAGAAATTAAAAAATATTTAGAGGTACTTCAACTTGATAAGAAGGTTGAGATAAAGGATGGAAAATTTAGTACAACAAAATTATCAACAGGGCAAAAGAAGAGATTAGCACTACTAGTAGCCTATTTAGAAGATAGACCAATCTATTTATTTGATGAATGGGCAGCAGATCAAGATCCTGAGTTTAAAATGTTTTTCTATGATACTCTATTACCAGAACTTAAAGAAAGAGAAAAGTGTGTAATAGCTGTAACTCATGATGATAGATATTTCAACATTGCAGATAAGATTATAAAAATGGAGTTTGGAAGGATAAGCAAAATATAAATATTGTAGTGAGGTGATATTGTGGGGCTAGATAATAAGTTAGATAAAAATAATATAGAGAATTTCATGTCCTTAACTAGTTTACAACAAGGTATGCTATTTTATTATATTAGTGATGATAAAAGTAGCATGTATCATGAACAGTTAAATCTAACTATTAAAGGGGACATAAAACTAGATTTACTACAAAAATCATGGAATTTTGTTATAGCGAATAATGAAATGCTAAGAACAATTTTTAGATGGAAAGGAATAGAGAAGTCAATACAAGTTGTTCTTAAAAATCATGAAGTTCCAATTAAGTATATGGATTTTGCAAATGAAGTAGACAAAGAGAGTTTAATAAAAGAAATTAAATTAAAAGATTTAAACAATAAGTTAGATATAACTAGAGAAACTTTAAGAATTTACTTATGTAAGCTAGATGAAGATACACATAAGATGATCATAAGTAACCATCATATTTTATATGATGGTTGGAGCAACGGAATAATTTTAAGAGAGCTTATGGAAGTATATAGTTGTCTATATAAGAGTAAAGATCCCCAAAAGACTAACAAAACAAAGTTTAGTCAATTTATTAAGTATATAAATAGTATTAATAAAGATGAAGAAAGAAAATATTGGACAAACTATCTAGCGAATTTAGAAGGCAAAGATGACTACTTTAATTGTAAAGAAGTAGGTGTTCATAAAGAAATATCATATAAGATAGATAGTCATAAGATAAATAAAATCAAAGACTTTTCAAAGGAGAATAAGGTTTTATTATCATCAATATTATATGGTGCATGGGGAATACTACTTCAAAAGTTTAATAATTCAAATGAGGTTTTATTTGGAACAACAGTATCAGGAAGACCAGAAAATATAAATTCTATAGATAAAATGGTAGGCCTATTCATAAATACTATTCCATTAAGGGTAAAATTAGATAGTGAAACTACACTAATAAAGTTAGTTCATGATTTAGATGAAAATCTTAATGAAAGAAGAACTTATGAGAATACATCATTAATTGACATAAAAGAATATTGCGGATTAAAAGCTAATGAAGATATTTTTAATTCAATAGTTACTATTGAAAATTATCCATTAGATTTAAATGCAAATAGAGAGAATGTGTTGTCAGTAAAAGACTTTTCAATTGTAGAGCAAACAAATTATAACATGGCTTTAGAAATATTAACTTTTGATGGAATTGAGTTCAAGTTTAATTTTAATAGTTTATCAATAGATGAGTGTGTTGTTAAAAAGTTAGGAATGTATTTAGAAAGAATTATAGATAATTTATTGAATAATCCAAACATTTTAATAGAAGAAATAGATTTGCTACCTAAAGAAGAAAAAAATCAAATACTGCATGAGTTCAATGATACAAAAGTAAATTATCCAAAGGATAAGACAATACATGAGTTATTTGAAGCTCAGGTAGAAAGAACACCAGATAATATTGCAGTAATGTTTGAAGATAAGAAGTTAACTTATAAAGAGTTAAACGAAATGTCAGATAGTCTTGCTAGAATACTAAGAGATAAAGGTGTTAAGGTTGATTCAATAGTAGGAGTAATGGTAGAAAGATCTCTAGAGATGATAGTAGGAATA
Source organism: Clostridium sp. UBA2485 (assembly GCF_002341865.1). GTDB lineage: Bacteria > Bacillota > Clostridia > Clostridiales > Clostridiaceae > Clostridium_J. The sequence continues at coordinate 31,578 of NZ_DDOV01000013.1, read as the reverse complement.
ATGGGAATCTTAAAAGCTGGGGGAGCCTACTTACCAATAGATCCTGGCTATCCTAAGGAAAGAATAGAATATATGCTAAAGGATAGTAAAAGTAAGATATTATTAAGCAAAAATGCTTTAGTAGAAAGCATAGAGTTTCATGGTGAATTTATTGATTTATTTGATGAAAATCTATTTAAAAATGACTCAAGTAAACTAGAGCAGTTAAGCAAATCAAGTAATTTAGCATATGTAATTTATACTTCAGGAACCACAGGAAAACCTAAAGGAGCAATGATTGAACATAGATCATTAGTAAATAGATTAAATTGGATGCAAAAGAAATATCCAATAGGTGAAAAAGATACTATCCTACAAAAAACAACTTACACTTTTGATGTTTCTGTATGGGAGATTTTATGGTGGTCATTAGTAGGAGCAAAGGTATGTATGCTTACCCCTAATGCTGAAAAAGATCCTATGAAAATAATAGAAACAATAGATAAGTATGAAGTAACAACAATGCATTTTGTACCTTCTATGTTGGATGTTTTCTTATACTATGTAGAAGAAAACAGGAATAATATAAACTTATCAAGTTTAAGACAGGTATTTTCTAGTGGAGAAGCATTAAACTTTAAGCAAGTATCAAAATTCTACAAAGAATTTGAAAGTGGTAAAAGCCTTATAAATTTATATGGTCCAACGGAAGCTACTATAGATGTATCTTATTTTGATTGCGCTAATGAAGACAGAAGAGTAATACCAATAGGAAAACCTATAGATAATACAGAGCTATACGTTCTAAATAATAACAATATTATACCAATAGGGGTGGTAGGGGAATTATATATATCTGGAGATGGATTAGCAAGAGGGTATGTAAATAGACCAGAATTAACAGCTGAAAAGTTTGTAAATAATCCATTTAAGCCTGGCGCAAAGATGTACAAAACAGGAGATTTAGCTAGATGGTTGCTTGATGGGAATATAGAATTTCTAGGAAGAATAGATAATCAAGTTAAGATAAGAGGATTTAGAATAGAACTTGGTGAGATTGAAAATAGATTATTGCATCATGAAAGCATCAAAGAATCAGCAGTTTTAGTTAAGGAAAACAAGGACGGAGAAAAATATATTTGTACATATGTTGTAAGTAAAGAAAATCTTGAGAATTTAAACATAAAGAGTTTTTTAAGGGAAACATTACCAGAATATATGGTTCCAGCTTACTTTGTACAATTAGAGAAGATGCCACTAACAGCTAATGGAAAGCTTAATAGAAGAGCACTTCCTGAACCAAATTTAGATATAACTTTAACTGAATATGAAGCTCCAAGAGATGAAATCGAAGAAACTTTAGTGAAAGTATGGAGTGAAGTATTAGGTATTGAAAAAGTAGGTATAAATGACAATTTCTTTGATCTTGGAGGGCATTCTTTAAAAGCTACTGTGCTTATGTCTAAAATTCATAAAGAATTAAATAAAGAAGTTCCTTTAAAAGAGCTATTTAAGACACCAACGATAAAGGAATTAAGCAAGCATATTAGGAATACAGAAGATAATCTTTATTCAAAGATAGAGAAAGTAGGAGAAAAAGAATACTATGAAGCA
>NZ_DDOV01000013.1:23361-29786 GCF_002341865.1 Clostridium sp. UBA2485 | reverse complement strand
GCAAAGTTTTGAGGGAGATAGTATAACTTTTGAAATTGATAAGGATATAACGCTAAAGTTAAGAAAGCTTGCAAAAGAAACAGGAACTACAATGCATATGACACTGCTATCTGCTTTAAATATACTTCTATCAAAGTATAGTGGACAAGAGGATATAGTAATAGGAACGCCAATAGCTGGAAGACCACATGCAGACCTTCATAATATAATGGGGATGTTTGTAAATACGCTAGCTTTAAGAAATAAGCCAGAAGGAGATAAGAAATATTTAGATTTCTTAAAAGAAGTAAAAGAAAATTCCCTAAAAGCTTATGAAAATCAAAGCTATAAATTTGACACTTTGGTAGAAAAGCTAAATGTAAAAAGAGATACAAGCAGAAATCCGCTGTTTGATGTGATGATTAATATGATTGATACCGTAAACAGTGAGGATATTAAGTTAGATGATATGATATTGAAGCAATACAATAATAAAAGCAAGATAGCTAAATTTAACCTAACACTGAATGCTTTAGAAAATGATGATAAATTAAGCTTAAGTATAGAGTATTGTTCAAAACTATTTAAGAAAGAAACAATAGAAAGGCTAAGCAATCATTTTGTAGGAATACTAGATAGGATAGTAAATAATAGAGAAATAAAATTATATGAAGTTGATTTATTATCAGAAGCAGAGAAAAATCAAATATTATATGAATTCAATGATACAGAAGTAGATTATCCAAAGGATAAAACCATGCATGAGTTATTTGAAACACAGGTAGAAAAAACACCAAATAGTATTGCAGTGGTATTTGAAGACAGGAAGTTAACCTATAGAGAGTTAAATGAAAGGGCCAATAGTCTCGCTGGAATATTAAGAAGTAAAGGAATTGTGTCAGATTCAATAGTAGGAATAATGATAGAAAGATCTCTAGAGATGATAGTAGGAATAATGGCAATTCTAAAAGCTGGTGGGGCCTACTTACCAATAGATCCGAACTATCCTAAAGAAAGAATAGAATATATGCTAAAGGATAGTGAAAGCAAGATATTGTTGAGTAAAAATACTTTAGTAGAAAATATAGAGTTTAATGGTGAATTTATTGATTTATTTAATGAAAATCTATTTAAAAATAACTCGAGCAATTTAGAAAAGGTAAGCAAATCGAATGATTTAGCATATGTAATTTATACTTCAGGTACAACTGGTAATCCTAAGGGAGTAATGTGTGAACACAAAAATGTTGTTAGATTGGTAAAAAAACCAAATTATATTGAGTTTAAAGATAACGATAGAATTCTCCAAACTGGCTCTATGGTATTTGATGCGTCAACTTTTGAGGTTTGGGGAGCTTTACTTAACGGGTTAGAGTTGTATCTAGCTAAAAATGAAACAATCATATTACCTGAACTTTTAGAAGAGTTTGTAATTAAAAATAGCATTACAATATTATGGTTAACATCTGAACTATTCAATCAAATAGCTGAAGAAAATATAAATATATTTAAAGAATTAAGATATTTATTAGTTGGTGGAGATGTTTTATCACCAAAGTATATTAGTTTGGCAAGAAAAGAATGCAGAAACCTTAAGATTATAAATGGATATGGACCAACTGAAAATACTACTTTTTCTACAACTTATTTAATTAAAAAAGAATATAGTTCTAATATATCAATAGGAAAGCCTATAACTAATTCTAAAGTTTATATAGTAGATAAAAATTATAAGTTAAGTCCAATAGGAGTTTATGGAGAATTATGTGTTAGTGGAGATGGTCTAGCAAGAGGGTATTTAAATAGACCGGAATTAACAGCTGAAAAGTTTGTAGATAATCCATTTGAGTTTGGAACAAAGATGTACAGAACAGGAGATTTAGCTAGATGGTTACCTGATGGAAATATAGAATTTCTAGGGAGAATAGATAATCAAGTTAAGATAAGAGGATTTAGAATAGAACTTGGTGAGATAGAAAATAGGCTATTACAACATGAAGGCGTTAAGGAAGCGGTAGTTTTGGTCAATGAAAACAAAGATAGTGAGAAATATATATGCGCATATGTTATAAGTGGAAAAAATCTTGAAGAGTTAGATTTAAAAAACTACTTAAAAGAAATGTTGCCAGAGTATATGATTCCAGCTTACTTTGTACAATTAGAAAGCATGCCAGTAACTATTAATGGAAAGCTTGATAGAAGAGCACTTCCAGAGCCAAGATTAGATGTAACTTTAACTGAATATGAGGCTCCAAGAAATGAAATTGAAGAAATTTTAGCAAAAATATGGAGTGAAGTATTAGGAGTTGAAAACATAGGTATAGATGATAATTTCTTTGAGCTTGGAGGACATTCTTTAAAGGCAACGGTGCTTATGTCTAAAATTCATAAAGAACTAAATAAGGAAGTACCTTTGAAAGAATTGTTTAAAACACCAACAATAAAAGAGTTAAGCAAGTACATTGAAAGTATAGAAGAAAATATTTGCTCAAATATAGAAAAAACAGAAGGGAAAGAATATCATGAAACATCTTCAGCTCAAAAGAGAATGTATATGATTCAAGAATTTGATAAAGATAGTATAGCTTACAACATGCCTGTAGTTTTTGAGTTAGAAGGAAAAGTTAATAAGAATAAGATAGAAGAAACTTTCAAAAAATTAATCGAAAGGCATGAGTTATTAAGAAGTTATTTTGAGATTTATGATGAAGAAATAATACAAAAAATACTTAAGAGCTATGAGTTTGAATTAGTTAAAAAGCAAAATGAAAATATAGAAGTCATATTAAATACCTTTGTAAGACCTTTTAATTTAAAGAAGGCTCCGTTATTTAGAGTAGAACTTGTTGGAAATGAAGATAAAACTTACTTGTTGATAGATATGCACCATATAATATCGGATGGGGTATCTATGAATATATTAATAAAAGAATTTGCAGATATATATAATGGGAAAAGTTTAGAACCTTTAAAACTTCAATATAAGGATTTTGCAGCATGGCAAAATAATTTCTTAAAATCAGATGAGATGAAAAAGCAAGAAGAGTACTGGATTAAGATGTTCAATGATGAAATGCCAATACTAAATATACCTACTGATTATGAAAGACCATCTGTTCAAAGTTTTGAAGGAGATAATATAAAGTTCGAAGTAGATGAAGAAACTACAGAAAAATTAAGAGAACTTTCAAAAGAAACTGGATCTACCATCCATATAGTTTTATTATCAGCATTCAATATACTTCTATCAAAATATAGTGGCCAAGAAGATATTATAGTAGGTATGCCAATAGCAGGAAGACCACATACAGATTTTCAAAATATAATGGGGATGTTTGTAAATACATTAGCTTTAAGAAATAAACCAAAAGGTTCTAAGAAGTATATAGATTTCTTAAATGAAGTAAAGGAAAATTCCCTAAAAGCATATGAAAATCAAAGTTATCAATTTGAAGCTTTAGTAGAAAGATTAAATCTAAGATTGGATAAAAGCAGAAATCCTTTATTTGATGTTATGTTCAATTCTATTAATTTATTTGATAAAGATGAAAAACTTTTAGATGGACTTTTAATCAAATATTACGATATGAAAACAAGGTCATCCAAGGTGGATTTTGAATTGACAGTGGAAGAAAAATTGAAGACAATTCACTTGTCATTAACATATTCTACTAAGCTCTATGATAAAAGCACTATAGAAATTATGAAAGAAGACTATGTTAATATACTAAAAGTAATAGTAATGAACAAAGAAATCAGTATAGATAATATAATTTTAGAATGCTCAGAGGGATATTTTGATGATGATTCAGCATTAGATATATTAGGAGAACAGTTTAATATATGAATGGTTAAGGGGGATAACCTTTATGAATAAGTATAAGAAAGAGTTAAGTTATTGGAATGAGCAACTTAAAATCTTAAAAGATAATGAAAGGTTTATATGGGATTATTGTGATGAATCCTCATATAAAAAAAGTATATATAAAGAAACATTTGATAAAGAATATGGAGATAAGTTGAATGATATCTGCAAGAACAATAGTCTTTTGATATATACCTTTTTAGTATCAACACTGAAAATCACTTTATCTAAATATATGGGTAAGAACGATATTGTAATTGGTATACCTCGTTATGCTAGTAAAAGTAATGTAGGAAATATGAACATAAATAAGTTATTGCCACTAGTATCTTATATAGACTATGAGAAGACATATTTAGAGTATATGGATTCTATTAAAACTAAAGTACTAGAAAGCTATAAGAATCAGGCTTATTTAAATTCAAAAATATTGCTACAAAACAATTTACCTAATAATGTAATGGAGCTAACACCAGTAAGCATATGCATGAAAGGTCTACATGAGGATAAAGATATTAATTATATATGTGAGTCAAGTAAAAATGAGCTATCATTTTTACTTGAACTTATGGAAGATAAATCAATAGGAATTCAGATTGTATATAATTCTAATAAAATTACTGAAGTTACTGTTAAAACCTTATATGAAAGCTATGTAACTGCTTTGGAAGATATTTTAAATAATCATAATAAGAAGGTTAAAGATATAAAAATATTATCTGAAAAAGATGTTAATAAGATTTTATATGAATTTAATGATACAAAGGTTGATTATCCAGAGGATAAAACAATACATGAATTATTTGAAGTTCAGGTAGAAAGAACACCAGATAATATTGCAGTAATGTTTGAAGATAAGAAGTTAACTTATAGAGAGTTAAACGAAAGGTCAAATAGTCTTGCCACAATATTAAGAGATAAAGGTGTTAAGGCTGATTCAATAGTAGGAGTAATGGTAGAAAGATCTCTAGAGATGATTGTAGGAATAATTGGGATCTTAAAGGCAGGAGGAGCCTACTTACCAATAGATTCAAACTATCCTAAGGAAAGAATAGAATATATGCTAAGTGATAGTGGAAGTAAGGTATTATTAAGCAAAAATGCTTTAGTAGAAAATATAAAGTTTCATGGTGAATTTATTGATTTATTTGATGAGAAATTATTTAAAAATGATACCACTAATATCGGGAAAATAAATGATTCAAACAATCTAGCATATATAATCTACACCTCAGGAACTACAGGAAAGCCTAAAGGAGCAATGATTGAACATAGATCATTGGTTAATAGATTAAATTGGATGCAAAAAAAATATCCAATAGGTGAAAAAGATACTATCCTACAAAAAACAACTTACACTTTTGATGTTTCTGTATGGGAGATTTTATGGTGGTCATTAGTAGGAGCAAAGGTATGTATGCTTAGCCCTAATGCTGAAAAAGACCCCATGAAAATAATAGAAACAATAGATAAGTATGAAGTAACAACAATGCACTTTGTACCTTCTATGTTAGATGTTTTCTTATATTGTGTAGAAGAAAACAGAGATAATATAAATTTATCAAGTTTAAGACAAGTATTTTCTAGCGGAGAGGCATTAAACTTTAAACAAGTATCAAAATTCTATAAAGAGTTTAAAAGTGGTAAAAGTCTTGTAAATTTATATGGTCCAACGGAAGCTACTATAGATGTATCTTATTTTGATTGCATTAATGATGATAGAAAAACAATACCAATAGGAAAGCCTATAGATAATACAGAGTTATATATTTTAAAGAATGATAAGCTTGCTTCTATAGGTGTATCTGGAGAAATATACATAGCTGGAGATGGATTAGCAAGAGGATATTTAAATAGACCAGAATTAACAGCTGAAAAGTTTGTAGATAATCCATTTAAACCTGGTGCAAAGATGTACAAAACAGGAGATTTAGCTAGATGGTTACATGATGGAAATATAGAATTTTTAGGAAGAATAGATAATCAAGTTAAGATAAGAGGATTTAGAATAGAACTTGGCGAGATTGAAAATAGATTATTACAACACGAGGGTATTAAAGAAGCAGTAGCGTTAGTTAAGGAAACCAAAGATAGTGAGAAAAATCTATGTGCATACATTGTAAGTCAAAATTCTGTTGAGGAATTAAACATAAAGAGTTTTCTAAAGGAAGTATTACCAGAATATATGATTCCAGCTTACTTTGTACGATTAGATAAGATGCCATTAACAGCTAATGGAAAGCTTGATAGAAGGGCACTTCCTGAACCAAATTTAGCAGCAACTTTAACTGAATATGAAGCCCCAAGAAATGAAGTTGAAGAAACTTTAGCAAAAGTATGGAGTGAAGCATTAGGAATTGAAAAAGTAGGTATAAATGACAATTTCTTTGACCTTGGAGGATATTCTTTAAAAGCTACTGTGCTTATGTCTAAAATTCATAAGGCATTAAATAAAGAGGTTCCATTAAAAGAATTATTTAAAGCACCAACGATAAAGGAATTAAGCAAGCATATTAGGAATACAGAAGATAATCTTTATTCAAAGATAGAGAAAGTAGAAGAAAAAGAATACTATGAAGCA
>NZ_DDOV01000013.1:0-23175 GCF_002341865.1 Clostridium sp. UBA2485 | reverse complement strand
GCAAAGTTTTGAGGGAGATAGTGTAACTTTTGAAGTTGATAAGGATACAACACTAAAGTTAAGAAAGCTTGTAAAAGAAACAGGAACTACAATGCATATGACACTTCTATCTGCTTTAAATATACTTCTATCAAAATATAGTGGGAAAGAGGATATTGTGATAGGAGTACCAGTAGCTGGAAGACCTCATGCTGATCTTCAAAATATAATAGGTATGTTTGTAAATACATTAGCTTTAAGAAATAAGCCAGAAGGGGATAAGAAGTATGTAGACTTCTTAAAAGAAGTAAAAGAAAATTCCTTGAAAGCTTATGAAAATCAGAGTTATCAGTTTGAAGCTTTAGTAGAAAAGTTGAATGTAAGGAGAGATACAAGTAGAAATCCATTATTTGATGTAGTGTTTAATATGATTGACACAGTAATTGATTCAGATATTAAGTTAGATGATACTATATTGAAGCAATATAATAATGGAAATAAGATATCTAAATTTGATATAACATTAAATGCTTTAGAAAGTGATACCAAATTAACTTTAAGTATAGAGTATTGCTCAAAGCTATTTAAGAAAGAAACAATAGAAAGACTAAGTAATCATTATATAACAATCCTACAAAATATAGTAAATAATAATGAAGTAAAATTACGTGAGATTGATTTACTATCAGAAGTAGAGAAGAATCAAATATTATATGAATTCAATAATACAAAAGTAGATTACTTAAGTGATAAAGCAATATATCAATTGTTTGAAGCTCAAGTAGAAAAAATACCAGATAATATTGCAGTAGTGTTTGAGGATAAGAAGTTGACTTATAAAGAATTAAATGAAAGATCCAATTCACTAGCTAGAGAGTTACGTAATAAAGGTGTTAAAGCTGACTCCATAGTAGGAATAATGGTAGAAAGATCTTTAGAGATGATTGTAGGAATAATGGGGATATTAAAAGCAGGGGGAGCATATTTACCAATAGATCCATCTTATCCCAGGGAAAGAATTGAATATATGCTAAGAGATAGTAAGAGTAAGTTACTATTAAGTAAAAATACTTTAATAGAGAATTTAGAGTTTGATGGTGAATTTATCGATTTATTTGATGAAGGTCTATTTAATAATAACTTAAGCAATCTAGAGAAGATGAGCAAATCAAATGATTTAGCATATGTAATTTATACATCAGGTACAACTGGCAATCCCAAAGGAGTAATGATTGAGCATAGCAGTGTAATAAATACATTAAATTGCATGCAAGACAAATATCCTTTAGCTAAATCAGATGCATATTTATTAAAGACATCATTTACTTTTGATGTTTCTGTAACTGAAATATTTGGATGGTTTATAGGAAGTGGAAAGCTTATTATACTGAAGCAAGGTGAAGAAAGGGAGCCTAAAAGTATAATGGATTCAATAGAAAAAAATAATATCACTCATATAAACTTTTCACCGCCAATGCTAAATTTATTTGTTGATTCATTAAATGAAAATGTAGAAAAGATTAAAAGTTTGAAGTATGTATTTTCTGCTGGAGAAGCAATTTCAAATAAGTTAGTACAAGCATTCAGAAGTTTATCAACGACGATAAAATTAGAAAATATTTATGGACCTACTGAAGCTACTATATATGCCACAAGATATTCAACTGATAATTTTACTGAAGAAATGAATGTACCTATTGGAAAGCCAATAGATAATATTAAAACATACATAGTTGATAAAAATAATAAGTTACTATCAATAGGTATACCAGGAGAGCTATGTATATCAGGATGTGGATTAGCAAGAGGTTATTTAAATAAGCCAGAATTAACGGCTGAAAAGTTTATAGCCAATCCATTTGAAGTAGGCGCAAAGATGTATAAAACAGGAGATTTAGCTAGATGGCTACCTGATGGAAACATAGAGTTTCTAGGAAGAATAGATAATCAAGTTAAATTAAGAGGTTTCAGAATAGAGCTTGGAGAGATTGAAAATAGGCTATTACAGAATCCAAATATTAAAGAAGCAGTAGTAGTAATAAAAGAAAATAAAGATAGTGGGAAATATATATGTGCTTATGTGGTAAGTAAAGAAGAAATTAAAAAACTGAATTTAAGAAATTACTTAAAAGAAAAATTGCCAGAATATATGATTCCGTCTTATTTTGTACAGCTTAAAAATATCCCAGTTACATATAGTGGGAAGGTAAATAAAAAAGCACTTCCAGAGCCTAAATTAGAAGGAAGTTTAAATGAATATAGATCTCCAAGAAATCAGATAGAAGAATCTTTAACAAATATTTGGAGTGAAATATTAGGATTAAAAAAAGTAGGAATAGATGATGACTTTTTTAGTATAGGCGGTAACTCAATAGTAGCTGCGAGAATTGTTAGTTTGATTAATAAAAAATTGCAGGCAAACTTGCTTATAAAGGATTTACTAGCTAATCCAGACATAAAGTCTTTAGCTAAAATAATAGACGCAAGAAAATGTATGGATATAATTAAAGAAATAGAAAGTGATATTAATAAAACCTTAAATGTTCAAAGTTATTTACAAAAGTACTATGTTAATAATGAATGGTGCATAGTTTTATACTGTGATTTAAAAAAAGAAGAAATTCTAAATCATATATATATAAAATACTCAGATGAATATTTACCACATTATATTTTAAAAGTAAGTGATTTCGAACATATACGCAATGAACAGGATTTAGTAAAAAAGATTAAGGTTGAAAATGTAACAGACAATCTACTAAAAGATATTGAAGTAAATATAAAAGAAAATATTAAGTTACAAAATTATGAATTTAATAGAATGGTAGTTTCTAGTGAAAAAGATCAATATTTATGTGGACATGCTCAGCTTAAGATATTTAATAGAGGGTACAATGATATAATTCAATGCATTATACCTATAAATAATATAATTAACAGCACAAATATAAATAAAGCATTAATAGAAACAATAAATAAAAATACAATTCTAAGAACCTATATTACTTATGAAAAAGAAAAATATCTTTTTAATGAGAGTAACTTTATACAAGGCTTAAATATTAATATGATAGATTTTTCAAAATATAATCAAAGTCATATAAACCAATTTAAACAATTAATTGCAAATGAGTTATACATTAATCTTGTTAGAGGTGAAAGATTAGGCAGAGTACATTATACGTTTGTATTAATTAAAATTAATGAAAAGAACTATGAATTATTGATGCTCTTTAGTCATTTGGTCTTTGACGCAGGAAGCATAAAGATATTACAGCGAGCTTTTTATAAAAATTTGAAGGAAGTAATTAGTGAAAAGTTAAGTGAAATTCATAAATATAAATTAACTACTTATAAAGATTATGTACATGAATTAGAAATAAATACAAACATAGAAAAAATAAGAAAATATAAAAAGAGCAAAGAGTATCTAGATATACTTAAAGTTATAGAAAAAAATAAAGAAAAAAGAGCTAATAATAAAAATTTAAAGGAGTATATCTTTGAGTATAGTTTTGATGATAACAATTATCCTTCATTATCTGTTTCTGAAAAGGCAGAAGGAACAGCTCTATGGATATCGTTGAATATTGCAAAGGTTGTTTTTGAAGAAAATGAGTTTGCCATTAGGATTGCTAAAAATGGTAGACAATTAAACAATGAAAAATTTGAGAATTTAATTGGAGATTGTCATGTTCACATACCAATGGTTCTAAAAATTGCAGAAAAACCTATATCAGATTATATTAACCAAGTAAATAATGAATATAAAAAATTTTATGTAGACAAAAAAATATATATTGAGTATATAGCTTATGGTAATTACGAAGGCAATGAAGAGGGCCATGAGATAGAAAAGATGTTAGTAGAATTAGACTTTGCATTTAATTATATAGGTGAATTAACAGATGAAGAGAATGAATTATATTGTACTAGTGTAAACGAAAGCCAACAGAGATATAGTAGATACTTTTTTTATGCCCATACAAATAAAAATAAAATTTATATAAGATGTAGATTGCCTGAGAACTATGATAATGAAAAGATTAAACAAATAAAAGAAATTCGAACACAGCCTCAATATTAAAAAATAATAATTAATTTTTTTATAATATCAGAATATTTGGGTAGTAAATTTCATTCTTTTCAAGTTTTTTATTGGTTAATAACAAAAAATGAAGTGAGTTCTTAGTTGGTTTTTCAACTCTAGAACTCACACTTAAAACTTGGATTAATAATATGGTTATATTAAAAAAGTAATATTTTGAAATTAAGGTAAATTGAGTCCTATAGGTTCTCAAGTATATTTTTAAATTGTGTGGGGGATAATCATGGAATATTGTGGTGGAAAAATAAATAAATTAATAGATTCTGCAAAATCAGGTGATGATTTTATAATTTTAGATGTAGATAGAACAATTATTAATACTACTTCTTGGTATAACGCTTGCATTTGTCCAAACTTATTAATCAACGAGAATAATATAAAAAAATTTATGGAGCTAAATGAAGGGGCATATAATAAATCGGATAGTATAAGTCTAAGTGACTTTAGAGAAAAAACACTTGAATTAGTAGAACCTAAAATATCGAAGGAGTTTATAAAAAAAATAAATTCTTTACCAGACTGGAAAAGTTATATTCAAGAGGATGATTATATAGATAGTTTAAGTTTTTTTGCTGTTGGATTTTATATTTCGCATCAACTTCAAATATATAGTGATGCAATAAAATATCTTAAATTTGCTATTCGTTATTATGGAAAAAGTTTAAGAATATTATTTCTTAGTTCTGGATATGAACCATTTATAAAAGGAGTTGTTAAAGGTATTCTTTCTCAAAGTTTATCAGAAAGCCTAAACTATGAAGTATTGGGATCAGAGATAGATTTTGTTAACGGAGTTGCATATGAAGAATTTCATATAGATCAATTTAACAAGCAAATTATTGTAGAAAAAATATTAGCAAAAGGAGCTAAAATTAGATTTTTAGCAGATGATTCAGAAGAAAATTTAGGATTGTTCGATTCAGTAAAAGCTGCTGGGGGAACAGCACTGTTAGTAAAGCATATTAAAAATCAAAAAGAGAGCAAAAGCTGGAGTGATTTTTGTAAGTTTCTCTCTCATGATCAATTAAAGAAATTACTACAAAATGAAAATTCGAGTTATTCACTAAAAAGGAGCTTTTCTCACAAGTCTCAATTATTTGATGTAATATCAAAACATACTAATAGCATAGGGATTACGTCACTATTCTGTAGTGACTATAATATTGGGCTAGAAAGCTTGATCAATAGCTTTCAAGAAGATCGTAATAAATGTGAATTTAGAAATATAATGGATAGAATTACTTTTAAAAAAGGTAATATGGTCATTTTAAGAGGCTGCATTTATTACTATTGGTTGCCTCCATATATGTTTGCAGATGTTAGATCAGTAGAAGATTGTTTTAAAGATCTTATTGAGTTATCAATTAAAGGATTAAAGATTCTTACCCATGAAATGATATTTTGTAAAATGAATTCTTTTGGTGATAGTGAAAAAATAATTATATATTCTATAATGGATCACTTGCTACATGCAATGCTAGTTTATTTAAATACTATTGAGTCTTCTAATCTTAATACACATATATTATTAAAGGAAGAACCGGACTTTGATATTGATCTAATTGTTCAAGAAACAAGTGATTTACTTTATTTTTATTTAGCAGAAAAATATATACAAGCATTAGCTGAAAGTCTGTTAACAATAGCATCTGCTTCAAAATTAACAAAAGAGTTCAATAAATATTCAAATTTTCATAAAGGTATGAGAGAACTTGATAATAATGTAGCTATTTTTAATTCAATTAGTTCAATAATGAAAAGTTCAAAAATAAAAAAATTAGATTTTATAATAACTTTTCCATATGGAGGAATTGCTTTAGGTTTTGCATTTAGGTCCTATTTAAAACTCTATGGAAGTGACTATATTCCAGAGGTAGTAAATTGTCATTTCAGTTCTAAAAAAGACTTAAGAAAAAATGGTAAAAAACCTAATTTTAGAGATAAATTTTGGCTAATGCATTTTATTCCAAAGAAATACTCGGAGCATGTTGAAAAAATTATAGAGGGTAAAAACAATTTATTACTTTTTGATAATAATATTACCACTCTTAAAACAATAGAGCAAAGCAAAGATTGTTTTGAGCAGTTTGGAAATAAAGTTTACAGTGCAGTAGTGTCTATTAACTATGATAATTTATGTGATTACTTGTTATATAAAGATAAGTGTGAAGTATTATCAGAAAACTGGAAGGAAATATTAGACTTTCAGCCCGTTGAGGAATATGTAACGGCATTTAATACTTGGAATACAAGTGTTAAAACTAAAATTTTTGAGCAAATATATTATCCACAAGATAATATTCAGAGATTTTCATATTGCAATAAAAATAATATCAGAGAAGGATTTATTTTTAAACTTTGCAGAGTACATAATCCTTTTGATTTAGATATTGCAGTTAGAAACGGAGCAAATATGATAGGTATTCATGCTGTTTATACTGATCAATTAAAGTATTTAATTAATGAATCTAAATATAAACCTGTTATAAAGAGCTTTGCAGTAAGAGAAGATTTACCAGTATCTTTATTAGAAATTGATAGTATAAAGGCTATCCAAAGATGTATTCCAAAAGAAATGAAACAAGCTATTATTTTTGAGCAAGCAGCTGCTCCAGAATTAATAATTGAGTGTTGTGAAGCTTATAATATGCCAAGAGATCGGATGTTTATACAACTTCAGCATCGTATTAATGAAGATTATATTAATACACTAAAAAATAAAGTATGTAAAAAAGTTATTGCAGCTATTGGACTATATCAAGAGGACTTTGAAGATTATTTTATAAAGCTTGAAAATATATTAGATTTCGAAACTGATTTTATACTTTTAGACTTATCAAAACATCAACCAGATTTAATCTCATCATTAAATAAAGATAATTTAGAATTGGATAAATTGATGATTTTAAATAAATTAGCACCAATTATGAGGAATAACAGAATTCCTATTCTTTTGGCGGATGATACAGACATCCATCTAATGAGTAAGTATATTAATGTATTAAAAGGTAATAAAGTTTTATTAGCAGGTATAGACATGCAGAACAATGTAGAATTAAAAGAAAATGAACAGAGATATCAAATTTTTAACGATGGAATAAAGAACTATCATGGAAGAATCAGAAAAGATCCAGACTCTTTGGCTCATTGGCATTCATTCGTAAATAAACGCATAATTTAGCCAATAAAATAATAAATTGAAGGAAGGTAAAGGCAAATATGAATAAAGTTATTATTTCAGATCTTGATGGAACATTGTTAAGAAGCGACAAAACAATCTCAGATTATTCTATTAATGTTTTAAAAAAGTGCAAAAATGAAGGGAATCAGCTTATGTTTGCTACTGCAAGACCTCCAAGAGATATATATAAGTATATTCCATATGAGCTAAAGAATGATATTATCATTTGCTATAATGGTGCTCTCGTAATTAAAGGCGATGATATTTTATATAAAATGGAGATGTCTAAAAAGACTATTTTAGAGATTTTAGATATAGCAAAAAAGTACAATCTCAATAATATTTGTATTGAAATAAATGATAAACTTTATTCAAATTTTGATGTTTCGGATTATTTTGGTAAAGCACCGTGTGAAATTTTAGATTTAAGAGAGCTAGATTTCACAGTAGCTTTTAAAGTTATTATTTGCACTAAAGAATCGATAGATCCAGAGTTACTTAAAAACTTACCTAAGGAGTGTAAAGGTGTAATTACAGATAACGGTACATTGTGCCAGATAATGCATTCAGAGGTTTCAAAATGGAATAGTATTAAATACGTCCTTAATCATATTAGTTGTGAAATATCAGATGCAATTGCATTTGGAGATGATTATAACGATTTAGAAATGATAAAAAATTGTGGGATAGGTGTTGCGATGAAAAATGCAATTGAGGAATTAAAGTCTGTTGCTAACTTTGTAACAAAAAGTAACGATGAAGATGGGGTTGTAGCATTTTTACAAAACAATAGATTTATTTATACAAATTAACCTTAAAAATTTAAATATAACTGATTAAGCACAATTAGGATAGGGGAGTTGTAAAAATATGAATTTATATAATGATTCAGAATCATTGTTAGTATCTCCTGTTAGTGATATTAATGAAATTGAAGTGGTGAAATATACGGAAGATGGAATAGTGATTACTATTAAAGATGAGAGCTTTTTAGTAATAAAAAGAAAGTTTAATAACTATATTCCTTTAGAAATTCCACATAATTTAAACTTTAAGGACTTTCATATCAATATTACTAAAACTGTTGAAGAGTATAATGATTTTGCTAGTTTATCTGCCAATTTTGGTGGGGAAGGTTCTCTGATAATTGATATGCAAGGAATTAGTAATTTTATATTTGCAAGGTCCTTGGAGTTTTATGATTATAATATAAGAAAAATTTTGCTAAAGCTGCATCTTATAAAGCCAAATACAGAATATTTAAGAATAGGAGCTTCTGGTGCTAAAACGGATTCTAAACATCCTGGAGGGGAAGTGGTTGAGTATTCTTTAATCAATGGTAGTGATGGAAGTGGAATATCACAAAACCTTAGTGGTTATTTACCGAAAGATGAGAACTATAGCAAAAGTATAAGATTAAATGATTCTAATAAAATGCTTTTAAGAGAAGAGAGAGTTGTTTATTCCCATACTGCTATTTTAAAAAAATGCAACGAAAATGAGTCAAAATCAATACATTTAAAAGTTATAGTTAATAATGGAAAAAAAAGTTTATTAGATTTAATAACATTAATAGCTGACAGGCTAAACTTAGAGTCTTATGCTATACAAATTAAACTTACAACAAAAAATACTGTTGAGAATAATACATTAATAACTGGACGTGTTTTAAAGCATATACCTTATAAAGCTTTTAAAACTTTACAAGATGCAACGGATATTGCTATTGAGAAAACTTTTCCTTTAGAAGATTCTCAAGTAATGCTTGGATTTGGGACAAAGTATGAGCGTTGTGAACCTGAATGGATGGAATTTACTAATGGCAGAATTTATGAACGACGCGGACATATCCATGGAACTATTATTGGAGAAGAAAACACACGTCAGCAACATAAAACATTTCATTTAAGGGATGTTTTGATATCGTGCCAATCTGATGCTGAAATTATATTAACTCCGATTGAGGATACATACAGAATTTATCCAATATTTAAATCCAAGGATAATTATTATTGTAAAGCAACTCTAAAAAGCATTGATACTATAATTGATAATATACCTTAATACTTAAAAAATAAGAATTAAAATATAAAGAATAAACGTATTGTAGACAATATGTTCTGTTATGTAGGGATAGGTTTTTGAAAACTTTATTGTCACATTAATAAGTTTGTGGAGGAGTATCTTAAATGGATGAAATAAAATGTTTAAAAAAAGTAGATAATTTTATTACATTAAACAATGTAATAGTAAGTTGTGAAAATAAAATAGGATTAGTATCTAATATTGATGCAGATGGAAATATAATTGATGGTATACCATCTAACGGAATACTTGGATTAATTAGTTCTATTAATCAAGAGGTAAAATTTATTTCTAGTGGAGGAACCTATAAATTACTAAAAAGCTCAGGATTAAATGTTACTAGTATATCTGAGTATACAAGTTTTCCGGAAATGAATTCAGGCTTAGTGACATCTCTTCATCCTAAAATACATGGGGGCATTCTTGGTCATAGACATACAAAAGAGGATGATGAATTTATAAATGACAATAAAATGTTATATTTTGATGCTGTAATTGTAAATTTTTCTCCTTTGGATACCAATATTATATACAATAAAGAACTAGAGGAGATAAGAAAATTCATTGATGTTGGAGGAACTACAATGTGTAATAGTGCCAGAAAAGCATTTTTAAGTACTGCTTTAATAACATCACCATCTGATTATCAAGAAGTTATTAATGAGCTTATCAATTATAATGGCAGAGTATCAGTTAAATTGAGATTGGAACTTGCTAAAAAAGCTTCATCAATGATTACTCCATATATGATTTCTATAGATAAAATTATTAATACTATTGAGCTTGAAGACTTATTTAAATCATATGAGATAATAGGATAATAAAAAGAATTAATAAGATATTGAATAAAAAATAGGAGAATTTTAATGAGAAAAATAGTATTGTATAGTGATCAAATACAAGAAGATAGAAAGTTAGATTATGAACTTTTAAGGTTATTAAATAAAGAAAATCCTTCGATAGCATACTTACGGTCATCTTCAGATATAACAGGAAAATATTTTAATTTCGTAGTTAAATACTATAAGGACTTAGGAATTAATAGTGTTGAATATTTTGATTTAGATAAAGTATACGATGAAAGAAAAATTAATAACATATTTAATTATGATGCAATACATCTTTCAGGTGGAAATACATTTCATTTTTTGAACTCACTAAAAAAAAGAAATCTATTAAATTCACTAAAATCTTACGTGGAAAGCGGAAGAGTTTTGATTGGTGTTAGTGCAGGGAGTATAATAACGACTAAAAGCATCGATACAGCTGAATTTTTAGATGAGGATACCATAGGCCTAGAGGATAGAAGCTCTTTAAATATTGTAGATTTTGACTTCATGCCTCACTGGAGTGAGGAATTAAGTGAAAAGTGCTTTTGCTTATTGAGGGATTATTCTACGTTTTATAATAGGACAATCTATGCTTGTAAAGATGGTGATGGGATAGTTATTGAAGGGGAAGATGTTAAATTAATTGGAAATATTATAAAAATCTAGTTTGGCATTAGCAAAGAAGAAATTCTTCTAAGTAATCTGATATAAAATTTTAGCTATTAACCAAAAGTATATTTACGTAACAATTTTATTTGTCGTGGAGATTCCAAGTGTATGGTTATTATATAGATTTGTACATTAAAGAACATGGGAGTTATCTCATGTTCTTTAATATAATGGCAGATATAATTTCGTAAAAAACTCAATAAAAATATTATTTAGAAATAGATTATATAAATAGTTTAATCAAATTGTTTTAAATCAAAACGAAAACACTAATTATTAAAAAAAGTTAAGTTACAATCTGAATAAAATGCAACACAACTACTAAAGCATGAGAAATGAGCAATTTTCTTTGATAATTTAATAATACCGTATTAAAAATTCTCGTATTTTTTATACTATGAAGACTTAGATAAAATATAATATAACATTATGATTCACTAAGTAGTAGTATTAAAAGGTTTCGACTTAACATTAAATAAAATTCGTATGTTGTAGAAAATTTTGTTGCAATATGAAATGTTTTCTTACTGTACTTTAACTGAAAAACTTAAATGCTTAAAATATTTACTCCAAGTATATATTATATGTTGCTATTAAAAATTCAATTTAAGCATGTGATTTGGTTAGTGTTAGTTTATTTTGATAGGTAGGTCTAATAGGTATCTTCTTTTAGACTTAACTTTTAAAAAACTCTTTATTTAAATGAGCTAGAGAATTTTAAAAGAAATAAAAATCAAATAAGAGGTGAATTAAATGAATGCGTTTGTGGAAAATTATCCTAATTTGAATTACCTATATTTATCTAAAATAATGGCAAGGGTTGTCATCTCATCATTATTATTAGTATAAAGCTCTAGTTTCCCATTATGTTTTTCTACTATTTTATTTGCTATAGCAAGTCCTAATCATGTGCCACCATCGTTTTCCTTGTTTCATCGCCTCTTACAAAAGGATCAAAAATAATATCTTTTATATGATTTGATATTCCTAAGCCGTTATCGCCTATTTCCAGAGCTATTGCATAGAGAGTTTCTTTTATTTCTATTCTCAATTGTGTTCCTTCAGGATTATATTTTATAGCATTACAAAGTAAATTTTAAGTAGCTCTATTCATAAATTTTTTCACCAAATTCAATAACTATCTCTCTTTAGCTGTCGGGCTAAATTTAGGGACATTCCCTTTTTCAGCAGAAGCAGTTATTTGGTATATGATAAAAATAAAAGTTAGAAATATTGACAGTATTACTAATAAAACAAATGCAATGTATTTTTTGACTAGAGATAGGAATATGCTTTTAGTTTTTTTATTCATCAAAAACTACCCTCTTATAAAGCTATTCAATATAATCAATGCATGTTCTATTTTTCATTACAGACCCTACAAAAGAACTAACCCTCTTATGCTCTGGATGTATTTGATAAGCTGCCAAGGCTTCTTCACTTTCAAACAGGCTATTTAAAACTATATCCCTATTACTTGAAGATAGAGCATTTATATGTACTTTCAGTTCAATAATTCCATTGATTTTCTCCACTAAAGCTTCCAGTTCATTCTTGACTTTAGTAGCATTTTCTTTATTTTCTTCTTCAGAAAATCCATCTTTATAATTCCAAGTTACTATATGTCGAACCATTTTTTACTTCTCCTTATATAAATACTATAAATAACATCAACAATAATATTTTAATATGGATAATATTTACTTGTCACTTATGAAGTAATATTGTATCGATGACTTAAGCACAATTTTATCGTACTGCATTTAGCTTTAGAACTTCATCTTAACCGTTCGTTTTCCTAAAAGCCAGTGGTGTTTTTCCATGAATCTTTTTAAACATTTTTATAAAGTTTCCACTATAGTTATATCCAATTATTTTAGATATTTCATCAATACACATATGATATTTTGCTAAAAAGCCTGCTTTTAATTTTTGTTCATTTAGAAATACCATTTTGCTTAAGCTATGGTGGGAGGATTGCAGGCTTCCTTTGTTAAAATATCGTAGGCTTTTTGTATTGCATTGGCATATGAAGTAGTTAAAGTAATATATCTATTTTTCCCCTATTTTAATATAACCATAATTTAATGACAAACTCCTTTCATTTGATATTTCTATCATTCTATGATAATTTTAGTTAGCTAACTATATTATTGCTTAAAATTAAAAACACCCTACATTTTTGCAGAGTGCCGTAAACTAAATAACGATTCCTTACTGAATTTTAATTTTCGTTCTGTCTCTAAAGGTAACAACTGAGTCTCGTTTAACCTAGAAATCTAATGCGAATTCCCATAATAAATACTAAAAATAAAACTAATAGTATAGTCAAAACAAACAGCACTATACCTATCACTATTAGTACCTTATCTAATTTTTCTGAATTGAATACCTTTCTTAAACTTGTATAAATCAGTATGCCTAAGATCCCACCAAGAGTGTTAGTCAAGAGATCAGTTATATCCGTAGCGCCGACTGCTAAAATGGATTGACTCACTTCAATAAAAAGACTAAACAATAAAATATAGATGGCATTTCGAACCATTGAACTTTTTTTGTTCACTATTTCTATCAAAATACCTAAGGGAACAAAAATAATAATATTGTAGACAACTTCTTTGACACCACCTGACGCTCCAAATGGTATCAAGTTAATATGTCGTAATTGCTCACCAGAAAATACTCGATTAAGTACGTCATTCAGCGAAACTGAAAATTTAAAAAGCAATATCCAAATCAAAACGATGAAGTAAAGGTATAAAAGAATTTTACCTGCTTTTTTCATGTAAATGCCTCCTTCGTATTTGAATGCTTTATTTATTATATCACGAGGTGTCGAGTCAATTTAACATTTATACAAAAATAAGTACCAAGGAATATGCTGGGGAGTGTATCAGTCTTTTCAACAGCAGTAGCAACTATAAGTGTTATACCAAAACAATTATTATTTGGACAAGCAATAGATATGTAAATACCAATAGGAATAATCTTATCAATGATAGCAATAATTAATTTAGGACTTATACTATTTGTTAAGTGGAGTGTAAGAGAATTGGAATAAAATTTTATTTAAAAAAGTGTTGACAATTATTATTATGGGTAATATAATAAATCCAATAACTAAATATAACTTATCTAGAGCGGTGGAGGGACTGGCCCAATGATACCCGACAACCAGCATTCTCATTCGAATGAAATGGTGTTAATTCCTACAGATTATAAAATCTGAAAGATAAGGACGATAGCAAATTTTATGATACAATTTATTGTTTATTAAAGTTAATCATGCTGTTTTCCTTATAGGAAAACAGCTTTTTTATTATATAAAAGAATTAAAATTAAAATATTAATAACTAAATATAACTTATCCAGAGTGGCGGAGGAACTGGTCCTATGAAGCCCGACAACCAGCATTCTCATTCGAATGTAGTGGTGTTAATTCCTGCAGATTGTGAAATCTGAGAGATAAGGATGTCAGCAAATTTTATGATACAATTTATTGTTTATTAAAGTTAATCATGCTGCTTTCCTTATAGGAGAGCAGCTTTTTTATTACACAAAAGAATTAAATAATTAAAATATTAATAACTAAATATAACTTATCCAGAGTGGTGGAGGGACTGGCCCGATGATACCCGACAACCAGCATTCTCATTCGAATGTAGTGGTGTTAATTCCTGCAGATTGTAAAATCTGAGAGATAAGGATGTCAGCAAATTTTATGATACAATTTNNATTTAATAATGCGATTTTATTGCTTATTAAATTTAATCATTGCTGTTTTCCTTATAGGAGAACAGCTTTTTTTATAGTGTTTGATTAAATATATTAATAAAAATGTGAATTGAAAGGATGATTAAAATGAAATCAAAAAAAATACTATCATTAGCAGCTGCACTTGCATTAAGTTTAGGCTTAATAGCATGTGGAAAGGCTAATGACCTAAAAACTACAACTGATGTTCCAGCAAAAGACATAATAGTAGGTGTGTGTGCTGGACCTTATGGCGACATGTTTAAAGATGCAATTCAACCTTCCCTAGAAGAAAAGGGATATAAGATAACTATTAAGGAATTTAGTGATTATGTTCAACCTAACAAAGCACTTGTAAATAAGGAAATTGACCTCAATATGTTTCAGCATTCTGCGTACCTTGAAAAATTTGCTACTGGAAATAATTTAAAGTTAACTGCAATTGCAGAAATACCAACAGCAGGTATGGGAGTTTATTCAAATAAAATTAAATCCTTAGATGAACTAAAAGAAGGTGCTCTGGTTACAATACCGGATGATCCTACAAATCTAACAAGAGCATTAAAGGTACTAGAAGCTGTAGGCCTTATTACAATAGATCCTAAAGTTGAAAATTCAATAGCAACAGAAAAAGATCTTTCAGAGAATCCTGAAAAGCTTGAGTTTAAGCTTATAGAAGCACCACAGCTTCCAAGGACTTTAGATAGCGCAGATTTAGCAGTTATAAATGGTAACTTTGCAATTGCTGCAGGACTTAATCCCAGTGAAGCTTTATATAATGAAAAACTTAGTGATGGATATATAAATGTTATAGCAGTAAGAACAGAAGATGCAGATTCTCAGTTATCAAAAGATGTATTAGAGGTAGTTAAATCTTCTAAGTTTAAATCAGTAATTGATGATCCTAAGGGACAATATAAAGCTTTTCAAAAGCCAGCTGATTATTAATAAAAAGGAGTCATGTTGAATGATAGAACTTAAAAATATTAATGTAAAATTCAAACAAAAAAGCGATGAACTTCATGCTGTTTCAGATGTTTCCCTCAGAATTAAAACAGGGGATATATTTGGAATAGTTGGTTCAAGTGGTGCTGGAAAAAGTACATTATTACGAACAATTAATCTTTTAGAGAAACCTTCCAGTGGAGAAATAATGATCGATAATAAAAACATTATAAATTGCAAAGGGGAAGAATTAAGAGAATTAAGACGAGGAATAGGCATGATATTTCAGCACTTTAATTTAGTTTTAAACAAAACTGTTTATGAGAATATTGCATTTTCACTTAAAACTGCTGGTAAAACTAAAGAAGAAATCAATATTAGGGTTAATGAACTTCTTCAGGTTGTTGGATTAAAAGATAAAGCTGAGGTCTACCCTTCAAAATTAAGCGGAGGACAAAAACAAAGAGTAGGAATTGCAAGAGCAATGGCTAATAATGCCAAAATATTATTGTGTGATGAACCAACCTCAGCACTTGACCTTGAAACTACAGCATCTATTTTAAAGCTTCTCAAAGATATAAATGAACAATTTGGAATAACCATTGTAATTATTACTCATGAATTAGAGGTAATAAAGTCAATATGCAATAGAGTTGTAGTAATGGATAAAGGAAAGATTGTAGAAGAAAGGTTGGTTTACGATTTATTTGCAAATCCCCAAAATGAATATACAAAACAGCTTTTAGCACATTCCTCAAATTTTCAGTTGCCAAAAGAACTTATTAAGAGTTTAAAAGGTTACATTGTAAAGCTTAGATATGTTGGAGAAACTGCTACAGAACCTATATTATCGACACTTTCAAGTAAGTATAATGTGATTTTCAGCATACTTCAAGGAAAAATAGAGTACATTGGAGATTTACCTATGGGAACATTGTATATAACCATCAGCGGCAGTGATGAAAGTATAGATGAAGCTATTCAATATTTAAAAAATAACACATATAGCACGGAGGTGATTAGACATGCTATCCAATAATTTTAACCTTTTTGAAGAATTAATATTAGCACTTAATGAAACTTTTATTATGGTTTCTGTTTCACTAATAGTTTCCATAATAATTGGTGGCCTCCTTGGACTTTTACTTTTTTTAAGTTCTAACCACTTATTTTTTAAAAACAGGGTGTTAAATGGAGTTTCAGGGATCATTATAAATGTTACAAGATCAATACCATTTATAATACTTTTAGTACTTCTTATACCAATTAGCAGCGCAATTATGCATACAACCATTGGTCCGGCTGCAGTTATAGTGCCACTTTCAGTATCAGCAATAGCTTTTTATGCAAGGCTTTCAGAAGCTTCATTTAGTGATGTAAATATGGGGGTTTTAGAGGCAGGAGTAGCCTCTGGTGCTAAATCCATAGAGATAATAATTCACATACTTATACCAGAAGCTCTTCCGCAGCTTATAAATGGAATTACTATAACAGCTATTTCTCTTATTGGATTTTCAGCTATGGCAGGTACTGTCGGGGGAGGTGGTATAGGTAATTTAGCAATTAGATATGGTTATCAACGTTACAATACCACAGTAATGCTAACTTGTGTTGGTGTATTAATCATAATAGTCCAGAGTTTGCAATTATTAGGTGATTTTTCTGCAAAGCAAGTAAATAAAAAATAAATGTAGGGGGTTTTTAATAATGAGTGAGAAAAAATATTGGAATGAAGAAATAGAAACATTACCGAGGGCAGAGCTTGAGGCACTGCAAGAAAGGGAACTTAAAGAAATATTAGAACTGTCATATAGCAACTCTACGTACTATAAAGAAGCTTTTGATGCAGCTGGGGTAAAACCTTCTGATTTTCAAAAACTTTCAGACATAAGTAAATTTCCTTTTGTAAATAAAAAAATAGAACGTGAGCGCCAAACTAAAAGCCCGCTTTTGGGTGATATGATTACTGTAAGTGAAGATGAAGTGGTTTTCGTTTCTGCTTCAAGCGGGTCGACTGGGGTTCCTACCTTAAGTCCTTTTACAAAACAGGATTTTGATGAATTTCAAGATGTAGAAAGCAGACTTTTTTATGCAGCAGGTATGAGAAAAAATGATAGATATGTCCATGCACTTAACTTTTCACTTTTTGTAGGAGGACCAGATGTTATTGGTGCTCAAAATCTTGGTGCACTATGTATTTGGGCAGGAACAATTCCTTCAGAAAGACTGTTATTCATTTTAAAGGAGTTTCAACCGACAGTAATTTGGACAACACCTTCATATGCTTGGTTTTTAGGAGAAACTGCTAAGAAAAGTGGAATTGATCCAGCTAAAGATTTATCAATAAATAAAATTATAGTTGCAGGAGAGGCAGGCGGTTCCATTGATGCAACAAGAGATGCCATTGAGGAGCTTTGGGGAGCAAAGGTTTATGATTTCTTTGGAATATCTGATATATTTGGTGCTTGTGCAGGTATGTGTGAAGTTAGAAATGGACTTCATATCGCGGAAGACCACCTGCTAGTTGAAGTCTTAGATCTAGAAACAGGAGAACCAGTAGCTGATGGTGAACGCGGAGAGATAGTACTTACTACTTTAAGAAAAAAAGCACGTCCTATGATTCGATTTAAGACAGGTGATATTGGCATTATTGATAGAAGTCCATGTATTTGTGGAAGAACACATGCAAGAATAAATGTAGTTGGAAGACTGGATGATATGTTCATAGTTTCAGGAGTTAATGTATTCCCTAGCGATATAGAATTTGTTCTTCGCAAACTTAAAGGAATTACAGGGGAATATGTAATTCGCATTTTAGAAGAAAATTTTACTGTTAAATATATAGTAGAAATAGAAAAAACAATAGACAACAATGAACCTGATGAAGAGGTAAAAGCTAAAGTTTCTGCAGCACTTAAAGCAAGACTAGGAGTGAAACCAAAAGATGTAGTACTTCTAGAAGATGGAGCTTTGCCAAGGGCTACTCATAAGGCTAAACGTCTTATAGATGAGAGAAAAATAAATTATACCATTTGAAAATAAAAAAATTAAAGATGAATTATTAAATTTTAAAAAGGAAGTGTATTATGGTGAATTTAAGCAATAAAACAGATTGTTTCACTGAGTCAATAATTAGAAAAATGACAAGAATTTCAAATGAATATAATGCAGTAAACCTATCACAAGGATTTCCAGACTTTGATCCACCTAAAGAATTATTAGATTCTTTAAGTGATACTGTATATAAAGATATTCATCAATATTCCATTACTTGGGGTGCGCAGAACTTTAGGGAAGCCCTTGCGAAAAAACAGTCAAAATTTATGGGGATAAACATCGATCCAAATAGTGAGATTGTCGTAACTTGTGGAAGTACAGAAGCAATGATGGTAGCAATGATGACAGTTTGCAATCAAGGGGATAAGGTTATAGTCTTTTCACCTTTTTATGAAAATTATACTGCAGACACTATTTTATCAGGAGCAGAACCTATATTTGTTTCCTTACGTTCACCAGAATATAATTTTGATGTTTTTGAATTGGAAGCAGCTTTTAAACAAAAACCTAAAGCTATCATACTCTGTAATCCATCAAATCCAACTGGAAAAGTATTTACTTATGATGAACTTAAAATCATTGCTGATTTAGCAGAAAAATATGATACTTTTGTAATTACAGATGAGGTCTATGAGCATATAATCTATGCTCCACATAAGCACACATATTTTGCATCACTTCCAAATATGTTTGAGAGAACTATTTCTTGTAGTTCTTTATCAAAAACATATTCAATAACTGGGTGGAGACTAGGATACATTATAGCTCCAGCAAGAATTGCTGATGTAGCAAAAAAAGTTCATGATTTTCTTACAGTTGGAGCAGCAGCACCTTTGCAAGAGGCAGCGGTTACAGCTTTGAATTTTGAGGATGCTTATTATGAAGAGTTACAAAGGACTTATACAAAGAAGAGAGATTTATTTTTAAAAGGACTTGACGATATAGGATTAACCTATACAACCCCACAAGGAGCTTACTATATAATGATTGATGTTTCAGAATTTAGCAGAGATAATGATGTTAAATTTTGTGAATGGCTAGCAAAAGAAGTTGGTGTTGCTGCAGTACCTGGTTCCAGTTTCTTTAGAGAAGAAGTTAATCATTTAATAAGGCTTCATTTTGCGAAGAAGACAGAGACCTTAGAAGAGGCGCTTAACCGTCTTTCTTCATTAAAATATAAGGCGAGGGGATTACAATTATGATTGAAATAAGATGGCATGGCAGAGGTGGTCAAGGAGCATTTACTGCAGTAAAAATTTTAGGTGCTTCTGCCTCTTTATTTGAAAATAAATATTCACTTGCTTTTCCATCCTTTGGTCCAGAAAGAAGAGGAGCACCAATACAGTCCTTTACTAAAATTGATGATAAAAAAATTATTGATAGAAGTGAAATAAAAAAATGTGATTATATAGTTTTACTAGACGAGACACTTTTTGATAAGGTGTACATCAAGGATTTAAAACCACATGGAAAAGTAATCATTAATAGCAGTAATCCTGAAAAATATGAAGAATATAGTGAATTTGTAGTTACCTTTGATGCAACACAAATAGCTTTAGATATCTTAAAGCGACCTACTACAAATACTGCTATGATTGGTGCACTTATTGGTTTATCAAACATTATAAGCATTGGAGCTGTAATTTCAGGTTGTGAAAACTATTTGAAAGGTTCAGTTCTAGAGAAAAATAGAGAAGTTATGCTGGCTTCTTACAATAAGGTGAGGGGTGAATAATATGAATAAGCCAAGGTTAAGACAATACACAAAGCCTTCTCATATATCGGAATATCCTTTAGGTCCTTGCTATAAAGCTGGGCATCTTGTCACAAAAAATGCAGGATGGAGAAATGAGAAGCCTATTATAGATCATGAAAAATGTGTTAATTGTTTGCAATGTTATATGTATTGTCCTGATGGAGTTATCTTTAAGAAGGATAACAATATTGATATAGATTATGATTTTTGCAAAGGTTGTGGAATATGTGCTAAGGTATGCATTCCAAAAGCTATAAGAATGGAAAGAGAGGTGTAAATAATGGCGGAAAGAAAAGCTTTTTTATCTGGAAATGATGCTTTGGCAGAGGGGGTAAGACTTGCGCGGCCGCAGGTTATCTCCGCTTATCCAATTACTCCACAGACAACTGTTGTAGAGAGGCTTTCTGAAATGGTGGAGGAAGGCAGCTTAAAAAGTGAATATATTCATGTAGAATCAGAACATTCAGCTTTATCTGCGGCAATGGGCGCAAGCTCAGTAGGTGCAAGAACCTTCACTGCTACATCCTCACAGGGATTACTTTATATGGCAGAATGCCTTCAGTATGCTAGTGGGGGAAGATTCCCAATTGTTATGATGAATGCTAATCGTTCTACAGCACTTCCTTGGAATATTTATGGGGATCAAAGAGATTCACTTTCCCAGCTTGACTGTGGCTGGATACAGGTATATGTAGAGGATGCACAAGAAAGCCTTGATATGGTACTGCAAAGCTACGTAATAGCTGAAAATAAAAAGGTTCTTACACCAATTATGATAAATCTTGATGGCTTCATACTTACACATACTTATGAGTTAGTACAGATTCCTACAAGTGAGNNGCGGATAAATTTATACCACCATTTGAGACTCCTAATAAAATGGATTTAGAAAATCCAGTAAATATGGCTTTTAGTGCAGGACCTGGAGATAATATGGAATTTAAATACCAGCAGCATAAGGCAATGATAGATGCAAAAAAAGTTATTAAAGATGTAGATGAAGCCTTTAATAAACAGTTTGGCAGAAAATATGGCGGAATGGTAGAGGAATACCGTTGTGATGATGCAGAAATAGTACTCGTAACTTTAGGAAGTATTACAGGTCTGTCTAGGCTTGTAGTTGATGAACTTAGAGCAAGTGGATTAAAAGCAGGAGTATTTAGAATACGATTTTTAAGACCTTTTCCCGAGGAAGAATTAATTAACTTAGCAAAACACGTTAAAGGCATTGGTGTCTTAGAAAAGGATATATCCTTTGGTTATGAAGGCACAGTTTATACTAATGTAAATTCTGCTATAGCAAAGGCTAGGGCTTCTATACCTTCTTATAACTTTGTTGCCGGTCTTGGTGGACGAGATATTTCAAAGGATGATGTGCTGGAAATGTTCCAATATATAAAAGAAGGGGTAGAAGGAACTAAAAAAGACTTTGTAAAATTTATAGGTTTGGGGGTGGAAATTAATGGCTGAAAAAAATATCGTCAAAAATATTACTGATAACGAATTATTTTATGGGCATAAAGCCTGTGCTGGCTGTGGTGGAAGTTTAGCAGTAAGAATTGCATTAAAAGCACTTGGAGAAAGGACATTTACAGTTATACCAGCAGGGTGTATGTCAGCAGTAGGATTTAATTTTCCACAGCTTTGTTTTAGTAACAATGCAATTATATCCACTTTTGCAGGCACTGCTTCAATGCTTACTGGTGTTGAGGCTGGAGCAAGGGCTTTAGGGCTTAAAAATTATAAGGTTCTTGGCATTGCAGGGGATGGTGGTACAGCTGATATTGGAATACAAGCTCTTTCAGGAGCCATAGATAGAAATGATAATGTTATTTACATTTGCTATGACAATGAAGCATATATGAACACAGGCATTCAAAAAAGTAGCTTAACTCCCTTTGGTGCAAAGACCACTACAACACCAGCAGGAGAAAACATTAGAGGAAGCATAACACAGAAGAAAAACATGTTTGAAATTGTAGCAGCTCATGGAATAAAATATGCAGCCACAGCCAGTGTTGGATACCTGCCAGATTTTATAAATAAAGTGAAAAAGGCAGCAGAAGTTGATGGCACATCCTATATTCATGTGGTTGCTCCATGTCCAGTGGGATGGGGAATTCCAACAGATGAAATGGTGGATCTAGCTAAGGATATTGTGGACTCTGGTTTATGGTATTTAGCTGAATTTGAAGAAGGGGAGTTCAAAATTAATAGGAATCCTAAGGAATTTACTTCTGTAAAAAACTATTTTCTAAGACAAGGAAGGTTTAAGCATTTAAATGATGAGGATATAGACATTGTTACAGCGCAAAGAGATAAGAAATGGAAACTCATCAGAAAAAATTGGGTTTAACTTAAATGTGCGAAATTCTCTCATCTTCTATAAGTGGGAGATGAATAGCACTTGCCGATATAGGCAACAACTATAATAAACTTAATCAGTTACATTAACTAAAAGGTAGTGTTCCTATAGACATAGTAAGAAAATATATAAAAAATCAAGGAATGAAGTGAGGTGATATTGTGCTAAAAGCTTATAAATATAGAATATATCCTAATGAAGAACAGAGAATATATTTAGCTAAAACCTTTGGATGCAGTAGATTTATCTATAATAAAATGTTAGCAGATAGAATTAAGACCTACGAAGAAAATAAAAATTTAGATATTAAACAAATTAAATATCCTACACCTGCACAATACAAAACTGAATTTCCTTGGTTAAAAGAAGTTGATAGTTTAGCACTGGCTAATGAACAATTAAATTTAGACAAGGCTTATAAGAATTTTTTTAGAGATAAGTCAGTAG
>NZ_DDOV01000011.1 GCF_002341865.1 Clostridium sp. UBA2485 | reverse complement strand
AATACTATGGAGAGGCTACATTTGCTAGTCTCTTTATAATAAGCTACTGCGTAACTTTAAAAAGAAATCAATTCTAAATTTCTCAGCTACCACTGAGAAATATCCGAAATTGTGAATTGTGAACTGTGAATTTTAAACTTAGTAGTTTTAGGGATGATACCAATAAGTGTTAATTATTTTAAGAAATAGATTAAATTTAGGAGTGGTATATCTATAGCTGCATTAGATCAAATTGATAGTTTTCAATGTTATTAATATATTTTAGTACTGGTAGAAAAACTGGTGCTTTTTCTATGCATAAGAATAAAAGTGAGGTGAGATATAATAAATATTTATAGTTCATATAGGTGTATAACTTGTAAGAATAAGTTTTTATTATTACGTGAAGAAGTTGAAAAATAAATAAGAAAAAAGTATTTAACATGTCCTCATTGTAATAGGATATCTCGGAAAAATCCGAATATTATTTATATTAAATTATTCTAGGAGCTAGTAATTAATTGATAATTTCAAGGTGACAAGCTACGAAAGACTTATAAGATTCTTAACAAATATAATATGTAAAAATACTTCCATTTGGAAAGATTACAATGTAAATAAGGCTCTTAATATGTTTTGTTTTATTATTAAAAATAAGAATAGCTAAGCAATATGATAAATGTATTACTTAGCTCATTTTATATGTGGAGTTTAATCGTACAATAATATTATAAGTAGAATTTATAATATTATACAAAAAAATTAAGGCTATGTAGTTGAGAAAATCACTCTAAAACAGAAAAAATTGTTATTGAATATCGAAGGAATCTTAATATTGCTAAACATTATAAAATGACTATAAATATGCTATTCAATTAAAGAAAACAGATATTCAAGTATGAGATACAAGTTATAACTGTTTATTAATGGATTAATTATAATTAATAAAACACTAAAAAAAGATTAAAATTTAAATTAAATTTCTCATATTTTTTAAATATAAATAGTATTAAATATATATTCTTCATTATTTATTATATTTCTCAATTATATGAGCATACTATAATATGTGACAATAAAAATTTATAAGGGAGGAATTTTAATGGAACAAGATAAAGAAAATAAAAGAAATGATTCAAATAATAATAGTATTTGGGGGTGGATAGTAAGATTAATATTAGTTGCAGTTGTTTTAGGTATAACATCATTTTTCACACCTGGATTTACTATTCATGGATTATGGTCATTTTTGATAGCTGCACTTGTAATAACTGTATTAGATTATTTCGCAGAATCACTTATGGGAGTTGACGCATCTCCTATAGGAAAGGGACTAAAAGGATTTGCCATTGCTGCTGTAATAATATACTTAACACAATTTTTAGTTCCAAATATGAGAGTATCTATAATAGGAGCATTATTAGCAGCTATAGTTATCGGAATTTTAGATGCACTATTACCTGGAAGGATAATGTAATCTAACTATTTTGTAAAATACTTTATCTAAAACACAGTTTTAAAAAGTAATCATATTTTTAAAGTAAGTGAGTTAATTTTATATTAGATTGAGATCTAGAAATATTGAGTATTTAGTTTACTTTAAATAATACATAAGAGCTTGCAAAAGCTCTTTTTATTATGTTTAGTTAAACATTCAATAACGTATCCATATATTAATATAGAATATGTAATAATAATTTAAGAGGATTTTAAATTCATTTATGTAGATATTTCCAAAAATATATGATAATATAAATTTTGGAATTGAATATATTGTATAGCTAAAATATAAATAATATTTAGTAAATTATTATTTTAGATAGGAGAGTAAGTATGTATAAAGATTTTTTTATCAGCCAAAATGAACAAGAGTTTTACCCAGAGGTTTCTTGTGGAATAGCAAGCTTATCAATGTTGTTAAAATATCATGGTATATCAGAATGTGAAGATTTTAAAACCTTAGGTGAAAAGTTAAATTTTAAGTTACCTCCTAAAGAAAAAGGATATGATGAAGATGATTCGCCTTGTGGGGTTTATCCAGAGGATATTTTTAAATTTTGTGTTGAAAACAAAATTAAATTTAGAATGTCATTTTATGATGATGAATGGAAAGAATCTTTAAAAATAGCGCCTATTATGGTTCTTCTTACAGGTGATGAAGAAGAATTTGGACTTAGAAATAGCCATTGGGTTGTATTAATAGAGAGAAACAAGGACTACTTTACGTACTATAATCCTTGGTATAAAAAAGAAAATGAGGAATATATAAAGCATATTTGGTACAAAGATTTTCACAGATATTATACAGGAATAGCTTGTCAGATATTGTAATCTTATAGGTAGTATGAATAGGTATAATAATTAAGTATGAGAAATAAAAAGGACTATCTCAAAATNNATTTTGAGATAGTCCTTTTTATAATGTGGATTATTATGACATCATAAACCTAATTGTCAAGAAAATTTTAAAATTAAATCTAAAATATTTTAAATAAAAGGATATGAAAAAAATTATGCTTATTTATCAAATGATATTGACAAATAAATTAAAATAGTGATATTCTTATTAAAACTGATTCCGAGTTTCGATAAGGAGGTATTATTATGTTAAGTACAAATAAACAATCTAGTATTTCAAGAAATACTAAGCAAAAAGCACTAATACTTGATTGTATGCAAGATCATAATGGAGAACATATTACAGCTGAAGAAATTATTGATATCTTAAAAGCAAATGGAACTCCAGTAGCAAAGTCTACGGTATATCGTTATCTATCACAATTAGAGGAAAGTGGTTTAGTGAGAAAATATTTGCTTACAGAAAATCAACCAGCTTGTTATCAATTCATAGGTGAAAATACAATATGTCAAGAACATTATCACCTCATGTGTCAATCTTGTGGTCAGATTGTACATTTTGAAAATTCTGCACTTCAGAGATTGTTTGAAGGTATAAAGTCAACAGATGGATTTACTATTGATGGACGTAGAACTGTATTTTATGGATTATGTAAATCCTGTGCAAGCTCATAGGAGGATAAAAATGAAAAAGTTATTAGCTATTTTTACAATTGCAGCAATGATGTTTTCTCTTACTGCTTGCAATAACACAAATGAAAATCAGAAAGTTATTGATCATAAACTCACTATTGTTGCATCACTATTTCCACAGTATGATTTTACACTTCAGATTGTGGGAGATAAGGCAGATGTTAAATTACTCTTACCACCAGGAATAGAAAGTCATAC
Source organism: Clostridium sp. UBA2485 (assembly GCF_002341865.1). Taxonomy (GTDB): domain Bacteria; phylum Bacillota; class Clostridia; order Clostridiales; family Clostridiaceae; genus Clostridium_J. Next base: position 79,292 of record NZ_DDOV01000011.1, on the reverse strand, counting down.
TTTTGACCCTAAGCCTAGCGATATGTCAAATATTTATAATGCGGATATGTTTATATATACGGGTAAATATATGGAACCTTGGGCTGAAAAGGTGGTAGAAGGGGGAATAAATAAAAATTTACTAGTAATTGATGCATCCAATGGTATTAGTTTGGTAAAAGAAGAACATGACCATGATGAGCATAAGGAGGACCATGAAGAAGATCATCTGGCTGAGGATGAACACCATCACGAATATGATCCACATATTTGGCTTGACCCGACTTTAGCAATGAAGATGGTTGACAATATCGTAGCTGGACTTTGTGAAAAAGACGTCATCAATGCTGAATTCTATCGTAAAAATGCAGATAATTATAAAAAAGAGTTACAGAAATTAGATGATGATATTTTTAAAGTAGTAAAAAGTAGTAAACGGAACACATTGGTGTTTGGAGGACGTTTCGCCTATAGTTATTTTCTAAATCATTATGGTTTAAAGTACGAATCTGCTTATGATTCTTGTTCCACTGAAGGTGAGCCGAGTGTCCAAACCATAACTTCCATTATTGATTATATAAAGAAAAATAACATTTCTTGTATATATCATGAAGAGTTTGTAGATCCAAAAGTAGCCAAGTCTATTGCACAGCAAACAGGTATCTCAGCAGAACTTTTTAGTACAGCACATAATTTATCAAAAGATCAACTAGAGGATAAAACAACCTACATTAATATTATGCGTGAAAATCTTGAGAGTATCAAAAAAGGGCTGAATTGATATGTGGATTTTAAAAGTTTCTCACCTAGACATATTTTATGAATCCGTATTGGCTGTAAAAGATGTGAGTTTTGAAATAGCCGATGGAGATTATTTTTGTATTGTAGGATCAAATGGATCAGGTAAAAGTTCACTAGTAAAAGGTATATTAGGACTTGTACCATTTAATAGAGGAAAAGTGGAATTTAATATATCAAAAGAGCAAATAGCTTATTTACCTCAGATTAGCACAATTCCTTCTGATCTGCCTGCTACAGTTTATGAGATCGTAATTACGGGAAGACAAAAAAGCGCTAAGAGAATCCCTTTTTACTCAAGAGATGATATAAAAGCGGCAAAAGAAGCTATAGCACTTTTAGAAATAACAGATATATCAAACAAGCAAATTGGAGAACTTTCAGGTGGTCAGCAGCAAAGAGTACTGCTGGCCAGAGCACTATGCAAAAATCCTAAATTATTAATTTTGGATGAACCTTGTTCTGGTTTAGATGAAGATATTACGAAGAGTTTATACAATATATTATCAGACTTAAACACCAAGCATAATATCACAATTCTAATGGTTTCTCATGACTTAAATAAAGTTAAAGATTATGCCAATGGTGTAGCTGTAATGGATAATCACTTAAGATTTTGTGGGAACATAGAAGAGTGGCAAGTTTTTAGAAGAGGGGATATAAGAAAATGACAATAAATAAAATATTTGAAATTTTTAGTTATCCTTTCGTTACCCGTGCTTTGATTGTAGGTTTACTGGTATCTCTTTGTGCTGCTCTTCTCGGTGTAGTATTAGTACTAAAACGTTACTCATTAATCGGGCATGGTCTTTCAAATGTTGGATTTGCATCTCTATCTCTAGCTATGTCTATGGGACTATCTCATTTATATACATCTATGCCTGTAGTAATTGTAGCTTCATTTATCATTATGGCTGTTAGTCAGAAAAAAGGTGTAGCTGGAGATGTAGCTATTGGAATTGCATCAACAGCTTCTCTTTCAGCAGGTGTTATCATAACATCTATAACAAGAGGATTTAATATAGATGTTTGCAACTACATGTTTGGTAGCATATTAGCAATGAATAATTTTGATATTTTATTGAGTGTTATAGTATCAATCTTGGTAATAGGGCTTTTTATTTTATTTTATAATAGGCTATTTCTCATAATTTGTGACGAGAATTTTGCCAAAGCTTCCGGTATTAATGTTACAATGTATCAATTTCTAATCTCCTTCTTAACAGCTCTCACTGTAGTGGTTGGAATGAGGATTATGGGTACGCTTCTCATTTCAAGTCTCATCATTTTTCCTGCTATAACTGCTAAAAAAATGGTCCATAGCTTTAAGGCACTAGTAATTACTTCTGCCATTATTTCTGTGGTTTGCTTTATCATTGGAATAATAGTGTCCTTTATTTTCAATATGCCAACGGGGGCGAGTATTGTTACAGTAAATATCGTCATGATGATTTTTTCGGAAGTTGTGAGCAAATGCATTAGAATAGGGAGATGAAAAAATGAAGAAAATGTGTTTAATGACACTTATTTTTGTATTGGCTATAAGTGTAGGTGGTTGTGGCACTTCTAATCAAAGTATGCTTAATAACTATTTGGATAAAGAGACAGTTGATAATTCTATTGCACCTGATACATCGAGTAATACACATGATTTAAATGGGCAAAGTGAAAAAAATATTGATAGAGAGGACTCTAGTTCTGAAAAGCAATCAAGACCTAAGGCCGATATTATAATTCGTGATAATTTCTTTCTTGGACAGCTTGATGATATGTATATTAATTTAAGTAGTTATAAAGGTAAGATTATCCAATATGAAGGATTTATATACAACCTAGCAGAAGAAGAGAATGCAAAGGAACCATTTGCCGTTTGTCGTAAATATTTTTGCTGTGGTACAGATGCATATCTTGTGGGATTATCATGTGAGTTTGATAGGGATATACCTGACAATAACCTCTGGGTAGTTGTGACAGGTATATTAACGGAGGACGAGGAAGGCCATTCTCCCTATTTGAAAGTAATGGATTTATCTATCTTAAATGAGCCAGGTAATGAATTTATATATAAATAAAATTTTATAAAAATTGAGTAGTAAAGAAGAGTGTAGCTGATTTAAAACGTAAATTATGTTAAATAACAAATGCTTTAGTAAATAGGTTGTGTGTTACATTTTTACTATTTTAGAGTTCATTACAAGCTAAAATTAATCACAATAATCGTTTTGTGCATATTTCTATTTTAATTGATTACTAAATATATAATGTTTTAACATGAAAATTATATCTTGATTATGAAATATTCTATAGAAACTATGAAAGTGAGGTCAAAAATATTTAGATAATTAAATAAACAGAATTTGTAGAATACTATAGATATGTTAAATAGAAATGTTAAGGAGAGATAATTATGGATAAGCCATCTAAACATATGGAAATATGTAAAGAACTAAATAGTTTATACACAAGAAAAAATCATGACTATGGAGATAGCTTTGGCAAGGGATTTAAAGAATATGGCATGGTAATGCCAATAATAAGATTAGAAGATAAATTAAGTAGGCTTAAGTCGTTAATTAAAACAGAGAATAAGGTTGATGAGAGTATAGAAGATACATTAATGGATTTAGCTAATTATTCTATAATGACATTAATAGAATTGAAAGAGGAAAAAGTTAAATAAAATTAAAAGCATATTAAATATGTAATTAAAAGAAAAGCATATTGATTATAGTAAAAACTACAAATATATTGAAGTTGCCAAAAAGAATAAGTTTTATAAAAGCATCTAGCCGACTAGATGCTTTTTAGTTTCATTTTTGTAGAATCTATAAAAATGTAAATACTAAATTAAAAAGAAAATTATAATAGAGATATATTTAAATTACATTTCAAAACAATAATTTATGTAATAATTAAAATTTATTCTTTTTTAATATTGAATAATATAGTTTAATGTTAAATTTATAATAATAATTTATAAATTAATGCCAATTCTATTTAAAACATAGGAATAGGCGGTATAAAAAATAATCATAAGAATAGAAGAAAAAATTATTGATTGAATAAAACTAAAGTCATGTTTAAGCAAAATAGCTAAAGTTACAAAAAATAATATTGAAGGTAAGATCATAAAACATATAGATGAAGATAAGGAAATTACTTGATTTATGTCTTTAGTATCATTATAAAGCCATATTAAAGCTAATATGGAAGTTATAGGTAAAGATATAATGATAGCTCCAATAAAAGGAGATTTTTTGCTAATAGTAGATACAATAGCAATTAGAAGAGATGATATTAATGTTTTTAAAATAAACTGCATACCCTATATCTCCTTTATTTTAGAAATTTATCTAGGGCGCTTTTAAAATCATTAAGAACTTCTGTATTATTCGTTTCTATAGCGTCTATAACACAATGATTGATATGATCTTCCAGTATTATCTTTCCAACATTATTTATGGCAGAACGGACGGCAGATATTTGAATTAACAGTTCACTACAATCTCTACCTTCTTCAGCCATGCGCTTTACAGCTTCTAAATGACCTATAGCCCTAGAGAGCCTATTAATTACATTTTTTTGTTGTGGATGATTATGATTATGCATATAATTTGCTCCTTTCATATCCCTATATGAGGGATATGAAAATTATATCACTAAGCTTAACAAAAGGCAAAGGGACATAATATAAATATAAGTTTTTCAGAGGGTAAAATTACCTTATAATTTAGCTTTATTTAAGAAATAGATCCTGAAAACAATTAAATGAATAGATTATTTTTATATGGTGATTCTAACAGTATAAAAGGAGGAAGATATATGACTAATAAACGTAAATTTACTAAAAAGCAAATGGCATCATTAGGATTAAAAAAAACTGAAAATGGTGATTATGATTATATAAATCCAGAAGAGAGAACTAATTCAAAATATAGGTCTATAAAAAAAGAGTCTAAATAAGACTCTTTTTTTATATAAATTAAGAGGATAGTATTATAAAGTTAACATCAAGACATAAGTTATTTTTCTTTCTTTTTATTTATATGCATATTTAAAGTGAAAAAGCTCATAAAAAAGTAAAATTTATAATAATATGTACAAATATGGTTGAATGTATAACATTCTTTATATTACAATGATATAGGGAGATAGTTGAATATATTACTTTATAAAAAAGGGGGATATTATGAAAGTTAAGCGTTCTAAAATATTATTAATTTCAGCAATATTAGGTTTATTATATTCAATATATATTATATCACATTTTAGTAGTGGAATATTTGGCAGTAAAGAAAGTACAGAAATTGTAGGGGCAGCTATAGCAACAGCGCTAGTTACACCACACATAATTTTAGTTGTTTTAGCAACAATTTTTAATTGGATAGCATATTTTTCAAATAAAAGAGGCTTTGCACTTACAGGAGGTATTTTATATGCGGTAGGTGGAGCTGTTTTTATTATGTATATTATATTTGTCATTCCATCAATGATATTAAGCTTTGTTGGATATGTGAAGTTAAAGAAGATTATAGAAATAAATAATTCTATAACAATTGACGATAAGAAGTAATAAAAAATATATAGTTTAAATATAAATTTTTCAACTATCTCAAGTGAAGCAATTGATAGAAATCATATAACAGTTGATTTAAGTTACAGCACAGATGAGCGGGCATATGTACATGAACCCTTGTTTTAAACGTATGATTAAAAAGTAGTTATAGGTTTTATACCTATAACTACTCCAATTTTAACCTAATAATTTCTTTATGAACAATACTCTGTCTCCACCATTGCCATCATAATTTGTAGATACAGAAATTCCATCAATCTCATTATCTCCCTTTTTTATTTCAAATCCCATTTTTTTATGGAATGCTATAGACCCCTTATTTACAGGAGATGTTACAGAATGAACTGTAGTACAACCTAGTTTATTTACTGTATTAAAGAACAATTCATATAATTCTTTTGCAATTCCTGATTTCCTATAATCTGGATGAATGCCTATAAAGTGAATATATGCTTCATTTGGATAACTCTGTGATATAAAACCAATTAGAAATCCTATAATTTTATCATTTTCTTCTGCTATAAAACTAGTATTTTGAAAATGGTTAAAAAATAATCTAGGTAGTATATCACTCATATGTCTTCCACCCCACCAAGCATCTATTACTGCTATAATTTCGATATAATCAGACTCTTGCACTGTACGAATATTCATTTTTAACACCTTCTTTTTTAATAATACAACTATTATGATAAAACATTTTAATGTAAATTATAACATTAATTATTAGATTATAATAGAATAAACAAAAATTCGCTAAAGAGGATTTCTTCTTAAATTTTTTATTTTTGATTATTAATTTTTAAGAGGTTAAACTATTTTTATAGAAGATTTATTTTTCAGAGTATATTTTCAACTTTCATATTAGATACCTATATGCTACATTTCAAAGGTAATGTTTTTTCATATAAATATGGTTGAATTTTAGGATAGGTTAGATCTTTTGGGAGTTCATCAAATAGTTTTACTTCCCCAATCTCTGAAATTGGTAAAATACCCATTTCACTTATTTCACAGAAGAATAGTCTTCCAAACACTTTTTCATTGGAATCATTCATTGAATAATCACAAACAGGGTTCATATTAAATTGTTTTGCACCAGTCTCTTCGAACAATTCCCTTTTAGCGGTATTATCAATAGTTTCTCCTAGTTCTCTATGACCTCCTGGAATCTCCCAAGAGCTTCTTTCACTATGTCTTACATAAACCCATTTTCCTTGATATACAGTACTTATTACTGCAAATTTTAGTTCTTTATCATCAATTTTACCTATTTTCATAAATTTTCACCTTTATTCCTTATCACACAATTACATTATAAAATGATAACATAAATACTTTAATTAGTGTAATGGCCCTTTTTATTAGCTTCAGTATGGCATATTTCAGTTTATTAGTTAGTAGTAGTAAAAATATTGAAGAATTAAAATCTAGAACTTCTTTAGATTATGAATTTAACAATAATCCTGTATATTTATTTCAGATATTAATTATAGATTTAACTTATTCAATATTTGCGGAGATAATATTATTAATTATTTTATTTATAGAAAAATTTATTATAATTGTTAGTTCAAATATTTCGATATACATTCAATTAATAATAAATCAAATACTATTAGTTCATATCTTAATGATATTAATAAGAAATATTAAAAATATATACTTAATATTTTGGAAATCTAATTAAAAAGAGTTCATTGAGAGCTCTTTTTAATTTTAATATTTCTTTTATATAATGTTTAAATTGCATTAGAAATATATAGTCTTTAAGATTGGAAAGTATGTAGCAAAAAAAATATATATGAATAATTATTTAGTTTTTATTTTTAAATAAAAGTATGACAAGCTATATTTGGGAATAGGATATATTAATTACCAATATTTTATAAAAATTACTAAAAATTCTTGTAGCTGTTTACTACACGTAGTATAATATAATTAAGGAGGTGATCCCGTGGCTGTGCTAATTGATCTATTAGATTTAGTGTTAAAATTGTTAGGAATAGTGATTGCAATACTAACGATAAAAAGTCTAAATCAACAAAATAAAAAGAACGCCCCTAAGTCCAAAAAGAAGCGTTCTAAATAACTTGAGGAAAGGAGATAGAACTCCTTCCTATAGAATAAATTATAGCACACCTAAAATTGAATGGAAAGAAAAATAGAAGTTACTGAATTAGTAGTAATTTTTTTTACAATAACATGGTTAGGAAGAACATGCTTTAGTAGAGCAGGGTTATTAGATTTAATTGGGATACCTATAATGTTATTAGCTACAATTAAGATATTTACTAAATGGTTTAAAAGGTGATTTAATAATGGAAAAGACGAGGCAAACTTTAGCAAATCAAAATTGGGAAAAGAAAAACAGAGAATATGCTAGTTATTTAAAAAGTCGCTCTAGTGCAAGAAGCTTTATAAGAAATAAGGCAACATTAGAGGATTTAGAAGAACTAAAGACATTAATTAAAATAAGAGAAAACGAAAAATAAAATAAGATAAAAAATAGTCAAGTATAAGATAAGAGATATATATCTTATCTTATACTTATATATTTTAAATTTCTCAGCTTTTGCTGAGAAATATCCATAATTGTGAATTGCGAACTGTGCATTGTAAATTCAATAGTTCTACTTATAAAGAAATCCTCATAAGTTCATAATAAAGGAGGATTTATTAATGAGAGAACAGCAAAATTCAAAAACTTTGATAGATATAGAGGATTCTTTAGACCAGATAGATTTAGAAGAATGTAGAAATGAAAAGAAAAAAATAAATTGTAAGCCTATAATGTGGGCTATGTTAGGTATAGGAACATTATATTTTTTATACATCATATATAGAACTTTTGGAGGTTATTTATAAATATATTCGGGAGGGGTTATATGGAAGATACTCGTTACGGACAATATACTATTTATAAATATGAGATTGAAGAGAGGTATCCTTATAATATTGAGGCACAAATTGAATATGCTAAGAGCAAGGGTGATAAACAATTTTATATAATGTTTTTATGTGAAATCTGTGAAAAGATTTCTAATAGTGCTAATGGAGCTATAGAGAGTTTCAATTTTACCCCTTATCAAATTAATTCTATTTTTAAAGCCTTAGCTTTTGCTATACAAAATATTGATATAGAAGATGATGAACATAAGTTAAAATATATAGAAAGTAAATTGATTCCTACAGTAGGTGGTATAATAAGACAAAGTAAAGGAAGAATAACAGTAAAATAATAATCATAAAAACTTACAGCTTATGCTTGTAAGTTTTTTCTTTTTAAAAATGTCTAATATTAAATATCTGTATTAAAAAATTGAATTGTTACTTAAATGTTTAAAAATTTAGAATAAATTATTAACACTATTAAAAAAAGTCGTTGTAAGATAAAATTAATATAGTACAAAAGAAAGGATGTGAAGTTATGGACAATAAAACAAAGGGAATATCATATATGCTTTTAGCATCTTTTTGCTTTGCTATAATGAGCCTTTTAGTTAAAATTGCAGGGGACGTACCTTCCGTTGAAAAAAGCTTTTTTAGAAACATAGTTAGTTGCGTTGTTGCTTTAGTACTTATTATAAAGAACAAGGAAAGTTTCTTTGGAAAAAAGGAAAATCAGAAATATCTATTAGGTAGATCTATATTAGGAACATTAGGGGTAATATTATATTTTTATTGTATAGATAACATGGTATTATCAGACTCTTCTATGTTAAATAAGTTAAGTCCCTTTTTTGTTATAGTTTTTTCTGCTTTATTTTTAAAAGAAAGGATAACTAAGGTTCAATTAGCTGCAATAATTACAGCTTTTTTAGGAAGCTTATTAATAATTAAGCCATCCTTTAACATGAATATAATGCCTGCATTAATAGGTGTTGCTTCTGCAGCTTTTGCGGGAGGTGCATATACATTTGTAAGATTTTTAAGAGATAAAGAAAAATATTATACTATAGTTTTCTATTTTTCTTTTGTGTCTATATTATTTAATCTTCCTTTGATGATAATGGTATATAAACCTTTAACTTTAAATCAATTATTAACATTACTAGGAGCAGGAGTTTTTGCTTCTATAGCACAATTTTCATTAACAGTATCATATAAATATGCACCAGCTAGTGAAATATCTATATATGACTATGCAAATATAATTTTTACAGCTTTATTAGGAATGTTCTTACTAGGAGAAATTCCAGATTTATTAAGTATATTAGGATATGTAGTTATAATTTTAGCTGGATTTTTAATGTTCATGTATAATAAAAGAAAAGTTGAAAAATTAAGTTCATAAAAACTAAGGAAATTAGGAGGGATACAAATGAAGAAAGGAATTTTTAAAATTAAAAACTTATTTATATTTATAATTTTAATAATGACTTCTATATTTTTAATTGGATGTGCAGAAATATCTTTAGAAGAAGGAAATGAGGAAGATGTAGTTGCAGATTCTACGGGGAAACTTACAGTGCACTTTATTGATGTAGGGCAAGCAGATAGCATTTTAATAGAACAGGGTAACTCTACAATGCTTATTGATGCTGGTAATAATGATGATGGAAAGATTATTAAGGATTATCTAGGAAAAAGAAATATAACTAAAATAGATTATTTAGTAGGTACACATCCTCATGAAGATCATATAGGTGCTATGGATGATGTTATTTACGGCTTTGAAATAGGAAAGATTTTTATGCCTAAAAAAACTTCTACTACAAAGACTTATAGAGATGTAGTAACAGCTGCTAGTAAAAAGTCATTAAAATTTACAGCTCCTAAAGTGGGAGATAGCTTTAAACTAGGAGAAGCTACTTTTACCATATTAGCACCTATAAAAGATTATGAAGATGCTAATGATAGTTCAATAGTTTTAAAGATGAAATACGGAAATAACACATTTTTATTTACAGGAGATGCAGAAGGTCCTTCAGAGCAGGATATTTTAAATAAGAAAAGTGACTTAACCGCAGATGTTTTAAAATTAGGGCATCACGGATCGAGAACTTCTTCCTCAGATAAATTTTTAGATGCAGTCAATCCTAAATATGGAGTAATAACTTGTGAGAAGAATAATGATTATGGACATCCCCATATTGAAACTGTAAAAAAGATGAAAGAAAGAAATATAAAACTTTATAGAACAGATGAGCAAGGTACAATTGTAGCTACTAGTGATGGAAAGAAAATAACCTTTAATAAATCAGTAGCTAGCTATAAAGAGGGAGTAAGAAAAAATAAAGAAGAAAATAATATCCAAACAAAAAATGAAGGTGATAAGAATACTATTAATAAAAGTAATAATTCTAGTAAAATAGTATACTTTACACCTAAAGGAAAGGCATATCACTACAAGAAGGATTGTAGCACTTTATCAAATAGTAAAAATATATTAGAGGGTAGTTTAAAAGATGCTAAAAATCAAGGAAAAAACAATCCTTGTGAAAAATGTGCAAGCTAATAAGTAAATATATGTATATAAATAAAAGATGCGACATTGTCACATCTTTTTATTTAATAAATTCTAATTATAAAATATTTTGGTTTAATTTGATATTTCTATGTCTTTAGATCTTTGTTTAGATCGAATATAGTATTGATAAATATTTTTAACTAATATTTTAATAATGTTATATATTGGTACTGCTACAAAGGCTGCAAAAAATCCACCTAAGTATACACTTGCGGTAATTACTATAATTGTTGTAAGTGGATACATATGAAGCTGATTGCCTGTTATATTAGGAGTTATTATATTGCCTTCAAGTTGTTGAACAATTACTGCTAATATACCTATTTTAACAGCCATTGGAAAACCCATTCCTAGAGCTATTATTAAAGCAGGAAATATTCCTAATATAGGGCCTAAGAATGGAATAAATGAAGTTATAAAGGCGAAGAAAGCTAATACAAAAGCATTAGGCATTCTTATTATCAAATATCCTATAAACATCAATATACCTATTATACAGGCAACCATCATCTGAGCTGTTATATATTGTTTAAGTACTGTATCTATTTCTTTAGCGATTTTTATTATAAAGCTTTTAATCTTTACAGGTAATATTTTAACAAAGGAATTATAAATTTTGTACTCATCTTTTAATATATAGAACATAATAATAGGAATAAGTATTAATTGAGCAAAAAAATTACTTACAGAACCTACTACGCCTGCAACCCCTATACTTATATCTAAAAATGAACTAGTTATAAAAGATGCGGTTTTCTTCAGAATATCATCAATTTTTAATAATTCATTGAGTTTCGGATATAAATAATTATATTTTTCTGATAAGTTTTGAATACTTACAGTAAGATTTGTAACTAAGCTTGAGCTTTCTTTTGCTATGGTAGAACTAGCATAAGTGGATATGCCTATCAACAATATTAATATAGATATTATAGTTATTGTTGTTGCTAATCCATTAGAAATATTTTTAGATTTCAGAAACCTATTTATAGGTCTTAATATATAATATAAAAATATAGCTAAAATAGCTGGTATTAATACAGCATCTTTTAAACTAACTAAAGGTGTAAAAATAAAGTCTACTTTAGTCAATAAGAAAATCATTAGTAGGGCTAAGTTTATTATGATAAGATATAAAATTGTTTTGTTTTCTTTTAACATATTATCCTCCAATAATATTTAATATATTTAGTATTTTATTATATTTTTATATATTATGTAATACAAAATAAAAGCCCATTTCGGTATGGGCTTTTAAAACTATTGCATTGATTTTAAATCAATAATTTTACTTTTTTTAGGCTTTAAATTTAGTGTATCCATTATTCCTTCGTATTCTGCTTCAACTGCTTGGAAAATAACAGATAAAGTTTCAAATACAATTTCAGCATCAAAATTATTGTTGAAAGGAATGGAAGCTTTTGCACTGACTACGTTTTGATCTTCATAGAAAGAAACATATTTATAAGTAGAATTTAAATCATTAAATAATTTATNNTAATTTATAAAGTTTAATTTTTGTATTTTCATCACTTGGTGTACTTGTTATGTGAAATACATATATATCAGCTAGAGTATCATCATCTCTTAAAGCTATAACCGCTCTTTTTTCTGTTCCTCCACCTAAAACTGGTTTTTCAACACCATGAACAGTTATTTTCTCAGGAAAAGAGAAGATAGTAAATTCATCTATATTCATTCCTTTATTCATAGGTATTTGGTGTTCTTCAATGAATTTTTCAAAAGCCTTAGTGTTTAGTCTCATTAGCTTGTCCCCCTTCAATATAGCGAGAAATAATTCAAAATATATATAATGGTTACATTATCTCATAAAGTAATTAATAAGTAAATATCAAATATTATATGATTGATAAATGATAATTATTACCAAAATGTGGATAAAATTGTGGATAATGTGGAAAAAAATGTAATAAGTGAATAAAATTACTTTTTCATATATAATTAATTGGAAAAGGAGCGAGTTAGAGGTTTAATATAAAAAAAGGCTTAACTCTAAATTGAAAACTATTTTAGAGCTAAACCTTTTTCATATTATTAGGTTAGGATACTTTTATATTAGTTTTATCTAAATCCACAAGAGAATATAAATAGGCTTCTAATTCTTTCGTTTTTTCTTTATCCATAGCTGGAACATCTTCCAATTTATATTTCATACCCAAAGCTTCATACTTATTTACTCCTAATAGATGATAGGGAAGAAGTTCAATTTTATCCACATTTGGAATTTCTTCATTTATTATTTTAGCTATTTTTTCTATATGCTCTTTAGAATCCGTATGATCAGGGATAATTACATGTCTAACCCAAACTCTAGTGGTGCTTTTTCTAAGAGCCTCTAAGAATAAGTTAACATCTTTAGTATCTTGTCCTGTTAGTTTAATATAACCAGTGCTATCTATATGCTTTATATCAAGTAGAACTAAATCTGTATATTTTAATATTTCATCATAATGACCATGTCCATAACCAGCGGTATCAATGGCAGTGTGTATTCCATGCTGTTTGCATTGTTTCAACATATCAAGTAGAAATTCATCTTGAAATAAAGGGTCTCCCCCAGAAAATGTTACTCCACCACCTGAATTTTTAAAGTAGGGTTTAAATCTAATAATTTTTTTTACTATTTCATCAGAGGTCATCTCATTGCCACCATTCAAACTCCAGGTGTCTGGATTATGACAATAAGCACATCTTAATTTACATCCTTGCATAAATACTATTGTTCTTATACCAGGACCGTCTACAAGTCCCATGCTTTCAATTGAATGAATTCTTCCTTTTACCATAATATCTTCTCCTTAATTAGGCATTTATATAGTTGTATTAAAAAAACCATTAGATTAAAGTTAATAGCTTTTTTAATACAGTAGAATTACCTATATTAGTATAGGTAATTCTACTTAAATTAATTACATTGATTCATGGAATGTTCTGCTTATAACTTCTAATTGTTGAGCTTTAGTCAATCTGTTGAAATTAACAGCATATCCAGAAACTCTAATTGTTAATGTTGGATATTTATCTGGATTTTCCATAGCATCTAATAATGTTTCCCTATTTAAGACGTTAACGTTTAAGTGGAAAGCACTTTGTCCGAAATATCCGTCCATTATAGACACTAAATTACTAACTCTTTCTTCTTCAGTTTTTCCTAATGCATCAGGAATTATTGAGAATGTATTTGAAACTCCATCTTGACAAGATTCCTTGTAAGGAATTTTAGCAACTGAGTTTAATGATGCTAAGGCACCATTTTCATCTCTTCCATGCATTGGGTTAGCACCTGGTGCAAATGGCTCGCCAGCTTTTCTTCCATCTGGAGTAGCACCAGTTTTCTTACCATAGACAACATTAGATGTTATTGTTAACACTGATAATGAGTGTTCAGCATCTCTATATGTCTTGTGCTTCTTTAACATTTCAGAGAATTTTTTAATAACTTCTACAGCAATATCATCAACTCTATCATCATCATTTCCGTATTTAGGAAAATCTCCTTCAATTTTAAAGTCTATAGCTATTCCATCTTCATTTCTAATAGGAGTAACTTTAGCATATTTTATAGCACTTAATGAGTCAGCTACAACTGATAATCCTGCAACTCCAAAAGCCATAAATCTTTTGATATTTGTATCGTGTAAAGCCATTTGCCCAGCTTCATAAGCATACTTATCATGCATATAGTGAATTGTATTCATTGTATCAACGTATAATTCAGCCACATATTCAAGAACTTCAAAGAATTTAGTTTTAACTTTTTTGTAGTCAAGAACTTCATCACTCATCTTATCTAGACCTTTAATTACAGTGCTAAATGTTTTTTCATCAATTCCACCATTAATAGCGTATAATAGTGATTTACCTAAATTAGCTCTAGCTCCGAAAAATTGCATTCTCTTACCAATTTCCATAGCTGATACACAACAAGCAATACCATAGTCATCACCATATACTGGTCTCATTATGTCATCATTTTCATATTGAATTGCTCCAGTTTCGATTGACATTTTTGAACAATATTTTTTGAAGTTTTCTGGTAATTTTTCTGACCATAAAACTGTCATATTTGGCTCTGGTGCAGGGTTTAGATTAATTAATGTATGCATGAATCTGAATGATGTCTTAGTTACAAGTGGTTTACCATTTACGCTAACTCCACCAATTGCTTCTGTTATCCAGTTCGGATCCCCAGCAAATAGATCGTTATAATCAGGAGTTCTTAAATGTCTAGCTATTCTTAACTTTATAACAAATTGATCAATTATTTCTTGAGCTTCTATCTCTGTTATAATACCTTTTTCTAAATCTCTTTTAATATATATATCTAAGAATGTGCTAACTCTTCCTAATGACATTGCAGCACCATTGTTTTCTTTTATAGCTGCTAAATATGCAAAATAGGTAAACTGTACAGCTTCTTTAGCGTCTTTAGCAGGCTCTGAAATATCTATTCCATAAGAAGCTGACATAGCTTTTATATCTTCCATAGCTGCAATTTGTTCATTAACTTCTTCTCTTTGTCTTATTAAGTCATCTAAAGCTGGTCCTTTAAGTTCAGCTAAATCTTTTTTCTTTTCATTAATTAAAAAGTCCATTCCATAAAGTGCAATTCTTCTATAATCACCAATAATTCTTCCTCTTCCATAAGCGTCAGGAAGACCAGTTAATAATCCAGCACTTCTAGCTGCTCTTATTTCATCAGTATAAGCATGGAAAACACCTTGGTTATGAGTTTTTCTATATTTAGGGAAATATTTGTTTATTTCTTCATTTAATTCAAATCCATAAGCTTCTAAAGATTGTTCTACCATTCTAAATCCACCAAATGGATTAACTATTCTTTTTAGTGGAGCATCTGTTTGTAGTCCAACAATAACTTCATTAGCTTTATCTATATATCCAGGAGCAAAGTTATTAATTCCAGATATTTCATTAACTTCAACATCAATTATTCCTTTTTTTATTTCTTCTATTATTAGTGCATGAGTTTTATCCCAAACCTTAGCAGTTTTATCTGACATTCCTACTAAAAAAGTATCATCACCTTCATATAATGAATAGTTCTTTTGAATAAATTCTCTTACATCAATAGATTCTTGCCATAGCTCGCCTTTAAAGCCTTCCCATTGTTTAAACATTTACTATTCCTCCTAATATATTACAATTTAAAAAATAAAACAGTTCTTATATTTAACTATAACAGCATAAGGTTAAATATAAATTTATTTAACGGTATTTATTTACGATTAATAATTATTTTATCTTGTGTTATAATTGTATTACTAATACAGAACTAATTCAATAGATTTTTATATTTTCAGAATATTCAAACTTAAATAATAATTACTACTTTTCATGCATGATAACGTATACTAAAGTGGCTGATATAGTAATGTTGAAATATAAAATTCAAAATATGTCATTTTTCATAGAGAGAATTGAAAAAGAAGAGGTGTAAACATAAAATATGAATGAAGGAAAAATAAAAAAATTAATAGTGTGTAACATATGAAAATAAAACTGTTTTGTATTTTGACTAATACAGTTTTAAAAGGATAAAAAAATCTATAAAAATAAAAGTCAAAAGGTATTAAAAACAGATATTAAACTGTTATAATTTGTATGTTATATTGTTATTTATACTATTTAGCTAATATGTGTAATAATAAGTTACAGTAAATTAATAAAAAAATACTAATTCCAATAAAAATGAGTTATAATAGAATGAGTAGAATTAGATAGCTATTTGAAAGGATACTTTAAAAATAATATTCCATTTTATTTATGCTATTATACTGAGTATGGAGGGAAGACAAGTGGGAAGAAGAAAACCTAGCATGTTTAGTAAGAATTACGAAAAACAGATGAGGAAAAGAAGAAGAAGATATGTAATGCTAATTTTAGCTTCTGTTGCAGCTGTTATAGTTATAGTATTTAGCTCACCAATAAAACAAAGCTTATTAAATATAAAGGATACTATAATATTAAATAAAGATAATAAAAATAAAGATAATAAAGATGAAAAATCAGAAACTGCTACGAATAATAACAAGGAAGATAACAAAGATAAAATAGATAATAAAAGCGAGGAAGAAAATTTAAAAGAAGAAGCTAATAAGCAAAAGACATTACAAGAAGAGAAAGAAATTAAATTAAGTGATAATGCTACTGTAAAACTTGTTATAGAGAATAAAAATAATGATAAGAGAATTATATCTATTAACAATGCTGAAAATACTACGAGTGATATTAGTCCCTCAGGAAAACAGGCTGTTTTCGAAGAAAAAAAGGAACAACGAATCTTCTTAATGAATGTAAATGGAGATTTAAAGGAAATAACAAAAAAAGAATATGTATCTACAGAAAATGAAATTTTTTCTAAAGAGTCTGTACTTCAATATACCCCAGGATATCTATGGGGTAGCAATCCAAAATTTGTAGATGAAAAAAATATTGCATATATAAGTTATTTACCATGGATAAATGAGGATAAAAATCAATATGTATGGATGATGAATTTACAAAATTTAGAACATACCGCTTATTATAATTTAACAGGTAAAGATATTAAATTTGGAAAAATTGAAGAAAAAGGATTAATTATTAATATAGATGGTAAGGTGAATTTTTTAAAGGGTGAAGGAAATATAGTTTATTAATAGGAAAGTTTGTAAATTTACTTGTAATTTTATATGAATTTATTGTATAATTTGAAACAAACTCTACAATTTATATTATTTTGTAATGTCAATTTATATGTTTTAGAGTAAGATGTATTAATGGTGTCAGTTGTATTATTTGCAATATTAGGATTTAGCGTTATTAAAAAAATGACAATTAATCTATGTAATTATTAAGAAAGTATGGTATAATCTATTAGGTTAATATTCATTTATGATATTAGGAGGAAGAAAACAATGAACGTTAAAATGGAAAAATTAGAAAAAAACGTTGTAAAACTAGAAATAATCGTTGAAGCTGAAAAATTTAATGAAGCTTTAAAGAAATCTTTTGCTAAAAATGCTAAGAAATTTAACATACCAGGATTTAGAAAGGGTAAAGCTCCACTTAATATAGTAAAAAAATATTATGGAGAAGGAGTATTATTTGAAGACGCGATAGACATGATATATAGAGATACATATCCAAAAGCGTTAGAAGAAAATAACATAAATCCAATTGATTATCCATCAATAGATATAGTTCAAATTGGAGAAGGAAAAGAGTTCATATATACTGCAGAGATAACAGTTATGCCAGAAGTTGAACTTGGTGAGTACAAAGCTTTAGAAGTTAAGAAAAATGAATACAATGTAACTGATGAAGATGTTGAAAATAAATTAAAAGAAGTTCAATATAGAAATGCAAGAGTTGAAGTTAAAGAAGATAAAGTCATAGAAAAAGGCGATATAGCTATTATTGACTTTAAAGGATTTACAGATGATGTTGCTTTTGAAGGTGGAGAAGGAACAGATTATGAATTAGAGATAGGTTCAGGTACATTTATAGACAATTTTGAAGAACAATTAATAGGTTTAAAAGCTGGAGACTTTAAAGAAGTTAATGTAACTTTCCCAGAGCAATATGGAAGAGAAGAATTAAATGGAAAACCAGCTAAATTTGAAGTTAAAATTAAGACTGTTAAGGTAAAAGAATTACCTGCCATAGATGATGAATTTGCTAAAGAAGTTTCTGAATTTGAAACATTGGAAGAGTATAGAAATGATATAAAAGCTAATTTAGAGGAAGCAAATGAACTAAGAGTAAAAAAAGAATATGAAGAAGCTGTTATAAATGCAGCAGTAGCTAATGCTAAAATTGATATTCCAGAAGTTATGGTAAATAGGGAAATAGATGGAATGTTAAAAGATTTAGAAACTAGATTACAATATCAAGGATTAGACATTCAAACATACTATCAATTCACAAATACAAGTGAAGAAGGTTTTAGACAACAAATGAAAGAAGTTGCTACAAATAAAGTTAAAACTGAAGTTGTTATGGATAAAATAGCTGAAGTAGAAAATATAACAGCAACTGAAGAAGAAGTTAAAGCTAAGGCTAAAGAAATGGCTGAAATGTATTACGGAGCTTCAGAGGCAGATAAAACTGCTGAGTTATTAATAAACTCTCAAAAAGAGTATTTACAACTTCAAGTTACTACTGAAAAAGTTAAAGATATGTTAGTTGAAAGTAGCAAAGCTATCTAAATTTTATAATAAAACATATTTAAGAGAATTAATTGCCAGAGCAATCTGGCAATTAATTTTAAATATATAGGATTAAAGTTAAATTATAAGGATAAACTTAAATAGTAGAAGTTTTGTGCTATAATTTATAATATATAAAAAGGAGGATGTTGTATGAGTTTAGTACCAATGGTTATAGAGCAAACTAATAAAGGCGAAAGATCTTATGATATTTATTCTAGACTTTTAAAAGACAGGATAATATTTTTAGGCGAAGAAGTTAATGCTACCACTGCTAGTTTAGTTGTGGCTCAATTATTATTTTTAGAGTCAGAAGATCCAGATAAGGACATACATTTATATATAAATAGTCCAGGAGGCTCAATTACAGATGGTATGGCTATATACGATACTATGAATTATATAAAGCCAGATGTATCAACAATTTGTACTGGTATGGCTGCTTCAATGGGAGCGTTTTTATTATCTGCTGGAGCAAAAGGAAAGCGTTTTGCACTTCCAAATAGTGAAATAATGATACACCAACCATTAGGTGGATTTAAAGGTCAGGCAACTGATATAGATATTCATGCCAAGAGAATATTAAGAACAAAAGAAACTTTAAATAGAATATTAAGTGAAAATACAGGCCAATCACTTGAAAAAATTCAAAGTGATGTCGAAAGAGATTATTTCATGACCGCAGAGGAAGCTAAAGAGTATGGATTAATCGATGAGGTTTATGAATTTAAAAAGAAATAGCAGTTAGAGAGGTGTAGACATGCCAAGAAATGATGAAAAGAAAAAGTTCAAATGTTCCTTCTGTGGTAAAAGCGAGGAACAGGTTAGAAGACTAATAGCTGGTCCAGGTGTTTATATATGTGATGAATGTATAGAACTATGCTCTGAAATCATCATAGATGAAAAAGAAGATGATGTTCAAATTGACATGGAAACACTACCAAAACCAGACGAGATTAAAAAATATCTTGATCAATATGTAGTTGGGCAGGATGATGCAAAAAAATCTTTAGCTGTTGCAGTATACAATCATTATAAAAGAATTAGTTCAAATATAAGTGAAAGTGATGTTGAGCTTCAAAAGAGTAATATACTGCTTCTAGGACCAACAGGTTCAGGTAAAACACTTCTTGCTCAAACCTTGGCTAAAATGTTAAATGTACCATTTGCTATTGCAGATGCTACTACCTTAACAGAAGCAGGATATGTCGGAGAAGATGTAGAAAATATATTATTGAAATTAATTCAAAATTCTGATTACGATATTGAAAGAGCAGAAAAAGGTATCATATATATAGATGAAATAGACAAGATAGCAAGAAAATCAGAAAATCCTTCTATTACCCGTGATGTATCTGGTGAGGGTGTGCAACAAGCATTGTTAAAAATATTAGAAGGAACTGTTTCATCAGTACCACCTCAAGGTGGAAGAAAGCATCCACATCAAGAGTTTATTCAAATTAATACTTCAAACATACTGTTTATATGCGGAGGAGCTTTTGATGGCTTAGAAAAAATAATAACTAGAAGAACACAAAAATCCTCTATGGGATTTGGAGCCAAAGTTCAATCTAAGGAAAATATAGATATAGGAGTATTACTAAAAGAGATAATGCCTGGAGATTTACTAAAATTTGGTTTAATTCCAGAGTTTGTAGGAAGATTACCAATAGTTGTTACATTAGAGGCTTTAGATGAAAATGCTTTAGTTAATATATTAAGTGAACCTAAAAATGCTCTTGTTAAACAATATAAAAAATTATTTGAAATGGATAATGTCCAATTAGATTTTGATGAAGCTGCATTGAAAGCAATTGCTAAAGAAGCTATTAAAAGAAATACTGGAGCTAGAGGATTAAGAGCTATTATAGAAGAAACTATGAAGGATATTATGTTTGAAATTCCTTCAAGAGAAGAGGTAGAAAAAGTTATTATTACTGAAGAGTCAGTGAAAGATAAAAAACCTCAATTCGTAATAGCTGAAAGTGGAAAGAGAGCTCCATTAAAATTAGAAGCTAAAAATAAGGTTAAAAGAGGTTCAGAGCCGGCTTAATACAGGATAATGTACCTCAAGTTAAAATTTATGTAAGCTTTTATTTAAAGTTTGTAATATAGAATATGAAAATAAAGTTTAGTCCTAAAATAATTTTGATTTAGGACTAAACTTTTTTTAATATAAGTACTTTTAAGGTGATGTTTTGAAATTATAACAAAATTAAAATCTAGAAATTTTATGTTATGTTAAGAATCTTACATAAACAGTTGGTTAAATATTGTGCTAAATAATGAAAAAATAAATTATAATTTCATCTTATAATATTTAAAGCTTATATATAAGGAATTATTTATAATTTAAAATGCTTTTTTATTACATTATGGAATATAAAATTGTGCAATTGTAAAGAATAGTAATATATTTAAAAGTTATCTGGAAAATTTATCTAATGAAAGGAGGATTAGCTTAATTTTATAGAATCTAAGCTAAATTATTTATGAGCGATAAATTATTATTCTTTACTATGGGAATACAAATGGTTTTTACAATTATAATAGGGTTGTACTTTTTTAATGCTTTAAAGGGTCAGCAAAGCAATAAGGTTGTAATTAACAAAGAAAATCAAAAAGAAATAGATAAATTAAAAAAAATGAAGAGCATATCATTATCTATGCCTTTAACAGAAAAAAGTAGACCTAGTAGCTTTGAAGAAATAATAGGCCAAGAAAAAGGAATTAAAGCACTTCAGGCAGCTATTTGTGGGCCTAATCCACAACATGTAATTATTTATGGACCTCCAGGAGTAGGAAAAACTGCAGCTGCAAGATTAGTCCTTGAGGATGCTAAAAGAAGAAAAACATCTCCCTTTAAAGAAGAGGCTAAATTTGTAGAAATAGATGCTACAACTATTAGATTTGATGAAAGAGGTATAGCTGACCCACTTATAGGTTCGGTGCATGATCCTATATATCAAGGGGCTGGGCCATTAGGAGTTGCAGGTGTGCCACAACCAAAGCCAGGAGCTGTTACTAAAGCACACGGGGGTGTACTGTTTATAGATGAAATAGGAGAGTTACACCCTATAGAAATGAATAAGTTATTAAAAGTTTTAGAAGATAGAAAAGTATTTTTAGATAGTGCATATTATAATTCAGAAGATCAAAATATGCCTAGTTATATAAAAGAAATATTTGATAATGGATTACCAGCGGATTTTAGGTTAATAGGCGCTACAACTAGAAGCCCTGAAGAAATAGCACCGGCTATTAGATCGAGATGTGTAGAAATTTTCTTTAGAGCTTTGCAGCCAGAAGAAATAGAAATAATAGCAAATAATGCTATGAAAAAAATAGGACTATTACTTGAAGAAAAAGCTTGTGAATTAGTAGGATTATATTCTACTAATGGAAGAGATGCAGTCAACTTAATACAATTAGCTTCAGGAATCGCTATTAATGAAAATAGAGATACTGTAACAGTAAGTGATATAGAATGGGTTATTGAGAACGGTCAATATACACCAAGACCAAATAAAAAAATAAAGGAAAGTCCTCAAGTGGGTTTTGTAAATGGATTAGCAGTATATGGAGCAAATATAGGTTCTGTAATGGAGATAGAGGCTAGTGCCAGAGCAGTAAATTTAAGAAAGGGAAAAATTAAAATTACTGGAATTGTAGAAGAAGAGGAGATCAGTGGGCATAATAAAAAAATAAAAAGAAAGAGTACTGCTAGATGTTCTGTAGAAAATGTTTTAACAGTACTGGAAAGATTTTTTAACATAGATACTGACAAATATGATATACACGTAAACTTTCCAGGGGGTTCGCCAGTAGATGGACCTTCAGCAGGTATTAGCATAACAACTGCTATCTATAGCGCTATAACAGGGGTAGCTATAGACAATAAAGTTGCTATGACAGGAGAGATTTCCATTCATGGCAATGTTAAGCCTATCGGCGGAGTAAATGCTAAAATACATGCAGCTAAGAAAGCAGGAGTTACAAAAGTAATAATACCAAAAGAAAACTGGCAAGAAAGTTTTAAAGATATAGAAGGCGTAAAAATTGTTGCAGTAACCAATATAGAAGAAGTAATAAAAGAAGCTTTAGTCAAGGAGAATGTTGTAAATATTCCAGTGGAAAATGGAGTAGATATTCTTACAGCTCAGTCTGCAGATATGTAAATATTAGGCTATGTATTAAATACATAGCCTAAATTAATTTAATGATTATTATTAATTGAAAAAATTTCTTTTTATAGGTATAATATATAAGTCTAGCTATATACTTTTTTAAATAAATTAAAAAAATCATTTTATTAATTATAGAAATGAGGGGAGAAAAATGGAGAATAATATTAAAAAGCTTCCTTTAATTCCTCTAAGAGGGGTAAATATCTTTCCATATATGGTTTTACATTTTGATGTGGGAAGAGAAAAGTCAATTCTTGCCCTTGAAGAAGCAATGTCAAAGGATCAAAAAATATTTTTAGTTTCTCAAAAAGATGCTAAGGTTGAAGAACCAGAAGAAAAAGATATATACAAGGTTGGAACTGTGTGCAATATAAAACAGTTTGTTAAATTGCCAGGAAACTACATGAGAGTTCTGGTGGAAGGATTGTCAAGAGCAAGGATAGTAAACTATATAGATGAAGAAGATTCAATTTATTCTGAGGTTGAAATAATTGAAGACATACAATATGAGAATGATAATGAATGTATGGCATATGTAACATCTATAGAAGAAGCTTTTGATAGGTATTTAGAGCTTATAGGTGATATGAGTTCAGAAGTTCTGATAGATTTAGAAGATGAAGAGGACTATGGTAGATTTTGTGACACAGTAGGTTCTTATATGATGTTAAAGCAGAACAAAAAACAAGAACTTTTAGAAGCTATAGATGTTAAAGAGCGTTTAGAAAAGCTCCTTATATTTATAGAAAATGAAATTGAAGTTGTTACATTAGAAAAGAAAATAGGAACTAAAATTAAGAGCAAAATTGGAAAGGTTCAGAAAGAATATTATTTAAGGGAGCAACTTAAAGTAATACAAGAGGAATTAGGTGAAGAAGACGAAGGAAGTAAAGAAATAAGAGAATACGAAGACAAGATTAATAAAAATAAGTTGCCTAAAGAAGTTAAAGAAAAAGCAGTTTATGAGCTGAATAGATTAAAGAGTAGCGGAGTTCATACACAGGAAGCAGTAGTTGTAAAAAATTATCTAGATTGGGTATTAGAGCTTCCATGGAATAAGCTAACTAAAGATAATTTAGATATAAAAAATGCTAGAAAAGTGTTAAATGATGAACATTATGGACTTGAAGATGTTAAAGAAAGAATAATAGAATATCTGGCAGTAAGAAAGATAAGTAGAACTTTAAAGGGGCCTATACTTTGCCTTGTAGGACCACCGGGAGTAGGAAAAACTTCTATTGCTAAATCTGTGGCTAATGCATTAGGACGTAAGTTTGTAAGAATGAGTTTAGGTGGAGTTAAAGATGAAGCTGAGATAAGAGGGCATAGGAAGACTTACGTAGGTGCAATACCAGGTAGAATTATAAATGGTATGAAAGAAGCAGGATATAAAAATCCATTATTTTTATTAGATGAAATTGATAAAATGGGCGCGGATCATAGAGGAAGCCTTGCAGATGCATTACTTGAAGTTTTAGATAGTGAACAAAATTCAACTTTTAGAGATCATTACTTAGAACTAGATTTTGATTTGTCAAAAGTTTTATTTATAACAACGGCAAACTCCTTAGATACTATATCTAGACCATTATTAGATAGAATGGAAATAATAGAAGTAACGGGATATACACCAGAAGAGAAATTTTTTATTGCTAAAGATCATTTAATTCCTAAACTATTAAAAGAGCATAATATGGAAGAAGGACAAATTAAAATATATGATTCTGCCATAAGAAGTATAGTGGAGAACTATACAAGAGAATCAGGAGTTAGAAATTTAGAAAGAAAAATATCTTCTGTTATAAGAAAATCTATTACTGAAATGGTAGAAAAGGATAAAAAGAAGGTAGCTATAACTACAAGCTATGTTAGAAAGTATTTAGGTCCAGAAATTTATAGTTATGATGATTTAGATAAAGAAGATAAAATAGGCGTTGTAACTGGACTTGCATGGACTGGATATGGTGGAGATACATTACCAGTAGAGGTAACTGTTATGGAGGGGAATGGTAAACTTCAATTAACAGGACAATTGGGTGATGTAATGAAAGAATCTGCTAAAGCCGGATATAGCTATGTAAGAACAAATACTAAACACTTTAACATTGAAGAAAATTTTTACAAGGATAAAGATATTCATATACATGTACCAGAAGGGGCAGTACCTAAAGATGGACCATCAGCAGGTGTAACCATGGTAACAGCAATGGTATCCGCATTAAGTAATAAAAAAGTTAAACATAATGTGGCTATGACTGGTGAGGTTACTTTAACAGGAAGAGTGCTTCCAATTGGTGGATTAAAAGAAAAGAGTTTAGCAGCTTACAGAATGGGTATAGATACAATTATTATACCTAAGGATAACAAGAGAGATATTGAAAAGCTTCCAAAATCTTTAAAAAACAAATTAAACTTTATAATAGCGGAGAACGTAGATGATGTATTAGAAAATGCATTAATTGGAGAGATGAAAAATGGAAATTAAGCAATCAGAATTCACTATATCAGCAGTAAAACCAGAGCAATATCCTACAGACAATAGGGTTGAATTTGCATTTGTAGGTCGTTCAAATGTTGGAAAATCATCACTTATAAATACTTTAACAAATAGAAGAAAGTTGGTTAAGGTAAGTGGTACACCAGGAAAAACTAGATTAATAAACTTTTTCATAATTAATAATGAATTTTATTTTGTAGACTTACCTGGTTATGGATATGCTAAAGTATCCAAAAGTGAAAAGGCAACTTGGGGCCAAATGATGGAAAAATATTTAGTTAATAGACCACAACTTAAAAAGGTTGTATTGTTGGTAGATTCAAGGCATAAACCTACAAATGACGATATATCAATGTATGAATGGATAAAGCATTATGGATATGGTGTAGTGGTAGTTGCTACTAAAAAAGATAAATTAACTAAAAATGAACTTTTTAAAAGCAATAAACTAATTAGAGAAACGTTAAAAATGGATAAAGATGAGCCACTTCTTTTCTTTTCATCTTTAAAGAAAGAAGGAAAGGAAGACCTTTTAGAGGAATTATTTAAGGGAATAGAAATATAATAATAAAGGCATATACAGTTTAAGTATATGCCTTTATTAAGGTATATTAAAAATATTGTTAACTATTTTTTAGAAAATCCTTATCTTTTTATTGATATATGAGAAGGCTATTAATGAATTTCAAAAAATAATATTTTATTTAAAATTTATCATAACTATTTATTCTAAAAGAAGTTAGTTAACTGTTATTTATTATATAAATAGTATAGAGTATACTAATATCAATTAATTTTAATAGGAGGTAGTAGGTTGCAATTATTAGTTAATATATTAATTTTACTGCTAGTTTATTTTTTACCTTATTTTGTATTTATATATGAATATAGTTATAAGAGGGGAATTTATAAATTATTTTCAATAAAAAACATTTTTTTTACTTTAATATATACATTATTAGTATTAATTAGTCCATCGATGATAGCTAATTTATATCCTTTTATTATAGTAATAATATTAATAATACATATGAAAAAATCAAATTTAGATGACTATTATGGATATGAATTTTCTATAAAAACTATAGACATATTCTCTGCTTTTAAATATGGAATTATATCATATATTATGATGATATCTGCATCAATATTATGGAGTTGGATATTAAGAAATTTAGGTATTCAATTGAAGGAGCAAGAAGTAGTTACAATATTATCAGATTATGATTTATTAAGCTTTTTTATAGCAGTGCCTTCAACTGTAATATTTGCACCCATATTGGAGGAATTTGTATTTAGATATTTAATATTTGAGAAATTTTTAAAAAAGAGAATTGGAGTTATATTAGCTAGCATAATAACTAGTATAATATTTGCCTTAGTACATTTTAGTTTAACTGCATTTTTAGTTTTATTTACAGTAAGTATGGTTACTTGTTATTTAATTCACAAAAAAGGTTACTGGTACGCTGTTATAGCTCATCTATCTTTAAATTTAATGACTACAATTTATTTATTTATTGATAAATTTAATTAAATAAATCGTAACTTTAAAAGCCAATAATATTATTGGTTTTTTTATTTTTAAGGTAATTAATGTTTAAAAGAAAATAATACTTAAAGAAACAAAAAAAATTTATTAGAAAAGAAAGTTCCTTAATAATAGTAGCTCTTGGGAGTTTCTTTAATGGATTTTTTAACTAGCAATACAATTGCTAGTTTTCCACCTCAGGGGAACTTAATCAATTGAGAATTGAGAATGGAAAATTGACAATTATGGTGGAAATTAATTCTTACAAATCAATTTCTTTAAATAGATTTTTCAATAAAAGTGACTGTGTCACTTTAAAAAGAAATAAATTTAGAACTTCTCTTATAAAAGAGAAGTATCAATAATTCTCCATTGTCAATCGTTAATTCTCAATTGTATAAGGGTTCCCTGAGGTGCAGTATAGCTCGGAACAATACTAATAAATTTAACTAATACTATGGAGAGCCTACAATTGCTAGCGTTTTATTGTAGATGTGAACAGTGTTTGCTAATTCTCTTTAATACGTCTTATAGTTTAATATTTATTCAATAATATATGGCGAACATTGTTCGCCGTTACGATTAAATAATTCCAGATTTCTTAGTTTTTACTGAGAAATTTAGAATTATTTATTTTTGAAGTGATACAATCACTTTTTATAAAAAACTAGCAATACATTGCTAGTAAAAATTAGTTTAAGAAATTAATTCATAAAGAATTAATTTCAACCTTAATTGTGAATTTTGCATTGTGAATTGCAAATTGAAATACTCAAGAGTGTAGCTATATTTAGTTATATATTAATTTTTTAAATGATTTATATATATCAATAAGTTCTACTAATAGAATAGGCTCTAACACAATAATTAGTGTTTTTTAAGATATCTTATAATATGCTCCAATACTTACAGAAAAAGTTTTATTGTAACAAAAATTAAGATTATTTAATAGTATGTTATTAGAAAACAAAAGAAAAAATTCAATAAATCTAATAAGATAGTAAATTTGTAAATTAACTACAAATTAGTGTCAAAACATTTAATAAACCATATTATGTAATATACAAAAGATATATAAATAATCTATAAGAGGAGGAGAAAATATATGGATATCAACTCTTTATTAAACCTAATGTCAAATATTAATGTTCCAGAAGGAGAAGATGGGGAATGTTGTGATAGGGATAGGGGGTTCTTCGGAGGACGAAGAATATTCCTAATAATCATCATATTCTTAATATTCTGTTGTGGCTGTGGTGGAAATGGCGGCTTTGGCGGCTGGGGAGGCGGCTTTGGAAACGGCTTTGGAGGCGGCTTTGGAGGTTGTTGTGATCCATGTTGTGACCCATGCTGTGACCCATGTTGCTGTGACCCATGTTGCTGTAATCCATGCTGCTGTGACCCATGTTGTTGCTGTTGTGACGATAAACGTGGTAAAGGCCGTAAGCGTGATAAACGTCGTGAAAAAGATTGTTGCTGCTGCTGTTGCTGTAATCCATGCTGCTGTAACACCGGCTTTGGTGGCTGGAACGGCGGATTTGGATTTGGAAATGGCGGATTTGGATTTGGAAATGGCGGATTTGGATTTGGAAATGGCTTCGGAGGCGGCTGTGGCTTCGGTGGATGTGGCATATGGTTTATAATCATAATACTAATCATCTTCTGTAATAGAAGATTCTAAAGAAAAATATATAAATAAAACAAAAGTTATAGAAATTTTAGAACAAAACTTAGATTCAAATGGAGGTATGAACTATGTTTGGATGGGGAAATGGAAATAGAGGATGTGGATTTGGCTGTGACCCATGTACTATAATATTAATAATACTAATATTTTTAAATCAACGCTTGTTAAATACACGTGATTGTGACGATAACTCTAGTAGAAACGCTTTAACATTGTTATTCCTTTTCTGGTTATGTTGTAGTAATGGAAGATTTGGAAATTTTGGATTCGGAAATTCTGGATTTGGAAATTTCGGATTCGGAAATAATTGCTGCTGCTGCTGTGACGGTAAGGATGGAAGAGGCAGAAGACGTAGACGTCTAAGAAGATAGTTGTTGTTGCTAATTGAAAAGGAGCTGATACTATGTGTGGCAGTATAAATGAATGTAACCCATGCATAATATTACTAATAATAGTAATTTTAAATCAAGGAAATCTATTAAATACTAAACACATAGAAGGTAGAATTGCTATGATTTTAGTACTAATTTTCTTCTTCTGTGGATTTAATAGAGGTGGTTTTATTGGTAGATTTAACTCACCATGTGGATGCAGATTTCCAATTGCAAGAAGATGCTGTTGTTAATGGGTTTTAACGAAAGAAGATTTATAATGTAAAGCCATGGCCCAGGAGGGGTGGTTTATAAAGAGATAAGAGTTTTTAGCAGTCCATGTGACAACGTGGATTGCTTTTTAAAATATTATAGCTATAGTTTCTAAATATAGGAGGGGAAAAAATATACCCTCCTAATTATCAAAGAGGTGATTTTGTGGGAAAGCATAAACATCGTAGAAAAAGAGATAGATATGAATGTGAAAATTGTAAATATTATGCTCAAATGAATCAAATGAATCGAATGAATCGAATGAACCCGATGAATCGAATGAATCAAATGAATCAAATGAATCAAGCAAATCCTATGAATCAAACAAATCCTATGAATCAAATGAATCAAATGAATCAAGCAGATCCTATGAATCAAATGAATAATCCTAATTTTATGGGTGGAAACCCTAATAATTTTATGGGTGGAAATCCTAATAATTTTATGGGTGGAAATCCTAATAATTTTATGGGTGGAAATCTAGGAAATAGTCTATTAACGCTACTAACTACTCTAGGCGGAGGTGGAGGCGGGAATGATTACGATGGAGATATGATAAGTAATTTAATGTCAACATTTATGGGAAGTGGAAATAATAATAGGCAGAATAATTTTAATTTAAATGATTTGAGTAGTTTATTTAATAATATTAATAATAATGATGTTAATAATACTAACAGAAATCAAGGAAATGGAAATCCTTTCAGTGGATTGGAAAATATCTTTGCAAATATAACTGAAAGCGATATAAATGCAGTTCAAAGTGTTTTAGGAGATTTATTTAATAATCAGAGTGGAGATGGAGGAAATGAAAATTTAAATTTTGAAGATATGTTTGGTGGTTTAGACATAGGTTCTATTCTAAATAATTTAGGAAATATGGATTTTAGTGATATGAACTTAGATGGGATGGATTTTGATTTAAATGATTTAAGCTTGAATTCATTAAACGAAAACTATAGTGGTGAAATTATTGATGCTGAGAATGTAATAGAAGTAGATAATAAGCCCAAAGCAGATAATAAGCAAAAAGTAGATAGTAGGCAAAAAGTAGATAATAGGCAAAAAGTAGATAATAAGCAAAAATCATCAAAATCTAAATCACATAATTCATCTAAGAAGTTTAAAGAAGATGAACTTTATGATATTATAAAAATACTTATGCAGCTCATTGAGCCTTATAAACTAGAGTTATTAAGAAAATTTTTAAGACAACATGGCAAAGAAAAATAGTATTAAAAAACACACTATTGTTAGTGTGTTTTTAATTAATATAGAATATATTAATTTTCAGGTAAAAATATAGGTGTTTCATTTAAAGTTACCATAGTACATTTGCCATCTAAGAATCCATTTTCATTAATGACAAGTCTTTTTATGGATATATCCCCCTTAACTCTACCTTGATTTTCTATAGTTAAACTATCATTGCAATTAACATTTCCATTGACAGTACCGTTAATAAAAGCATTATTGCAATAAATTGCACCATTTATCTCTCCATTAACTCCTATTATTATATCGTCTTCCCAATTAACGTCTCCTTCGATTATGCCATCTACTTTTAAAAGACCTGTACCAGAAAAATTTCCATTGACTTTACAATTTTCTCCAATTAGTGTTTCGATTTTGTTAAGATTATTTTTTTCCTTATCATAAAACATAAATATACCTCCATATAAAAATTATTGATATATTAAGAAAAAATAAAATTTGTTTTAGTGAATAAAATATTACATATTGGGTAAAATTATAAATGTAATAGGAGTTGAAATCTCCATAACTAAAGTTTTTACATCTTTAGTTAAACCCCCCATCCCCCTTGGGACCTTAAATGGTCCCTTTTTTGTTTTATATTTTACTTTCTTACATTAATTGATGTTATCATATATTCACGCTCAAAAGCTTTTTTAGCTAGCATTAGATCAATAGTATAATTATTAATTACTTTATAGTCATTTTTTTCAATTCCTTTAAAGTTTAATGTCCATTTAACTTCTAAAGGTCTATCTTGGGAATCATAACTAATTTCTTTAAAAAAACCATCTTGAAAGTGATAGGCTGTATTTTTAGACGAAAGTTGATATACCATAGAAAGATCATTCCCACTTATATAAGCGCTAAAATAATTGGGAATATTAGTATTTATATTTGGAAAACTTTCAATAAAGTTTATAAAATCACATATTAACTTATTTCCTATATAATTGTCAGGATAGGAATATTCAAAGGTTTTAAACTTATTATTTATAAATATATGATTTTCTAATTTAGTTTCATTATTTTTAAAATTTCCAGTTACAATTTTAGGGGTTTTATTATTTTTATTATCTATAAATCCTAAGATATTATAATATGAAGAGTAGATATTTTCGTAGCCTTCTCCATTAAAACGAAAAATATGCTGAATAGATTTTTCATTTATAGAAGACTGAATAAATATTTCTTTTAAATTATCTCTAGACACATCTTCTAGTATAACTTTCATAGGCCAATAGGTTTTATGCTCACCTAATGTAAGAATATCTTTATTGGGGTTTAGACTATAACTAATTTGATTACTTAAATTTATTTGAACAAGATAGTTATTGTCATCAGTTTTTATATAAAGAGCATCTTTATATCCATCTCCATTCAAATCTTCATTAACTATTTTATTATTGTCTATTATAAAAAATGTAGGTAATGAATTTTTATTTTTATTTAATATAAAAATTATAGCTGTGATTATAAGAATAATTATAAATGCTATATAGCTGTATTTTTTCTTAACAAAATTTTTAATTGATTTCACCAAAGTCACCCCCACTAAAGTATATGAAGATCTATTAGTTTATAGGACAAGTTTTTTTTATTAAATATAAAAAGTGAATTTAGTTAAATTATTTTAGTAGGAT
This sequence comes from Clostridium sp. UBA2485, assembly GCF_002341865.1. Classification (GTDB taxonomy): domain Bacteria; phylum Bacillota; class Clostridia; order Clostridiales; family Clostridiaceae; genus Clostridium_J. The sequence continues at coordinate 46,792 of NZ_DDOV01000011.1, read as the reverse complement.
AGATAAAGTAGTATTATATGTATTTAAAAGCCTTTAATAAAGCAGTAGAATCACTGATTATGAAAAGCTTATATTTAGTTAAAATTAGAACTTAAAGTATTAGTAGAAAATTTAAAGTAAGAGATAGCATAGAATATATGAATTGTAAAGAAGAAGTTAAAAACTTAGAATTATTTTATAACATTAGAAATGAATAATTTATTAAAAAAGTAAAAGTAGAGTTAGTTATACTAACTCTACTTTTGGCTCATTATCAGCTTTACATTCACTGCATAATCCATAAAAATATATTTGATTTGTTAAAATACTGTAATCTGTAAATTTCTTAACTTCTTCATTTAAATTAGAGAAAGATATACCCTTAATATCATCAACTTTTGAACAATTAACACATTGAATATGTGAATGTGGTTCAATAGTGCCATCATATCTAAAGTTACCTTCACCTACATTAATTTCTTGAATTAAGTTTACAGATACTAAAACTTTTAATGCCTTATAAACTGTGGCAAGGCTCATTGTAGGATATTCTTCTTGCAGTGCTTTATATATTGTTTCTGCTGAAGGATGTTCATTAGTAGAACATAGATACTTATACACAGCTATACGCTGAGGGGTAAGTTTTAATTTTTTTTCCTTGAAAATTTGCGTAAAATTTAACATAATCATCAACCTCATTTCAAGATTACTATTATTATATAATAAAAATTATCCATTATCAATAATTATTTAGAAAATTAGTATAATAAAAATTTTTCCATGTAAAATATAATATATTTATTCATTTATTGCAAATAAAACATATATTAATAGTATAGGAGAGGAGGAGTATAGATTTTGAAAAAGACCTATGTTTTAGATACTAATGTTATTCTGTATTCATCCACAGCACTATTATCATTTGGAAACAATGACGTGGTAATACCAGAAATTGTGCTTGAGGAGCTAGATAACTTTAAAAAAGATAAGACCGATTTAGGAGCAAATGCTAGGCAAGCATCAAGATTAATCGATTCCCTTAGAGGAGAAGGTCAACTTAATAAAGGAGTTAGATTGCCTTGTGGTGGATATTTGAGAGTGGAAATGAATCATCATGATACAGAAATTCCTATATCTTGGGACAAAAGTAAGCCAGATAATCGAATAATCCAACTTTGTAAAGGATTAAAAGAAAAGGGCGAAGACGTAATTTTAATAACTAAGGACACTTTTGAAAGAATTAAAGCAGATATAGTGAATATAAAAAGTGAAGATTTCTATGAGAAGGTAGTTCCAGAAGACTATAATCAATATACAGGAAGAATAGAAGTCTATGTTCCATCACATAAAATTGAAGAGTTTTATAATAAAAAGTCATTAGATATAAAAGAAATGCTTTACTACAATGAAGATAAAGAGGAATATTATGTACCACAGTTATATGTTAACCAATTTATTTTAATGCATTCCATGGAAAATTCTAAACAAACAGCACTTGGAAGATTTGATGGTAAAAAAGTAGTTCCATTATATTATAAAGATATTAAACCTATGGGAATTTCTCCGAGAAATGTAGGTCAAAAATTTATGCTTGAAGCATTATGTACAGAGCCATCTAAAGCACCATTAGTTATAATAAAAGGTCCTGCAGGTACAGCTAAAACACTATTTTCTTTGGCTACAGGACTTGAAAAAATATTAGAGGAAAACACAGGTCAGTATAGAAGAATTTTAGTATGCCGGCCCAATATTACTATGGATGAAGAAATAGGTTTTTTACCTGGTACAGAAGAAGAAAAAATAGCTCCATTTATGAGACCTGTTTTTGACAATCTTGAGATATTGGTGGACTCTGATGAAAAAGAACGATATAAAAATGAAAAAGAATTACAGGATAAAATAAGAGAATTATTTGATAGAAGAATAATAACTACAGAAGCAGTAGCTTATTTAAGAGGACGTTCTATAGTGAAAAATTGGCTTATAATTGATGAAGCCCAAAATCTTTCACCTAAACAAATTAAAGCAATTACAACAAGAGTAGGAATAGGGACAAAACTAATTTTAATAGGAGATCCGGATCAAATAGATCATCCATTTATGGATTCTAGATCAAATGGATTATGTTATGCTTCAGAGAAAATGAAGGGGAGCGAACTCTGTTATCAAGTAACTTTAAAATTTGATGAATGTGAGAGATCTCCGTTGGCTTTTGAAGCTGCTCAAAAATTGTAGTTTTTTAATGATTTACAGAGAATTTAATTCAATTATAAAGTAGAACGTTCTACTTTATAATTGAATTTTTTTAATTTCTACGATATTATATAATGTGTTTTTACTTTTGTAATGGAATTGAAACAAATTTATACTATATATGTGAGTAAATAGTATTATGATAAAATATAAATAGGTAAAATTAATTAATATTTCTAATAACAATCTAATGACTTTCAAAGGAAAATACTATAAACTATATAACATATGGAATTTAACACTTTATTATAGTATGATGCTCACTATAAATTATCTAATAAAGGAAGGTTAAAATGAACGCAAGAAAATCTAAAAAATCAGTTAAGAAAAAGAGTAAAATTAAATTCATAATTAGTTTTATACTTTTTCAAATAGTATTTACTGGAATAACCGCTCCGTTTTTAGCTTATTATGGACCTTTTGAGAATGTAAGAAATACGCTTGTAACTACAGCTATGACAACTCTAAGTCACCAGTGGATTGCAGAGTTGTTTTTGAGTAAAGAAACAATTAATAAAATATTAAAAGAACAGGCAGTAACTAATTTATCTCAAAAGAAGGACGCGGAAACAGAAGTTATTGTTAGTAATAAAAATGATAAAACCATTGAGAGATTTGAAGTAAATAGCAATAAATTTACAGGTTATGTATTAATTATTAATGATTCTACAAGAGTTAAAGTAGGGTATAGTGAAAAATTAGAGATAGAAGGCCAAACGACCAGTGAAATAGCTGAAAATAATGGCGCTATTGCAGCAATAAATGGTGGTGGATTTACAGATGAAGCTACAGGATCATTGTGGACAGGCACTGGTGCAAAGCCTACTGGTATAATAATGAGTAATGGTGAGGTTAAATATAATGATTTAAGTAGTGATGATGAGCAAAGAGAAGTAGTAGCAATTACTGAAGCTGGAGTTCTACTAGTAGGTAGCTATAGTTTAAATGAGTTAATACAACATAAAGCGAAAGAAGCAGTTAGCTTTGGTCCTGCATTAATAGTTGATGGACAAAAGGCAATTACTAATGGAGATGGCGGCTGGGGAATTGCACCAAGAACAGCCATAGGACAAAGAAAAGATGGTGCTATAATATTATTAGTTATTGATGGTAGGCAAACAAATAGTATAGGAGCTACATTAAAAGAAGCTCAAGACGTATTATATGAGTATGGAGCTTATAATGCTAGTAATTTGGATGGTGGATCATCTTCAACAATGTATTATAAGGGAGAAGTAATTAATAGTCCATCAGATTCATTAGGTGAAAGGGCAGTTCCTTCAGCCATATATGTAGAAAAATAACATAAGTAAGGAGAATAGTATGAAGATAATAAAAAGATTGACACTTTGGATGGCTATATCTTTAGGAATTCAATGTGTTGGATTTTATTATATTGATAACAATTTTTTAAGTTTAGAAAGTAAGATAAAGGGTAAAAAAGTAGTAGAAGAAAAAGTAGAAGAGAAAAAAAACAAAATTAAAATTCCATCTGATGTAGAGAAAGTTTCAGTATCTTATGATAGCAAATATTTATCCTATATAAAAAATAATCTTTTAACAGTAGTCAAGGTACAAGATGGACAAACTGATGAAATAACTCTTGAACCAGATGCTGAAGTGAGCTTTTATAAATGGTTACCAGATAGAAATAGGGTATTATTTGTTGAAAAGATTGTAAACTATGGCTCAAGTAAATTAACTCTTTATTCTTACGATGTAAAGAAGAAAGATAAATCATTAATTAAAGAGTTTGATTGGAATGAAGAAAGTGCAATAGTAGAAGATATTGCAATATCAACACTCACAGGCCTTACTTATGTGAAAATAGTGGATAGTGAAAATGTAAGTAGTATATATAGAATTGATAGAATGGGTACAATGACTAAAACATATACTGTACCTAGACATATAAGCAATATGGAACTTTTAAGAAGAGAAGACATATTACTTTATGAAGGTGAGGTTTATAATCAAGTTTATTCATCCCAAACTAGTGAGGTATTATATTTCCCAGAATATGAGCGAATTACCATATTAGGTAGAGATGATGAGGATAAAATTTATATAGGTGGATTAGAAAACGGTTTAGTTAATAAGATATTTTATGGATGTATTACCGAAGATACTTCACAATGGCAGCAAATAGCTTTAGATGTATCCACAGAAAATCAAAATATATATATTTCTGCTGAAGGGAATATATACATACATGATAAAGATAATAAAATTGTTAGAGAACAAAAATCAAACAAAGAAACAATTTATGAAGGTGGATTTATTCAATTTCAGAATAATGGTGTAGTAACCAAAAGTGGAGATAATGTAGAAATTATTGCCTATAAATAAAGACTATGAATTTTCATAGTCTTTATTTATAAATTTACTAATATTATATTTTAAAATTGCTCATGCAAATATAAATTTATAGTTTTACTACAGATAAATTTAACCTCTAAATTAAGTTATAGCATCTACATTTAAAAATTAAAATCATTTATAAATTTGAAATAAGGTTATATTAATAGGGCATATATTAATATCTTTATAGTGTAAAAAAATATTTTTTATAAGATATTCTCTATAGTAGATTATTTTGATATAATTATAGGGATAATCAATTTTTCTTGATTACAAGTAGAAAGGGGACGTTCTAATGAGAATTGATTTGTTAGGAAAAGTATTAATGATACCAGCAATATTAGTTGCATTTACTTTTCATGAATATGCTCATGCAAGGGTTGCAGTTAAATTAGGAGATAATACCCCTAAATATCAAGGTAGATTAACATTAAATCCTTTTGCACATATAGATTTTTTAGGCTTTTTCATGATTTTATTTTGGGGATTTGGTTGGGCTAAGCCAGTGCAAGTAAATCCAAATGCCTTAAAAAATTATTATAAGGATGATTTGAAGATATCTATAGCAGGGCCATTAGCAAATTTAGCATGCTCAATTGTAGCTATAATTGTATTAGCAATATTAGGAAAGATACTTCCAAAGTCTAACTTAACTTCAATTATAAATACAATAGTGTATTTAACAGCTTATTATAATTGTTTCTGGTTGTTTTTAAATTTAATTCCTATACCAGGTTTTGATGGATTTCATATATTAAAAGATTTATTTCCGCGTCAATTTTATAAAATATCAGATAAAATATATGGATATCAATTAATTATTTTTATATTATTAATTGCGCCTATACTTGGTGGTGGAAGGTCATTGCTGACCTATTTAGTTCAAATGCCAGCAGAATACCTATTTTCATTTTTAGGTAATTTAGTGGGATTAAAAATTTAATATTTTGTTATACATAAGGAGAGGAATATATGCGCTTAAGAAAAAAGCATTGGGCAAGACCAGAAATGCAAAGTAGTGAAGTAGTTGTTTTCAATCAATATGACCACAAAGGAAAGTGGAAAGAAGAATTTGAAAACAATAATGAAATACATTTAGAATTAGGTTGTGGCAGGGGAGGACATATTACAAATAGAGCAAAAATGAATCCTAATATTAACTATGTGGGAATAGATTTAAAAGATGAAGTTTTAGTTTATGCCTTAAGAAAAGTTAAGGAAGCTAGGGTTGATGAAAACATACTAGATAAAGATATAAATGTTAGATTAATGCCCTTAAACATCATGTTAATAGATAATGTTTTTGATAAGGATGAAATAAATAAAATCTATATTAATTTTTGTAATCCCTGGCCAAAAGAGAGACATAATAAAAGAAGATTAACTCATACTAAATTTTTAGCACAGTATAAGAAATTTCTTAAAAAAGGTGGAGAAATTTGGTTTAAAACTGATGATACAGGACTTTTTAAAGATTCAATAGAGTACTTTAAAGAAAGTGGTTTTGAAATAGAATATATAACCTATGATCTTCATAATAGTGATTTTAAGGACAATGTTATAACAGAATATGAAGGAAAATTTACTGCTTTGGGCATGAAAACAATGTTTTTAACTGCAAGATTAAAATAATAAATAAGGACTACTATAAAATATATTTTATAGTAGTCCTTATTTATTTAATAGATTTTAAAATTGAAGATGTAGAAGATAGATGTATAGATAAACTACATTAAAACTTAATGCATATCTCTATGGTATTTTAATTTACAATTCACAATGCAAAATTAAGGTGAAAATTATTTTTGATCAAAATAATTTCTTTAATGGATTTTTTAACTAGCAATACAATTGCTGGTGTTTTATTGTAGGGATGAACAGTGTTTGTCAGTTTTTTTAATACGTCTTATAGTTTAATATTTATTCAATAATATATGGCGAACACTGTTCGCCGCTACGGTTAATCAATTCTAAATTTCACAGTTACCACTGAGAAATATGCGAAATTGTGAACTCTGAATTTTGAATTTAGTAGTTTTAGTGGTAATACCAATAAATGTTAATTATTTTCAGACATAGGTTAAATTTAGGAGTGGGATATCTATACATAGATGGTCATTAGATAAAGATGTAACAAAATTTCTAATTACTCCAGATAAATATACACCATTTACAAGAGAGGAAACTGAAGAATGGATTAGACGTTGTATGACTCATGAAAATGGGTACTATCAAAAAGCAATAATGATAGAAGAAGGAAAACATATTGGATGGATAGATTTAAAGAATTTTGACAATGTGAATAAGAATGCTGAACTAAGTGTTGCTATAGGAGATAAAAACTTTTTAGGTAAAGGTTATGGAAGCTTAGCAATAAAAAATATGCTACAAATAGGATTTAATGATTTTCAACTAGAAAAAAATATGGTTAAGAGTAGACTATGATAATATAAATGCTATAAAAAGCTATGAGAAATGTGGATTTATTAAGGAAGGTATAATGAGAAAAGATAGATTAGGAAGAGGTAGATACATTAATAGATATAGATTCAGTATTTTAAGGGGAGAATTCCTTTTATTTCCTATATTTTAGTTTTAAAAATATAGGAAATAAAAAAATATGTATTTCATGAGAAATACATATTTATCTTCTAAAGCTTTTAAATATTATAATTATAACAAGAATAAATACGGAAATTAAGGCTATTGTACCACCTGGAGCACAGTTTAAATAATATGAGGAAATAAGCCCTAAAATAATATCTATAAAGCCAAAAAATATTGAAAAAATCATAGTCTTTTTAAAACCTTTATTAAGCTGAAGAGCAGTTGCAACAGGAAGAGCTATCATTGAAGACATAACTAATATTCCCATGACTCTTATAGAAACAGAGATAGTGGCACCTACCAATAGTGCAAAAACGTAGTTTATAAGTTTTACTCTGATGTTAGCTACCTTTGCACCTTCTTCGTCAAAGGTTATATAAACTAATTTATTATATAGCTTATATAGAACTAAAATTGAAATAATACTCAATACTAGCATAATAAACAAATCATCCTTGGTTACAGTTAGAATACTTCCAAATAAAAATGAATTTATATTAGCATTTGTCTTTCCCATACTAACGAGAGTAATACCAATTCCTATACTTAAGGTTAAAACTATAGGTAGAATTAGTTCTGCATACTTTTTATAATAATTTCTTAATAGTTCAATTAATAATCCACATATACTAGTAAATATAAATGCACAAAGTATAGGGCTATATCCTGTAACTAGACCTATAGCTACTCCTGCAAAAGAACTGTGAGCTAAGGTATCACCCATCATTGAATATCTTTTAAGTACTAAAAATACGCCAACTAAAGGGCATAAAATAGAAATAAATACAGCAGCTGTAAAAGCATTTTGCATAAACTCATATTGAAACATAATAGCCTCCTAATTTAAATCAAATTTTTCTTTATATTCTTTAATGTCATATAGTACACCATTGCCATTATCCATGGAGTATATATGAGAAGAGTTTTCTAAAGCCATTTTTATATTATGCTCTATGGAAAGTATGGTAATATTATGGAGTTTATTTAAGTGTTTAATTAATTTATATAAATCTGATATGCTCTTTTCATCTAAAGCTGTAGAAGGCTCATCTAATATTAGCAAATCACATTGCCCCATAATAGCTCTAGCAATGAAAATTTTTTGTTGTTGTCCTCCTGAAAGTCCCCCTATTAGAGAATTTTTATATTTTTCCATATTAACAGCTTTAAGTGACTCATCTATAACTTTTTTATCAGTTATTTTAAGGGTTTTTCTATGTACATTTAAAACCTCATATACAGTTATAGGAAATTGTGAATTAAAACCATCTATTTTTTGGGGGACATATCCTATATTTTTTGAGTTAATTGATATAGTTCCTTTAATTGGTTTTAAAATATCAAGTATTAGTTTTACTATAGTGGTTTTGCCACTACCATTCTCGCCTATTATGGAAACATAGCTACCATTTTCTATATGAAGATTTAGATTGTCTATCATATAAGGTTTAATATTATTGTAGGAAAAACTCAAATTATTTATTTTTATCATATTTAATCTCCTTTTACTAAACTTAACTATGTACTTCTATAATCTTATCCACCTAAGAACTTTTAATAACAATAAAAGGAAATTTGAATAAAATATATTTTTATTGATAATAATTAAATAGCGCTTAATATACAAATTAATTAAAAATAATTGAATGTAATACAGAGTTTATATCTTAAAACATATATAGAATATTAATTTTCATAAAATAAGCTAAATATCTTAAAAATAGTTAGTTTAGTAGAAATTTTTAAATTCTTTTTATATATTTATCTTGTAATAATTTACATTATTAAAGATGTATAATATAATAATAATGTAAATGCAAATAATTTGCAATAGAATATATTTTTATATTTACAAAGCTTGTTAATTATACTATAATAAGCAAATGTGTGCAAATGCAAATCATTTTCGATTGAAAGGTGTGTTTTTATAGTGAAAAAATTTATTACTTATATATTGGTATTGATGCTCTCTGTGACTTTAATAGGATGCAATAAGAAAGATAATAATATCAATACAGAAAAAAATGATAAAATAAAAGTAGTAACTAGCTTTTATGCAATGAATGAATTTGCTAAGGAAATAGGAAAAGAAAAGATAGATGTATATACTATTGTTCCAGATGGAGTGGAACCACATGATTTCGAACCTAAAGCAAAAGATTTAGAGAACTTAGAAAAAGCAGATCTATTAGTTTTAAATGGATTAGATATGGAACATTGGAAAGATGATGTTCTAAAAGTTATAAATAATAATAAGTTAAAAGTTGTAGATACATCTAAAGGTGGAGAGTTTATTAAAATTGAAGAAGGGGATCATAAAGAAGGAGAGCATGAACACGGCGCTTACGATCCTCATTTATGGCTTAGTTTAAACATGGCAAAACTCCAAGCTAACAATATAAAAAATGAACTGATAGAAGTAGATAGTGATAATAAGGATTATTATGAAAAAAATTATAATGAATTTAGCGGAAAACTTGAGGCGTTATATAATGATTACAGTACTAAATTTCAGCAAATTTCAAATAAAAATTTTGTCACTGGTCATGAAACCTTTGGATACTTATGTAGAGACTTTGGATTAAATCAATATAGTATTGAAGGAGTATTTGCAGAAGGAGAGCCATCCCCTAAACAACTTAAAGAGTTAACTGATTTATGTAAGGAGAAAAATATAACTACAGTTTTCGTTGAAAATTTAGTTAGTCCTCAAATATCAGAAACACTAGCTCGTGAAGTGAATGGGAAAACTGAAAAAATATATACACTTCATAGTAGTGAAGATGGACTAGGCTATATAGAAGCTATGAAGTATAATTTAGAAACTATATACAATAGTATGAAGTAATTATCAATATAAAATATATAATAACTGTAGATAGTATTAACTATAATTTTTCATTAAAAATCGTGGCTTTGTCACGATTTTTTAATAATAAATTATAGTTTTCTACCTTTAATGTTGTTTTTTATATAGAAAAAAAGTAATATAAAATATGTATAGATAAACTATCTTAAAAATTAATGTATAGCTAAACTTTAATTAATTGAGAAGTGATAATGGACAATTGACAGTTAAGGTGGAAATTAGTTTTAATCAAACTAATNNAGATTTTTTAATAAAAGTGACCGTGTCACTTTAAAAAGAAATTAATTGAAGACTTCTCTTGTAAAAGGGAAGTTTCAACAATTCTCCATTGTTAATAGTCAATTTTCAATTGCATAAGTGATTGTATCACTTCAAAAATAAATAATTTTAAATTTCTCAGCTTTTGCTGAGAAATTTCCACAATTGTGAATTGTGAACTGCGAATTATGAATTCAATAGTTTCAATTATAATACTAAGAAATACCAATTATTTTCACATATATATTAATTTTAGAGCTGGTATATCTATATATAAATACATGTAGGGGTGTAGATATGAACATATATTTAGTGAGACATGGTGAAACTATTCAAAATAAAAACAAAGTATTTTATGGTACAATAGATGAAGGGTTAACGGAAAAAGGAATAATTGAATCAAAGAAATTAAGTGCTTTTTTTAAGAAAATTGACTTAGACATGGTTTATTTAAGTAACAAAAAAAGAACCTATGAGACTTCTAAGATAATACTAAGTGAAAGATTTAAAAAGTTAGAAAAAAATAATAAAATAGTTATAGACAAAAGAATAAATGAAACTAACTTTGGAGAGTTTGAAGGGAAAAGTTATGAAGAACTTTTAAAGTTTTATCCTAAAGAATGTGATATATGGGAAAAAGATTGGAAGGGCTTTGTACCACCTAGTGGAGAGAGCTATATAGAACTATACAATAGAGCGTCTGACTTTTTAAAAGATATATTAAACTTAACCTGTGATAATGTATTAGTTGTAACTCATAGTGGCGTAATAAGGGCTATATACTCTTATATTATGAATGAAAATATGGATTTATTTTGGAAGTTTTCTTCAAGAAATGGAGATATTTCAATTATAAAATATGAATATGAAAATTTATTTTTAGATGGAATAATTCATAATAAATTTTTGTAAGGAAAGTAAGGTGTATCAAATGAGTAGAGTAATATTAGTTACAGGAGGCAGTAGAAGTGGTAAAAGTAATTATGCAGAAAATATTTTTGATGAGAGAGATGATGTATTATATATAGCTACAGCCATAGTAACAGATAATGAAATGAAAAATAGAATAGGCAAACACAAAAAAGGACGAAATCAAAAGTGGAGAACTTATGAGGGATATAGAGATTTACATAAAGCTATAGAAAATATAGAAGAACCAAATATATTATTAGATTGTGTAACAATAATGGTAACTAATTTGTTATTTGATAAAGAATTAGATTTTGATAACATAGCCATGGAAGAAGTAGATAGAATACAAGACAATATTAAAAAAGAATTTGAAAAGCTTATTTTAATGGCTAAAGAAAAAAATAAGGTTTTAGTTATGGTTACTAATGAGGTGGGAAGTGGATTAGTGCCTGAATATAAATTGAGCAGAATTTATAGAGATATAGCAGGTTTTACCAATCAATTTATAGCAAAGCTTTCTGATGAAGTTTATTTTGTAACCTGTGGATTACCATTAAGATTAAAATAAGACACTTGAAATAAAATAGACTAGTATACTGACTAGTTATTTTTTTGAAGATGCTTAAGTTAGGAGTAAGTTATGAAAAAATATATAAATGATTTTTTACTATATATCCAATTTTTTACTAGAATACCTGTTAATCTTCAATTAGACTGTAGTAATGAAAATTTTAGAAGAGGAGCTATGTTTTTTCCAATAATAGGCTTTATAGTAGGAGGGATTCAATATTTAGTATATTTATTACTAAATAGATATCTACCTTCTAGTATAACAGCCATTTTTGTAGTATTAACCTTTGTGCTTCTTACAGGGGCGTTACACTTAGATGGTTTAGGTGATGTTTGTGATGGTTTTTTTGCTTTCAAGGGTGGTAAGGAAAAAATTATTGACATAATGAAAGATAGTAGAATAGGAGTATATTCTTGTGTAGCTATAATTCTAGACTTATTATTTAAATACAATTTGATAAAATTAGCAATAGATTCATATGTGCCTGAAATAATAATTGTAGCACCTATCATAGCAAGATTTTCGGTGGTGTTATTAGCTACAATGGGGAAAAATGCTAAATCTACAGGTACAGGTAACATATTTATTGGAAATATAGAAACTACAAATATAGTATTGACAGCTGTAATATGTTTATTATTACAATTTATATTTATTAGCCCTAAAGATATAGTAATTTTAACTTTTACTGCAATTATTATAACTTTATTATTTAATAAACTTTGTGAACATAAAATAAATGGATTAACAGGAGACACTTTAGGAGCAATAAATGAGTTAGTTGAAATATTGACTTTAACTATATTTTTCATTATTTAGAGGAGAAGAAAAATGGGAGAAAATAAAATAAGTTTTTGTGGTTACAATGAAGGTCATGAAAGAGTAATGGAAAAAATAAAAAAATATTTTCCTGAACATAAGACTACCTTAAATAAATGTATAGGTGCTTGTGATAAATGTGGGGGGAAAATTAATCACTAGAGTTAATGGAAAACTTATAGAAGCGGACAGTGAAGAAGAGCTTTACGAAAGTATAAAAAAAGAAATTTAAAAATGATTTTAAGAAATTGGTTAATATTTTAAAATTGCATTATGGATATAAAGATTATATATAGATAAACTACCTGAAAGTTAATTTATAACTAATAATTATGATATTAAATATTTTAATCAACAACTTTAATGGATGGACAATTGACAATTGTGGTTGAAATTAATTTTTATAAATTAATTTCTTTAAAAGTTTAGTTGAAAAGCATAGCTTTTAACTGTTTTCTAATAAAAGTTTATTATTTTTATTAGCATATAAAGATAACTTTAATTAGTTCTGTAAATTAATCAGTTTAAAAATTCTCATGCTTTGCTGAGAATTCACCATAATTGTCCATTGTCAATAGTTAATTCTCAATTTCATATTAATGTAAACTTAAACAATTTAATAGCACAATTCTATGAATGTATAGAGTAAATTTAAAAGTGGTACATCTGCAGATATGATAATTAATATATTAACTTTCTTTTTAGGTACACTATAATAGATTAAAATATAATATTTATAAAAAATTATATTTTTAACTTTAATATTTAAATTAAAGTATGGACATTTACTAAAATTTATTATAAAATTTCCTTTAAACAGATAAATTATTATATTTAATTTAAGTGTTAAAATAAAAGCTTTAGTAATCTAAGTATTACTAAAGCTTTTATTTTTCTAGTAGATTTGTGTATCAATTATTATTAATAATTGTTAACTTTAAATTAAATTTTCTAATTAATTTGTTAATTTTAAAAAATTTATCTTTTTTGACATATATCACTATTGATATAACTATCAATAGTGATATATAATGTATTACGACTTTAAGTTTAAGGAGTGATTAATATTGGAAAAAATTGCAATAATAACAGATAGCTCGAGTGATTTATCAAAAGAATTTGTAGAAAAATATAATATAAATATGCTTCCCTTCAGAATTATATATAAGGACAGAGAGTTTAGTGATGGAGTAGATATAACAACGAAGGAAATATGTGAAAATCTACATAAAGAAATACCAACATCTTCTTTGCCATCAATGAAAGATATGGAAGATACATTTAAAAAGTTAGAAAGTGAAAACTATACTCATGCTATTATAATCACATTATCTAGTCAATTATCAGGACTTTATAATGCTGTTAAACTTGCAAGTGAAAATCATCCAACTATAAAAAGCTATGTCTTTGATTCAAAAATAATTTCTTATGCACATGGAGCAATAGCTATGGAGTGTGCTGAAATGATAAAAAGTGGGACAAGCTTTGATGAAGTAGTTGCTAAGTTACCAGAGATGAGAAAGAAAGCAACTGGTTTTTATGTAGTTGGTACATTAGAGTATCTAAAAAAGGGTGGAAGAATAGGAAAAGTTGCTGGAACAATAGCAGAGCTTTTACATATAAAGCCAATAATATCAGTTGATGATAAAGGTCATTATTATACTCGGGATAAAGTAAGAGGTAGGAAGCAGTCTATTAGTAGAATGTTATCAATTGGAAATGAATTATTAGATAAGAATAAGCAAGATGTATACATTATACATGGTGAAGCAGAAGAAGAAGCTAGAAAGCTTTTAGCTGAATATGAGAAACATCCTAATATAAATAGAGCTTATTTTGGTGGATATGTAAGTGCAGTATCTGGAGTACATAGTGGACCGGGGTTTATAGCGGTAGTGTTTTATGAAGCACAATAAGTTATAGTATATACATATAGAAATGTAAAGGTATTTAACTGTAAAATACCTAATAAAAATTCTGAATATAAAAAATAATAAAATCAGCTTGCTTAATAAATTTAATTAAAAAGTTATGATTAGAAAAATATAGGTTTAAATTCACTTAATAGTTTAAGTAGTTATAAACAACAAATAATTACTTTCACAAACTTTGAAGGTACAAGTTCTTTCACTTGTATTTGTGAATATGTATCCATAACAAGAAAGAATAGCTTAAATGCACTCTAATGCATTTAAGCTATTTTCACTGCTAAGGATTAAAAATTTAAAAGCAAAAATACTATAATAATAAATATAATTGTAAAATGTGATTTTATGTATTATAACATAATTATAAAACAAATAAACATAAAAAATTACAAATTTTAGGTGGCTGCGTTATGAAAAAATATAAACATATTGCTAGGTTTATTGTACTATAGCTATGATTTCATTGTTGTATATATTATTTTCTAAATTTGGATATAATAAATATACATGGAGTATAGTTGGAGTGTACCTTAAAGAGGATAGTAATTATATTTCATTAGCCTAATAAGGCAGTTTGTGGGATAAATATGGACTACCTTATTTTTTATAAAAAATTATTTTAGATTTAATATTATATATCACTATTGATAATACTATCAGTAGTGATATATAATATTATTAAGTAAGAATAAATGGAATTTTGATTTTTAGGAGTGATATATTTGGAAAAAATAGCATTAATTACAGATAGTACTTCAGATTTAAATAAAGAAATGATAGATAAATATAATATAATAGTTCTACCTTTTAGAATTATTTTTAAAGATAGAGAATTTAGAGATGGAGTAGAAATAACTCCTCAAGAAATATATAAATCATTTGAAAAGGAAGTCCCTACTTCGTCATTGCCTTCAATGAAAGATATGGAGGAGGTTTTTCAAAGACTAGAAAGAGAAGGATATACTCATGCCATTGCAGTAACTTTGTCTAGTAAATTATCAGGAATATACAATGCATTAAAGTTAGTAAGTGAAGAATATCCTTCTATAAAAACTCATGTGTTTGACTCAAAACTTATATCTTATGGAGAGTCAGTTATTATTTTAGAAGCAGCTAAAATGATAGAAAAAGGTATGAGTTTTGACGAAGTAGTTAAAAAACTACCTGAAATAAAAAAAAGAGCGCATGCCTTCTTTGTAGTTGGAACTTTAGAGTATCTAAAAAGAGGTGGAAGAATAGGAAAGGTTGCAGGAACTATTGCAGAGCTTTTGAATATAAAGCCTATTATTCATGTAGATGAAGAGGGATCTTATGCAACATATGATAAGGTTAGAGGACGAAAACAGTCTATTAATAGAATGATTGCTATAGGCAATGAGATGCTAGATAAAAAGAAATGTGATATTTACGTAATTCACGGTGAAGCAGAAGAAGAAGCTAGAAGGATTCTAGATGAGATATCTAGACATCCTAATGCAAACAGTGTTAATTTCGGTGGATATATAAGTCCTGTATCTGGAGTTCATAGTGGCCCAGGCTTTTTAGGTGTACTTTTCTATGAGGTGGAATAATTAAATGACTAATTCCTTTCCTGATATTAAGGCAGAAGAAAAACGATTATATGAAGAATATAAGAAAAAATTAAATGAACTTCGTAAAGTACAAAATGAAAAAGAAGCGGTAGGCCAAGTATTTACAAAGGGGCTTCTGCCAATATATGTTATGTATATATTAAGTCTAGGTCCAACAAATGGTAATGATATTTCTCATCAAATTGGAGAGAAAACTAATGGATTATGGCTTCCAAGCACAGGAGGCATATATCCACTATTAAAAAAATTAGAAAAGGAAAAGTATGTTGAAGGACATTGGGATGATTCTAAAAAGAAAATGCAGAAAATTTATAAGTTAACTAAAGAAGGGGAAATTGAATTTGAAAATAAAAGAGAACTTCTTAGAGGTAAAATTGAAGAGGCACTAGAAGTTTTTAAAATAATATACAATGATTTATATTCTGATTAAAAATCCATGATTTTCATGGATTTTTTGTTTTAAATCATTTAAATATTGTGAAAAATTCGAGACTCGAAATAAATTATTGAAAATTATAAAAAAGTATTATAGCATAATATTATGGAGTTTATAGAAAATTACAAATTTTAAAACAATATTCAATTGAAAGGGGGCAAATTAATGCGAGAGCTGAAGTCACTATTGAAATATACAATGAAGTACAAGAAAAGATATTTTATAGGTATTCTTTTTTTAATTGTAGTGGATATTGCTCAGCTTATTCCACCTAAGATTTTAGGAGATCTAACAGATAGTCTAGCACAAGGAAGTGCTACTACTAGTACAATCACTAAAGCAATTCTCTATATGATGGTAATAGCTGTGACTATGTCTATAGGGCGTTTTATGTGGAGAATTTATATTAATGGTACGTCTAGAATGATAGAGTATGATATTAGGAGCAAGTTCTTCAAGCATTTACAAAGTCTTTCAACAAATTTTTATAATGAAAATAAGACAGGGGATTTAATGGCACTAGCTACCAATGACCTAAATGCTATAAGAATGGCACTAGGACAAGGTGTCATAATGTTTTTTGATGCACTAGTATTAACTATAGCTACTTTATTTATAATGCTAAGCATAAATGTAAAATTAACCTTATTAGCATTGCTTCCATTACCCTTTGTTGCACTTATATCACGAAAGTTCGGTAAGAAAATACACAGAAAATTTATGAGAGTTCAAAAATGCTTTTCAAAACTTACTGATTTAGTTCAAGAAAATTTCTCGGGAATTAGAATTATTAAGTCTTTTGTACAAGAGGAAAAAGAATTTGAAAGATTCGCTGAGGAAAATCAGAATAATTTTGAAGCAAATATGGATTTTATAAGAATATGGGGTGTGTTCTCTCCACTGATAGAACTTATTTCCTCATTAAGTTTTGTGGTATTAGTTGCAGTGGGAGGAGCATTTGTTATTCTGGGGGACATATCCTTAGGTGAATTTGTAGCATTTAATATGTATTTAGGAAATTTAGTATGGCCAATGATGGCAGTTGGATGGGTAATTAATGTACTTCAAAGAGGTTTTGCATCCTTAGAAAGAGTTGAGGAAATATTAAACCAAAAGCCTGAAATTATTGATAAATATGTTCATGAAGTTAAATCAATAAAAGGAGATATAGTAATTAAAGATTTGACCTTTATTTATCCAAAGGCTACTTACCCTGCACTTAAGAATATAAGTGTTAATATAAAAGAAGGAGAAACATTAGGAATTGTAGGACGTACAGGAAGTAGTAAAAGTACATTAGTTCATCTTTTATTGAGGCTTTATAATATACCTAATGGAAAAATATTTATAGCAGGTGAAGATATAAATATTTTTCCATTAAATACTTTAAGGCATAGTATAGGGTTTGTATCCCAAGATCCATTTTTATTTTCTACCACTATTGCAGAAAATGTAAATTTGGCATTTGATAAGTTAGATATGGAGCAGGTTTATGAAGCTACTAAAAATGCAGATATATATGAGAATATTATAGATTTTCCAGAAGAATTTAAAACAATGGTTGGAGAAAGAGGTGTAACTTTATCAGGAGGGCAAAAACAGCGAATTTCTATTTCAAGGGCATTAATTAAAAATCCTGAACTTTTAATATTAGACGATTGCCTATCAGCAGTTGACGCTAAAACTGAAGTAAAAATATTAGAGAACCTCAATGACATAATGAAAAATAAAACATCTATAATAATTTCTCATAGAATTTCAGCGGTTAAAGAAGCAGATCAAATTATTGTATTAGATGAAGGTGAAATTGTGCAAAGGGGTAAGCATGATGAACTTAAGAATCAAGAAGGTATTTATAAGGATATTTATGAAAAGCAACAAATTGAACAAGCAATTATGGCGGAGGAGGTATAATCATGGAAAATTTTAATTTAGAAGAAGAAAGTTTGATGAAACAATATGACTCAAAACTCATGAAAAGACTCCTTAAATTTGCAAAGCCATACAAACTCCATATATTAGGTGTTATAGTAATAATGTTTATAGTAACTTGTTTAGACTTACTAAGGCCATATATTATTAAAAGTACTATAGATAATGATATAAATCCAGATAAATCATCTTATATAATTACAGAGAAAGCAGTAAATAATAGTATAAAAATAAGGGATGGTTTTTATGTAGTTAACAATCATTCTTTAGACGGTAAAAGAGCTTCCTTAATATATGATGATAAAAAAGCTTATGTAATAGATGGAGAGATAAAGGAGAATGCTCCCTACAACATAGATGGAGAAAGATTAATACAAGGAGAAAATACTTATTCAGCCTATAAGATTTCTAAGGAAGAAGTTAAGACTTTACGAAGTAATAGCCTTTTATCTGTAAGTAGAAAGGCGCTATATATATTAGTTATTTCAATATTAATATTTATATTAAATTATATTCAAATTTTCATATTACAATATACAGGTCAAAAAATTGTATATAATATAAGAGATACTGTGTTTAGACATGTAGAAGGACTATCACTATCATTTTTTGATAAAAATCCTGTAGGACGATTAGTTACAAGGGTTACTAATGATGTAGAAACTTTAAATGAAATGTATACTTCAGTATTAGTATATTTATTTAAAGATTTTTTCTTAATTACAGGAATAATAATTGCTATGTTTTTATTAGATGTAAAGTTAGCACTTATAACAATAGTTACATTGCCATTAATTATATTAGTGTCATATATATTTAAGAAATATGATAGAGAGGCCTATAGAAAAGTTAGAGCTAGACTTTCAAGAATAAACTCATCTTTGGCTGAAAATATAAGTGGTATGAAGATAGTTCAAATTTATGGCAAGGAAGATAAAAAGTATAGAGAATTCGATGATATAAATACCTCTTACTCTGAAGCTGCCATGAAGCAAATTAAAGTATTCGCTATATTTAGGCCAGTTATGGATTTTATATATCAAATAGCATTAGCTATATTGATTTGGGCAGGGGGAAAAGCAGTTTTAAACGCTGATATTAATATAGGAGTACTATATGCTTTTGTCAGCTATATTCAACAATTTTTTCAGCCAATTTTTGATCTTTCTGAGAAGTTTGATATCATGCAATCTGCTATGGCATCATCTGAAAGAATATTTATGCTTTTAGATACTGATACTACAATTAAAAATTCAGAAAATCCAGTAGAAGTACAGAGGTTTAAAGGAGAAATAGAATTTAAGAATGTTTGGTTTGCCTATAATAATGAAGATTGGGTGCTTAGAAATGTAAGTTTTAAAATAAATATAGGAGAAACTATTGCTTTTGTAGGCGCTACTGGGGCAGGAAAGACATCAATAATAAGCTTAATAAGTCGATTATATGATATCCAAAAAGGTGAGATATTAATTGATGGCATAAATATAAAAACTATGAGAAAAGAAGACTTGAGAAGAAATCTAGCAACAGTATTGCAGGATGTATTCTTATTTACTGGTGACATTAAGAGTAATGTTAGACTAAATAATGATAGTATTAGTGATGAAGAAGTTATAAGAGCATGTGAATATGTTAATGCTAATATATTTATAGAAAAGCTTCCAGAGAAATATGATGCTCCTGTAAATGAGAGAGGTTCTACTTTTTCTCAAGGAGAGCGTCAACTAGTTGCTTTTGCGAGAGCATTAGCTTTTAATCCGCCTATATTAGTTTTGGATGAAGCAACTGCAAATATAGACACAGAAACAGAGAGTTTGATTCAAGATGCTTTAGGAAAACTGACAGAAGGAAGAACAACTATAATTGTTGCTCATAGACTCTCAACAATTAAAAATGCAGATAAGATCATAGTTCTCCATAAAGGAAAAATCAGAGAAGTTGGAAATCATGAAGAGCTTCTTGTAAAAGACGGTTTATATAGCAATTTATATAAGCTTCAGTATGCACAGCATTAATAAATATAAAATTTATTTATTTAAATAAAAATTGACTTTAGGAGAATAGTAGTATATATTTAGGTGTTCCTAAAACTTAGATTAAGATTTTTGATTTGTGATGAAAATAGTTTATATAGTATGTTAGTTTTAAGCTCTACTTATGGTGGAGAGATCTAAGATAATTCAGAGCAGCTGCTCTGAATTTTTTAGTATAAATATGAACTTAATATTATAATTAATATGTAAAGAAGCTATAGTTTTTAAGCGATTTTTATAGTGCAGAAGAACGTAGATAATTAGATAATATTTAATAGGAGAGAAGAATTATGAGGTTGAGTCAATTGTTTATTAATAACAGAGGATTGTATCTAGGAGATAATGGGTTTAAAATACAGCCTAATAACGTAGAATTTAATAAAAATTGTATTACATTCTATCATTATACTTATGTTGAATACTTAGATAAAATATTCTCCTCAGGTAATGGATTGTTTGCCCATAGAAGGGTAAGCTGTCCCAACATACCTCAAGAGTTTAATGACTGTTATCTTATTGAGGGATTTCTTGAACCATTACCAAAATGGTTAACAGATGATTATTATTTTAGTGATTTGGCATTTGAGATGACGAAAAAGCATGTAGGTAATATATTGTTGAAGGTAGAATTACCAAGAGACTTTAATGGGCTATATACTGCAGATTATGCTCATGTCTTAGAAGAAAAACATAAAAATTTATGAGGGATTAGCCCTTTAGGATTAGAGTATGATTGTTCTAATGGATATGAAGTAACACAGGCATATGTAAATTCTTATGTACCAGCTAATGAATATAATGGAAAACATATTGCACCAGTAATGCAAGTGCTTCGCAAAGGAGAAGGAATTGCTATATCCAACAAATATCTTTCAATTAGCGAAATACAGCCATTTGAAGTTAATTATTAAGTTAAAAGAATATTATATAAATAGATATGGTAAGATTAGATTAGCTAATATGATATTTTAAATAATAAAAAATGGCTAGCAATTTTTGCTAGCCCATTTAATTATAAATAAGTTTTATGGGGGAAACATTCAAACTGCAATTTACAGCTTGAAAGATACTTGCAAAATTCATTTAAATAAATTACATATTTAAATTAATGCTTTAAATATGTAAGACCATCTAGCGGGATTAATACTTGCGGTGCAGGTTCATCTCCTACAAGTCCTATAGCATAAATAGTATAGAATCTATCACCACGAAGTCTTATATTAGGGATATATAATATATTTGTAGTACTATTTGGGTATGTTATTTCAAAGGTATACATTCCAGGTGTCATTTCAATATAATCTGTTATATCTTTATACATTACATTTCCAAATAATATATTTCCTACAGGAATAGTTACATCCACTGGAGGGCCATTTGGAATTAAATGAACAAATCTAATTTTTGCTTTGTTCTTAGTATTTACTCCGGTATATTTTTCTTCTATAGGATATAATTCAAAATTTTCAGGAAAATTCCCAATAGCTGCTACAGTAAAAATCGTGTTTCCAGGAATAGTTAGATTGTTATTATATAATAAATTTTTACCGTTAGTAGATTTATAAATTTTTATATTATATGTTCCAGGCATCAATTTAACATAATCAGTAAACTCTCTATAGTTAAAATTTTTCACTAAAAGCTTATCATTTACATATACATCTACAGCAGGTGCATTAGGTGATGCATGAAGTAATCTAACATAGGTAATCATGCTACCCATATTACTCATATTGCCCATGTTACTCATGTTATTCATATTGCTCATATTACTCATGTTATCCATGCTATTCACATTGCTCATATTATCCATATCACTTCTGGTATTCATATTTCTGTGATAATACATATTTAACCTCTTTATTTAGTATTTCTAAAATTAGTATATGGGTAATTTGGAATTTGGTGATATTATTTCTAAAAAAATATAATAATAATTTTTATATCTTATAAGATTTTCTAATTATTTATTGGTAGTTTTATTAAAAATTTATGAAAATTTAGTTAAATACTTTTGTGTGGAGAATTAAATTGAATGATTAATACATTATAATGTCAGATAGTTAATATTATAAAACTTATCCATAGATTATTTATGCACTATATAATATTTTTAATTGAAGATTATGGTATAATTATGTTATTATTAGTAAGCAAATGATTTACAATATAATATTAAATTTTTAAATTATCTTATTAAAGATAGAATTATGGAAAGTACTAAAATATGGTGATTATTTAATAAAAAGCTGCTAAAATATAATTCTTAATATATGATTATAGTTTAAATATATACTTTATAAAATGGAGATTATGATGATTGATTTGATAGATTTTTTTCTAAAAATAACAATTATATTTTCAATAGTTATGTCAGCAGGTATGGTTTTAAGTAATAATGTGTATACATTTATATCATTATTAATATCATTAGTATTAATAATATTATCTACTTTAAGAAAAAGAAGAGATAAACATTGAATAATTTAATAAATATTTAATATGATATTACATTCAAAATATAAAATTTAAAAAAGCTCCACCTAAATGGCACAGCTTTAAAACATATCTTTTTTATTCAGTATTATAGCTACTACTATTGTAATAGCCGCAATAATTGCTCCTACAATTAAGAAACCACTACCATTCTCACCAAAAGGCACACCGCTTACATTCATTCCGAACATTCCAGAAATTAGTGTAGGAATGGATAATACTATGGTAACTGAGGTTAAATATTTCATAACCATGTTTTGATTGTTAGAAATTATAGATGCAAAAGCATCCATGGTACCACTTAAAACATCACTATATATATTACACATTTCAATTGCCTGTCTAGTTTCTATGATTACATCTTCTAACACATCTTTATCTTCCTCATACTTTTGAACCATTTCTAGTTTTAGTAATTTTTCTAATGTGATTTCATTAGATTTTAGTGAGGTTGAAAAATATACTAAAGATTTTTGAAGTGCTAATAATTGAATTAATTCTCTATTTCTCATAGATTTATAAAGGCTTTTTTCAACTAATATACTTTTTTTATTTATTTGTCTTAAGTATAGTAAAAAATAACTTGCTACTCTAAATAATATTTGAAGCATAAATCTAGAACGTTTAAAAGAATAGAAAGAAGAAATTTTGCCTTTAATAAAATCAGAAATAATTTTACTATTTTTAAGACAAACAGTAATTATATTATTTTCAGTATGAATTATGGCTAATGGGTATGTATCATAGGTTAGTGAATTATCATCTATATCTGTAAAAGGTATATCTACAATTACTAAGGTACAGTCTTCCTCTATTTCAATACGGGAACGCTCTTCTTCATCTAAGGCAGATTTTATAAAATCTAAGGGAATATTAAGTTTTTGAGACACTAATAATGATTCTTCCTCAGAGGGAGAAACCATATTAATCCAACTTCCATTTTCAATTGAATCAATATTTTCAAGTTCGCCTTCAAAATTACTTTTATAAATTGAAATCATGTTATCACCTCGTTTTTGTAACATCATAAGAAAATTATATACTTTTATTGAATTATTGACAATAAGATAACAATAAATCATAATATTAGTATTGCAGTAAATATATATATAAGTATACAAGCTTTTATTAATATTATTTGGAGGCTAAGATGAACATTAGTCAAGTTATGTGGATTGCAATGGCAGTGTCCTTAGATGCTTGTGGAGTAGCATTATGTATAGGGTTAAATGAAAAAGCCACAATAAAAAATAAGGTATTTTTTTCTCTTTCCTTTGGATGTTTTCAGTTTTTACTATCCTTTTTAGGCGGATTTTCTGGAAAGCTTTTTTCAGAAAATATAGCATCAGTACCTTCTATTATAGGAGGAATGATAATAGCTATAGTAGGGGTAATGATGATAAAAGAAGGAATGGAAAATGAAGGACGGTGCCCATTATTAAATATTAAAATGTATTTTTTATTAGGTATATCTGTAAGTATAGATGCAATGGTTGTAGGATTTGCAACTTTAGGTGGAACAGAGGTTACTAAATTGTTTATGTATACATTAATAATAGGATTAGTAACATTAGTTATGTGCACAATAGCTTTTATAATTTCTAAAAACCTAAGTAAAATAGAGGTAATTAGCAAGTATGCAGATTATATAGGTGGAATAATATTAATTTTATTTGGACTAAAAATGATGTTTTTATAGTTTAACCTTGAAAAATCAAGCTTCTATTTTTAAAACGTCAAAAATANNGTCAAAAATTTATTTTAAATTTGCTATTAGTGTTGTGGCGTAGGTATGCCTTAATTCGTGTATACTTATGTTATACCCTAATTGCTTATACATAGTTCTTAATGCTAAACTAAAATCAGTCGGAATTTTATACTTTAGTAATCTGTTATTAATGCAGACGACTTTATTGCTATTTTTATATTCTTCCAGTTCTTTTAAAGTTGTCTTTGGAACAGGAATTATTCTTTTAGAATTTTTAGTTTTTAATTCTCCAAAACCATACATACTATTTTTAAATTCTTTCCATTGTTTATTAACATTTATAGTATTCTTTTTGAAATCTACATCATCCCAAGTTAAACCAAGAATTTCACCTAATCTTAATCCACAAGTAGCAGCTATTAAAGAGGCGATATAATATTTAGGATTTTTTATTTTGCTTAATAAGTCGTTTAATTCATTTTTAGTTAAAGCCCTTTTGCTATTTAA
This sequence comes from Clostridium sp. UBA2485, assembly GCF_002341865.1. Taxonomy (GTDB): domain Bacteria; phylum Bacillota; class Clostridia; order Clostridiales; family Clostridiaceae; genus Clostridium_J. The sequence goes on along the minus strand of NZ_DDOV01000011.1, from coordinate 21,531 downwards.
TTCTTTATTTTCTGGTATTTTAATATTTACAATTGGAGAATTAGGTATGGCATTGTAATGATTTACTGCACTATCAAAAATGACTTTAATTTTACCAACATATAATTTTATAGTTGGTATCTTTAATTTGTCTTTTATCATTGAGTCAACACATTGCTGGATGTGTATGTTTTTGATATCCTCTAACTTCATATTGTATATACTCTCAAATTTTTGTACTGCATATTTGTAAGTTATCATGGTGCCATATTCTTTATATAAACTTTCATGTTTCATAAACATATCGATAAATTCTTTAAAGGTTATTCCCGAATACTCGATATTTAAAGATGTTTGTAACTCTAATTGTTTTTTTAAAATTCATCCAAAGCTTTATTAGCCGCTAGTTTAGCAAGACTTTTTTTCTCTATAGGTAATGTTATATTGAATAATAAACCTTCTCTAATAAGAACATGTGTTCTGTATATAGGTAAAAAAATATAGAATGAATAAAACAATAATTAAACTTTGAATTTTAGTTTTATTCATTCTATAGGAATATTTTCAAAAAGTGATATTTGTTCAAGTGTATAATTTGCATATTTATTAATCAAATAATTATCAATCAGTTTTATTGTCCAATGATGCCCTTGTTATAATCATATAAAACATCATACTTGTATTATAAGAAAATATTTTAATTTTATTATAAATTAATCTGCTGTGCTAGTTAAATTTCATCTGGTAAAAATTAAAATAAATTAACTCTATACTCTAATTCTTTTATAAAATTCATACTACTCTAAAGTAAAAAAAATCTTAAAATTAGTAACCTTTTTTATTGACTATACTATTTAACAATAATATAATTTTTTATATTATTGTTCTAATAAAATCAAATTGATAAAATGAGTCAATGGAGGAAAATATAATGAACCCATATTTAAGAAGAGCTAAATTTGAAGATTTAACTGAAATAATGGATATAATAGATGGTGGTAGAAAGGCTCTTGAGAAAAATGGTATTCCACAATGGAAGGATGGAGATGGTCCTAGCCATGACATTTTTCTTGAAGATATAAAAAATCAAGAAGCTTATGTTATGATTTTGAATAAAAAGATTATAGGTATTGCAAGTATTATAAGTAAACCTGAAGCTCCATATAAGACTATAGAAAACGGAAAATGGGATGAAACTCAAAATTCATATGTATCTATTCATCGTGTAGCAATTGATACTTCTATTAAAGGGAAGGGTTTATCAAATAAATTATTAGAATTACTTATAAATACTGCTAGTATTTTAGGTTACATCGATATAAGAATAGACACACACCCTAAAAATTTAATAATGCAACGAGTTATAAAAAATGCTGGATTTGTAGAAAAGGGAGATATTTTACTTCCTGTTAAAAATGGTGAAAGAAAAGCATTCCAATTAATACTAGATTAACCTGTTGTGCTTATAGTAGATAAGAAACCGATAAGGAAAATAAAGAGAGAAAAGGTAGGATGTAAGATAGAATAGATTACAGCTTGGAAGGTTTTAAAAAAAAGTAATATAGTATATATTATCGTCAGCAAGAATTCTAATAGGACAAATAAAGAGGATTATTAGGATTGTACCTAATAATCCTCTTTACAATTAGCCTATTATAGTGCAATATTATTAAATAAGGTAATTAATTTTTGACGTCAAAAATTTAATTCTAGTTAATTCTATTTATATGCATTAAATTAAAGTAGTAAATTATATAAACAGCGTTATTACTGCGTTTGTTCTGTTTAATTACATTTAGTTATTATGCAGGAAGCTATTTGGACTAAAAATGATGTTTTTATAGTTTAACCTTGAAAAATCAAGCTTTTATTTTTAAAACGTCAAAAATACGTCTAGAATCTATTTTGAGATTAAAAAAGTAACATAATTATTAGAGCCTATTTTATAAAATACTTTCTTAAAAATTTTTAAGAAAGTATTAAATACATAAAGGAGAAGAAAAATAGCATATATTTTTCTTTTTATCTTTATACATAATAGATTATAGTACTTAGTTAAGTATTTATATTATTATGGAAATACTGTAATTTATGGATTAATATGATTTGCTTCACATAAGGAAGGATACCGTACACTTAATATTTACGTAGATTATATAATATTTATATTCAGCTTTAATATAGTAATTATGCTATAAAAGCTAATTTATTGGTAAAATTAAATATATACTTTAAAGTATTATTTATAGTATAGTAAAGTATAAGAAGTATTAAAATTTAGCGCTATAGTATAAAAGAATTAGTAATATAATTTGATTAACTTTTATAGAATCAAATTTTTAGGAGAAGATTTATATGAATAGTTTTATAACTATAATTATTTTCTCTAAATTACATTTTATCATAATGTAATTATTTATTTGCCCAAAAATGATGTTTTTCTAAGAAAGGATGAATGTGATGATTAACAAATTAAAACACCTTAATTCATATGAAGCTTTTAAATATTTTAAAGCTATGAACGAAATACCTAGAGGTTCAGGAAATGAGAAAGCTATAAGTGATTGGCTAGTGAATTTTGCAAAAGAGAGAAACTTAGAAGTTATTCAAGATGAGGCATTAAATATAATAATTAAGAAACCAGGCACTAAAGGCTATGAGAGCGCTAAAACAATAATACTTCAAGGTCATATGGATATGGTTTGTGAAAAAAATATATCTAAAATTCATAATTTTGAAAAGGATCCTATAGCTTTTATAGTAGAGGGAGACAATTTAAAAGCAGATGGTACCACTTTAGGAGCAGATAACGGCATTGCAGTTGCTTTTGGTCTTTCAATATTAGCTTCAAAAGATATACCGCATCCACCAATAGAGTTAGTAGTAACCACAGAGGAAGAAACCGGTATGGGTGGAGCAATGAGTTTAAATCCATCGCATTTAAAAGGAAGAATATTAATAAATATAGATTCAGAAGAAGAAGGAACTTTTCTTGTAAGCTGTTCTGGTGGAGTTAGAGTAAGTGTTAGCGTACCAGTAACCTATGAGGATATAGAAGAGGGATATATAGGCTTAAATATATCTATAAGAGGTTTAAAGGGTGGACATTCAGGAATGGAAATTAACAAAGAAAGAGGAAATTCTAATAAGTTAATGGGACGTTTTTTAATGGATTTAAATTCTGTAGTAGATTTTAAATTAGTCTCTATTAATGGTGGTTCTAAGATGAATGCTATACCTAGAGAAGCGGATGCATTAATATTTATTAACTCAGAAGATAGTATTAAAGTTGAAGAAAAAATTAAAGAGTGGAATAAAGTGTTAAAGAATGAATTCCAAGGTATAGATGATGATTTAGAATTAACTTTTGAACAATATGGTAAAAATATAGAGAAAACCTTTGATGACGAATCTACATCAAAAGTTCTAAAAATGTTATTTTTAATACCTAATGGAGTCCAAACAATGAGCATATCTATAAAGGATTTGGTACAAAGTTCAACAAATTTAGGCGTTGTTATTACAGAAAATAATGAAGTAATATTGGAAAGTGCTGTAAGAAGTTCAGTTAAATCTCTAAAAAAAGCAATATGTGATGAGATGATTGTTTTAACAGATATTTTAGGAGCATCAATTGAATTCCAATCAGATTATCCAGAATGGCAATATAATCCAATATCAGAAATAAGAGATATATTTGAAAAAGTTTATAAGAATATGTTTGGAAGAGAAGCACAAATATCTGCAATACATGCAGGCCTTGAATGTGGACTATTAAGTGATAAATTTGATGGTAAAATAGATCAAATATCCTTTGGGCCTAATATATATGATGTTCATACTCCAGATGAGCATCTTAGCATTTCTTCAACAGAAAGAATGTATAATTTCCTATTGGAAGTACTAAAAGAGATAAGATAGCTAGACTTATATCTTTATTGAATTTAAAATTTTTGAGAAGGCTGTGAATATTATCATAGCCTTTTCTGTATAAAAATTTTATACAGATAATTAGGTATAGAAAAATGATATGATTTTGTTATTAGAAATAATACTTATTTAATATTGAGGAAAATAATTTACTATTGTATACTAATAAGTAATAAGGCGTCTTAATAAGGGAATGTGATAGATATATTTTTTGTAAATATAGGAAAATAGTATTTATTCATGTAGAGGTTATGAGTGGAATTTAATAACTTCATAATAAAAAATAATTTATTGTACTAATTAACTGTTTTAAAAGATGCCTAAAATATATTAGGGTGATATCATTGGAAATTAATCAATATCTTAAAGAAAAACAATTAAAAATTACAAGAGCACGTACAAGTATTCTAACCATTTTAAGCAAAAGTGATGAAGCGTTAACTGCTAGTGAAATATGGGATAGACTTAATAAGAATAATATAGTTGTAGACTTATCTACTGTTTATAGAACTTTAGAGGTTTTAGTAGATAAAAAAATTCTAGAGAAATTTAACATTGATGATGATAAGTATAACTATAGATTTAAAGATAAAGGTCATAAGCATAACATAGAATGTGATGTATGTCATAAAATAATTGAAATTGACTGTCCTATGCCTCAAGTGGAAGAATATATAAAGCTTAAAACAGGAGTTACTTTAATTGATAGCTGTATTAATATAAATAAAGGCATATGTAGTGAGTGTGTAAATAACAATAAAAAATAAGAATGTGGATAGTACTCCGCTACTTTCCACATTCCTTTTTTATTTTTTTTAAGTACAAGAGTACAATTGATAGTTTTATATGGAGCTTTATTTATAGAACCTACTAAGTGGACAATTGCCACATTAGAATCAGAATAGTTAATTTGAAAGCTTTCTAGTTTATTTAGCTTATATTTATTAAAAACTCCACTGGTGCTATATTTTTTTATAGCATAATTTATATCTTTGCATCTATATTGGGTATATTTATATTTTGCTAGAGAAAAAAATATTATTATGGATAGAATTAAAATAAAATATAAGGTTATCCTATTTTTTATACTAAATTTAGATTTTGAATTAACTTTTCCTTTGTAATTATAACCTATAATAATCACCTCTCGTTAGTTAATTATAATAATATAATATTAAGAAATAAGATAAATATGTCTAATAAGAAAGGAAGATAAATATGAATTTTTCATCATTAGTACTTATGGAAAGAGAAAAAGATACCAATTATTTAATAAAAGAACTAGGAAGTTATGAGGTAAGTGACGGAGCAGAATATGTTACAAAATTATTTTATGATGGAGATTTAATTAATTTGTATTTCGATACGAAAGAAGATGTAGAAGAATGGCAATATACTGCTATATATGATTTATTCGATGAGGAATCTTTTGAAAGGGAAGGGTTTCAAATTGAAGCATATGATGATGAATATAATCCTACATGGATAATAAGATTCCAATACGATGATGAACATAATGTTATTAAAGAAAAACTAAATAAAGCTTGTAATTTAATAAAAGAAAAAATGGAAAAAGTTTTAGAAGATATCAAAGATAAAAAAAGTGAGTATTTAAATTAAAACTTACCACCAATTATCAATTACTTGTAAATCTGTATAGAAAAACTACGATAATGGTAGTATAACTAAAATAAATATTTTTTAGTAAATTTTGAACAAATAGGGGGAAACATGCGTTTAGATTTTATTGGAAATGTAAAAGAAAATGAAGTTCTAGGCAAGACAGTTTTTGATAATGATGGTAGGATATTACTAAGAGCAGGAATTAAATTGACATCTCAATACATAAATAAATTAACTCAATTAGGTGCTTATTATATATACATAGAAGATGATAGATTAGGAGATATAGAGGCAGATGACCCTAAGTTTAATATGTTAAAACAGGATACTATGAGGTGCTTAAATGATGTAATTAAAAATGTAGGAGTAATAAATAAAAGTAATACTAAGGATTGTTTAGTAAGGGTAAATGAATTAATTGAATATATTTTAGAATTAGGTGATGTAAATAAAAGTTTACTTGACATAAAAACTCACAATAACTACACTTTGCTTCATAGTGTAGATACAGGGATAATGGCAACCTTTATGGGGGTAGCATTAGGTCTTAAGAAACAAGAACTGAATGATCTTGCCGTTGGTGGAATCTTACATGATATTGGGAAAGTGAGAATTTCTCCTTCTATAATTGATAAAAAAGGACCATTAAGTTTTGAGGAGTTTGAAGAAATGAAAAGACATCCCATATATGGTAAAGAAATTTTAATAAAAAATTTTAACATTTCTCGAGCTTCCATTAAAGCTATAGAACAACATCATGAAAAAGTAGATGGAAAAGGATATCCTTATGGACTTAAGGATAAACAAATATCAAACTACGCTAAAATAGTTTGTGTTTGTGATGTATATGATGCAGTAAGTAATAATAGGAGTTATAGAAAAAAATTTTTACCTAATGAAGCCTATGAACTTATATTGGCTGGATCAGGAACTAACTTTGATAAAAAAGTTGTAAGTTTATTTAGAAGAGTATTCTCCGTTTATCCCCTAGGTTGTTGCGTAAGACTTTCTAATGGTATAGAAGGATATGTTATAAGACAAAATGAAAATTTCCCAGATAGACCGGTTATTAGGGTACTTTATGATCATGAATCAAGATTACCTATAAGATTTTATGAAATTAATTTATTAGAACGTAGAAATTTAATTATTAAATCATTAGTATAGCTTAGATTTTTGGAGTGATAAATTTGAATTCAAAAGAAAAGAATTTAATTAATATAATTAAGACAGGTCCAACCTTAACTTATATGCTCATCACTATTAATGTATTAGTATATTTAATTGTTGGATTTGTATCCTTTTATTATTACAAAGGAAGCATAATAGAAATAGATAATAGAGCCTTAGTTATGTTAGGTGCAATGGTTAATATTTTGGTAGAAGAAGGACAATATTACAGATTGTTTACATGTGCATTTTTGCATAGTTCAATAATGCATTTAGCCTTAAATATGTATGCACTTAATTCTCTAGGCACTATACTAGAGAAAATATTAAGTAAAGGAAAACTTTTAATCATATACATTTTATCCGCTATATTAGCCTCTTATGGAAGCTATTTATCTACAAAATCTATTTACAGAGTATCTATTTCTGTAGGGGCATCAGGTGCCATTTTTGGTTTATTAGGGGCACTATTAGTAATTGCTTTTCTTAACAGAAAGGTTATTGGAAAAGAATTGCTTAAGAGTGTAACAAAAGTAGTTATAGTTAATATAATTATCGGATTTTTAATACCTAATATAGATAATGTAGCCCATGTTTCAGGATTAATAGTGGGAATTATAATTACCTATATTATACTTAAGTATCCTCACTTTAAACAAAAATAATTTTAAAAGTTAATAATAAAGAGCTATCTAAGTAATGTTAGATGGCTTTTTTTAGGTAAAAAGTTAATTGCAAAAATTGACTTTTCATATCTAAATGTGGCAAGGATACTCCCATCTTTTAAAGTGGGAGTATCCTTGCCACTTGGCTTTATCTAAGGAATTCTCACCACAATCACCTCACTTTCTTATTATATTTGACTTTCACTAAAATATATAGTATTTTATATTTTAGTGAAAGGGGTTGAGTATTAATAGAGATAACAATTACTTCTAAAATACAAATATATCCTACTGATGAACAAATTGAGAAACTAACTGGAACTATGATTGAAGTTAGAAAAGCTTTGAATTATATATCTCAATATGTTTACGATAATAATTGTCTTAATCAAAGTAAGATTAACAAAGATACTTATTATCATCTTAGAGAAAAATATAACTTAAAATCTCAAATGGCTCAATCAGTAATAAAAACTGTAATTGCTAAATATAAAACCAATAAGTCTAATGGATATGATTTTACTTTAGTACAGTTTAAAAAATTAGAATATGATTTAGTTTGGAATAGAGATTATTCCTTAACTAATGGTGTATTTTCTCTTAATACTTTAGATGGTAGATTAAAAATACCGTTTGAAATTAAAGGAATGGAGAAATATTTTGATGGAATATATAAGTTTGGTACTGCTAAGTTAGTATATAAATATAATAAATACTTTCTGTACATACCAATGACTAAAGACTATCCACAAACTACACCTTTTGCAATTAATAAAATAGTTGGAATTGACTTAGGAATTAACTTTTTGGCCACCGTCTACGATAGTTATAGAAAGACAATTTTCTTTAATGGTAAACAAGTTAAAGCTAAAAGAGGACATTATAAAATCCTAAGAAAACAACTTCAAGAGTGTGGAACTAAATCAGCGAAACGTAGAATTAAATCTATAGGCTCAAGAGAAAACCGTTATATAAGTGATATTAACCATAATATTACAAAGGCACTCGTTGACCATTATGGAGCAAATACATTATTTGTACTTGAAGATTTAACTAACGTTAGAACTTCTACAGAAAAAGTTAATATCAACAACAGGTATATTTTTGTATCTTGGGCATTCTATCAATTTAGGGAACTATTAACATATAAAGCTCAAATGAATCAATCTTTAGTAATAGCTGTTAATCCTAAATTTACTTCTCAAATGTGTCCTAAATGTGGGCATACTGAAAAATCTAACAGAGATAAGAAACGGCATATATTCTGTTGTAAAAACTGTAACTATCAATCTAACGATGATAGAATAGGAGCAATGAATCTTTGGAGAAAAGGTATTGAATATATAGAAGCTAACTCCAAAGAGATAGTAGAGTAAACTCTACTATTTGGGTAACTGTCAATTTGCCTATAGTAACCTAGGTTTGAGGAAGGAGATACTTAGTATCAGTAGCACTTCGTGTACTAGATTTACAAGCTCCCACCTCTATAGGTGGAGAGTTATTGACGTATACTTATTTTAGAGAAAGAATGCAAAGGTTAACTTTTTAAAAGACTTTCATAATTTTATTTTAAGTAAAGTTTTATTATAATATAACTATATATAGATATACTACCTTAAAAGTTAATGTATAGATGAATATAGCGATATCTTTAAAGATTTCAATTCGTAGCTTTAATCAATGGAGAATTGANNTTCTTTAATAGATTTTTTAATAAAAGTGACTGTGTCACGTGAAAAGAAATAAATTGAAAACTTCTCTTATAAAAGAGAAGTATCAATAATTATCCATTGTTAATAGTCAATTCTCAATTTCATGTTATTATATGAATTCATAGATTAAATTTAAAAGTGGTACATCTATATTTAGGGTGTTTGCATACATAATAGGGGGGATATAATTGAATATATCAGAATTAAAAGTGATTTTAACAGAAAAAGATTTGTTAAGTATTATAAATGATGTACTAAAGAATTATGTAAATTTGCCACAATTAAAAATAGATAAATTATTGATAGAGGATTATTTATGTATTCAAGGAAGTTATAATTATGGCATAAATATACCTTTTGATGCAAAAGTATCCATTGAAGATGTAGAAAATAACAGGCTTTATATTGTGCTTCAATCAATAAATATTAAGAAAATAAAAATATTTAATAGAGTAAAAAACTTTATTTTAAAGACATCTTTAAAAAAATTTAAAGATGTAGGGATAACAGTGGATAGTAATACACTATGTATCAATTTTTATGAGCTTTGTACAATTATTCCTATAGTTAATTTTAAATTAAGAAAGGTGACCGTTATTCCATTTGGACTTGAGGTAAAATTTTATGATCTAAATGTGGACTTGCAAAAGAATTCAGAAGAAAAAACTGATGTACTAGTAGAAGAAAAAATGGAAGTAATTGAAGCTGAGGAAGTGGAGCCTTTATTGTTAAAGGCAAATAGTATAACTCCAATAAAAACTAATGAGAAAAATTGCAGCAGTTATTATCAAGCAAGAAACTCTATGATAAATACTGTACCTCATAAATATAGAGATTATTCACAATATGTATTATTACTGCCAGATATAATAGCATTACTTGTTAGAGTTTTTAAGGATGAACGGGTTACAAAAGAAACTAAAAGATATTTAGGAGTGGCTTTAGGCTATTTGTTCTTTCCTATAGATGTAATACCAGATTCTATTCCACTCATAGGCAAAATTGATGATTTAGCAGTAGTATTTTTTGTGTTTCAAAAGCTATTATGTGATATACCTACAGAAATTATCGTTGATAATTATGAAGGTAATGAAGATATAATATTAATAATTAAAGAGGGAATAGCTCTATTTGCAGATAGATTTGGAACAAAAAATATTAAAAATATAATTGATATATTATCTTTATCAGTAAAAAAAGGAATTAATTTTTTTTCTAAATAAAGGAGAGAAACTATGGCTAAAAAAATATATGCAATTAAATATGGTTTTGATTTTAAAAATAATAGAGAAATAAGAAATATCATGGTTAATACTTGGGCAGAATGCTTAGCATTAGTTAAAGGTGTAAAAGGAGCTCAGTATAAAAGTTTTGAAAGTCTTAATGAAGCAAAAGAATATTTAAGTGAAGAAAAAAAGTTATTAAAAAAGGGTGTTGATAGCTATCCTATGGATTGCATCCACATATATGTAGATGGAAGTTACAATCTTCAAAGTGAGAAGTTTTCTTATGGTATGGTTGCAGTAAGAAATGATGTAATAGAATATATGGAAAATGATGAGGCAGAGGATAATTCACAAAAACAGTTAAGGCAAATAGCAGGAGAGTTAATGGGAGCTATAAAGGCAGTGGAATATGCAAAATTAATAGGAGAAAGAAAATTAGTAATATTTCATGACTATGAGGGTATATATCATCATGCTATAGGTACTTGGGAGAGAAAGGATAGCTCTTCAAAAGAGTATTATGATAAAATTAATAACTATATAAATAAAGATAATATGGAGATTATTTTTGTTAAGACAGATAGTCATAGTGGAGATATATATAATGAAATAACAGATAGTTATGCTAAGGCAGCAATAAGAGTACCTTTAACTGATGCTGTTGATAAATATTTATTAACAAATACAGTAAAAGTTAAAGATGATATTGTTAAAGAAAAACTACTCTCTATAATAAAGGAAAAAAATTACCATAAAGTAATATGTTCAGAGGAAAATCTTATATTAAAAGAAAAAGAAAACTTAGAGGAAGTTCTTAGAGAAATTAAGTTTTTAAACTGTGATAATAAGCTATTATCTTACATAAAAGGTTTGGATGAGAATATTAAAAATGATTTAATATTTAAATTTATTAAAGAAATAAATTAAAATTTAAAAAGCATTAAAGTATATAATTAATAATTATAAAAGACAACCTCTATAGGAGGATTGTCTTTTAATTTATAATAAATTTCTACTGTGTTTTTATAGTTTGGGCATCTTCAAAAAATAACTAGTCAGTATACTCATCTATTTTTGTATCATACTGTGTCGTTAGAATTCTATGATCTAGACTATTATGAAAATCTGCCGACCTGTCTGATGCAAAATGCATGACGCATTTTTAACTAGCTCTTTTATTTCATATGCCTTATTTTAAGAGGATTTTGAAATTTTAATTATTTTATGAACTATTTAACAGTAGAAATATTATACTATTTTATTCTAGCAAATATAGAGATAAAATTTTATTTAAATCAGTATTTTCTAAGTTATCCACTACGATTATAATTCCTAATAGTTCAGAGTTGTTTTTTATTAATATTTCTCCTAAATCTTCCGAAACTAAGGTAGCTTTATTATTTTTAATATAGTCTACAGTTAGAAGAGTAGTTGAATTTGCAGAGTTAATAAAATTAATAGATGAATTATTATTCTTTAAATTATCCATATTAAAGGTTAACTCTAAAGGAATATCTTTTTCTATTACCATTATATAAGGATTTAAAACATCATCTGAAGTAGATATACTTAAACTTTGAGTATTGATATTTTTTTCAGCTTTTCTTATTAAATTAGAGCTTATATTTTCATTTTCATTTAAGCCATTCATGTTTGAACTAGAGCAACAAGATGGTGTGAAACTCTTATCATTTGATTCTTTTTCAGAGGGACTTATATTGTTTAAATTATCAACAACTTTAATGGTGCCAGAAAGCATTCCCATCCAGCAGCTGTATTTAATAGTTTCATCAGTATTATGGAGATTAATTATATTTTCTCCTTCTTTTAATTTTATTCTTTGACCTAAAGAAGGTATAATTATCTCATTGTTACAGGAGGTCAAAGTTTCACCCTCTATAATCCATTTTATTGGCTTATTTTTCTCAATATATATTGTTTTAGGAGAATATCCAAAAATATCTGCAGTAGTTTTAATTACTTGAACTCCATTTTCTATTTTAGGAAGTTGGTTATCTTCTATAGTTATATCTGTATTCTCCTTGGCAGAAAAAGGCTCTGATATATTTAATCCAACAACTGTAAATCCTCTATTTGCCATTATTAATCCAAGAACTATTATGAGCATTCCACTGAATTTCATTAAATTTATAGCATTTTTACCTTTAATAAATAAAGTAGATAAAATCCCAAATGTAAGCATGAGAGGTACAGTTCCTAGTGCAAAGAAAAACATAGATTTAGCACCTAAAATAGCACTACCAGTGCTAAGTGCATAAAGTTGCATTGTTTGAAGAGGACCACAGGGCATAAATCCATTTAATAACCCTATTAAAATAGGAGATTTATTTCCTTTAATCTTAGTACAAGTTGAAAAAGGAAGCTTTATATTAATACTTCTTAAAATGTTAAATCCCATCATATTTAAGCCCATTAAAATCATATATAAACTGGCGATAATTTGAATTATTGCAGTAAGTTTAGGGGACACCGAAAAAATAGAACCAACAGCACCAACAATACCACCAAGTACAGTATAAGATATTATTCGACCTATGTTATATAATAAAGCAGGCTTTATAGATTCATTTTTATTTTTATTGGGGGATGATAAGGTTTGAGACATCATAATACCGCCACACATTCCAACACAATGTAAGGAGGTAATAGCACCTATTATAAAGAGCATGAAATATGATGCATTAATCAAAGCCTCATCCATATTGAAACCTGTAGCAAATTTTCCTAATAAAATAATCGCTAAAACGATTATTCCTATACCTATATATTTTGAAAAGTCCTTATAAGATTTTGCCGAAACAACATAACCTAAAGATTCAATAGTATTAATAATAATTTCTTTACTGCAAAGTTCTAAATTATATTCTACAATTACAGTTTCATTTTTATAGCTGCACTTTACATTAATTATACCAGGTAAATTTTTTATATTTTTTTCTATTCTTTTTTCGCAAGAAGTACAGGTCATGCCCTTGACCTTTATATACTCTTTATTTAAACTCATATTTAACCTCCTTATTATTCCATTGTTATTAAAGTATATAAGAAATCTATGTAGAAGTTGTGTAGATTAAAAATTTCTACATAACTTTTACAGAACTTTTTATTATAATTTTTTATATAGAGTAAATATTAAAATAAACTAAACTTTTTGAGAGGTATAATATGAAAAATATTTTAATAATAGAAGATGAAAAATCAGTTTCAGAAGTAATAGAAGCATATTTAAAAGCTTCAGGATATAATGTTAAAGTTACAGCAAAAGGAGAAGAAGGTTTAAAGTTATTTAATAAAAATCAGTTTCAATTAATTATTTTAGATTTGATGTTACCAGATATAAGTGGAGAGGATATATGTAAAATTATTAGAAAAAATTCTGATGTGCATATATTTATGCTCACTGCAAAAAGTGACCTTAATGATAAAATTCAAGGATTAAATTTAGGTGCAGATGAATATTTGGTTAAGCCATTTAGTCCTAGAGAATTAGTTGCTAGAGTAAATGCATTATTTAGAAGATTGAATAAAGAAACATATACTGAGATGGTCTTTGATAATGGAAACTTAATAATTAATTATGAAAAACGTTTAGTTAAAGTAAAAGGGAAAGAAGTTTATTTAACACCTTATGAATTTGAAATATTGTATACCTTAGCTAAAAATGAAGGAAAGGTGTTAACTAGAGAAAGGTTAGTGGAAGAAGTTTTCGGATTTGATTTTGATGGATTTGATAGAAATGTAGATACTCATATTAAAAATTTAAGAAAGAAAATAGAAGAAAATACAAAAAAACCAAAGTATATAATAACAGTAGTTAAAGTAGGATATAAATTTGGTAAGGAGTAGAAAAAATGATAACAATAAATAATAAAATAAAAAACATATTTATTGGAGTTTCTATAGTTATTATGATTTTAGTACTTTTATTTGTAAATTTAACTGTGAATAACAATTTTAGAGAATATCTAAAAAATAATCAAAGTAAAAGGAATGAAAGAATTGTAGATTATTTACAGAAAATTTATAAGGAGGAAAAGACTTGGAAGTCTGACTCAGGTATAGAAATGATGCATGAAGCTTACATGAGTAATTTTTGTTTAACACTTTATGATAAAAATAAAAATATTATTTGGGGAATGAACCCTAAAGATTTAAAAAATGAAAGTTATAGAGAAGCTATGTTGTCTCACGTTCAAAATGGAAATTATATATCTGAAAGATATGAATTAAAAGACAATGATGAAATAATAGGATATATAGATGTAGGACATTATTCTACTATTTTAATGTCTCAAGAGGATATTAAATTTCAAATAGACATAAATAAAAGTATAATTGCTAGTGCAGTAATTGCAATAATATTATCAATAATTTTAAGTAAATTTATATCTAAAGAATTTACTGAACCTATAAAAAAAGTAGCAGACATTTCAGTAAAACTATCTAATGGGAATTTAGATGCACAATGTCTTATCGATACTGACATCAAGGAGTTAGGAGAATTAAAGAATAGTATAAATAGATTAGGGGAAAATCTAAAATATCAAGATGTGCTTAGAAAACGATTAGTTTCAGACATTTCTCATGAGCTTAGAACTCCTCTAAATGTACTTCAAAATAATCTAGAAGCAATGATTGACGGTATTTTCCCAATAACTAGTGAAAGATTAGAAAGTTTAAATGATGAAGTTATAAGATTTGCAGGTTTACTTAACAATTTAAAAGTATTAAAAAATTTTGAAGAAGATAGTAAAAAGCTCAATTTTAAAGTAATATCTTTAAAAAGATTAATATATACCATATATGAAGATTTCAAATTATATAGTAAAGAGAAAAATGTAATTTTAAATTTCGAAAGTTTTATAGAAGAAGAGGATTATATATTAGGTGATGAGAGTAGTTTAAGACAGGTATTTATAAATATTTTATCTAATGCAATAAAATTTTCCAAGGAAAAAGGCAAGGTAGAGATAATTCTAAGAAAAAGTAAAGAAACTCTTATAGTAGAAATAAGTGATGATGGCATAGGGATACAAGAGGAAGATTTGCCTTTTATTTTTGAAAGATTTTATAGAGGAGATAAGAGTAGGGAAGAGACAGAAGGAAGTGGAATAGGTCTTACTATCACAAAAAGTATATTAAATCTGCATTCTGCGGATATAGAAGTTAAAAGTAAAGAAAGTATAGGCACTACAGTTATGGTTAATTTTAAAAATATATAGAAACTATTTAAATATTTTAAATTTAATTTTATAGATATAATTTCTTTATAATAGCATAAGTGTAAATCTAAAATTTTATTTAATTGAAATTAAGTTCTTTATAATAGAATTAATTTATAAAAATTGCACACCATAGTATTATAAAATTAAAGAAAGGATGTGCATTTATAATGAAAACTATGGGTAAAATATTTCTTGTAGGTGCTGTTGCTGGTGTCACTATGCAAATGATGATGCCAATGATGGATAAAAAAACTAGAAGAAGAATTAAAAAATCCGGTAGAATGTTGCAACATATGGCTGGAGATATGTATGGAAATATGATGTCTATGATACGTTAATAAATATAAATATAAGGCATCTGAAGTAAGGAATAAAGTATCTAGTCAAAGATGTTGAGAATATTTTGTGTCAAGTATGGACACTGAACTCACTGATACTAGTGGTATTAATGAATCCAGTATGATGCAAAGTGGCTTAACATATTGACTAGTTATTTTTTGGAATATTTAGTATATTTTTGTAGTGAAAAAGTTGGAGTCTTATCCAACTTTTTTTATTATAAGAATATACTAAAACTATAAAACTTGCAATTTCAAGTTTGACAATAGTATCTAAACTAAATACAGCTAAAAAGTACTTATATTTTAATTTAAGTTGTTATTTTTTTACATATATTAGAATTAAAATAAAATTAATGCAAATTATTAAATAAAAATCCAAAATTTACGAAAATTTATATATAATTGTTATTCTACTTTAAAAATACTATAATTTTTGTGATTTTATTAAAATTTATGTTATAATAAAATAAGAAAATTTATAAAATTTCATTTTTTATCTAGTATAACTATAGTAGCTAATAATAAATTACTTGTAAAGGATGCGTGATTATGAAAATACTATCTTTAGGCGAAAAGATAAAACTAAGAAGAAAAGAGTTAAATTTAACTTTAAAAAATCTAGCTGGTGATAGAATAACCGCAGGACAAATTAGTTTAGTTGAGTCTGGAAAATCTAACCCAAGTATGGATTTATTAGAATATTTAGCCTTTGCATTAAATATTACAGTAGAGTACTTAATGGAAACTGAGGAGACTCAAGCAGAAAAAATTTGTCTTTATCATGAAAATATTGCAGAAGCTAAGATATTAAATGACGAATTAGAAGAGGCAGAAAAAAATATAGAAAACTCTTTACATTATGCGCAAAAATATAACTTGGATATGAGGAAAGCAAAAGATCTTTATTTAAAAGGCTTAATCTATAGCAAGAAGAAAGAATATGGAAATGCTCAGCAAAATTTTTTGTCAGCAAATAGTATATTTATCAAAAATAATTCCAATGAAGAAGTTATCAATACTTTTTTGCTATTAGGGAAAATTACCTTAAGACTTAAAGCATATCATTCTGCTTATAGCTATTTTCAACAGGCAGAAAAAGTTTTTGAAGATAGTAATTTAGGTGATGATTTCTTAATTGGCCAAATTTATTATTACATAGGATGCACTTATTTTAAATTAGGAATTATAGATAAATCTATAGAATATTCTTTTATGGCTCAAGAAAAATTTAGAAATATTGATAATAAGAAAATTTACGCAGAAAGTTTATTAGCATTAGCCAAAGAATATTGCGAAAAAGGTGATATAAGCAATGCTATAAATTACTCAGAAAAAACATTAAAAATATATAAAGAGATGAATAATAGTTTTTATGTATCTGAAATCGAAAATGATTTAGGGAAATTATTTTCGGATTTTGAAAATGTTGAACAATCTTTTATACATCTCTATAAAGCGAAAGAAATTAGAGAAAAAACAAATGATTCTAAAATCATTGAAACCTTATGTAATATATGTGAGAACTATATTAAGTTAAAAGACGAAATAAAAGCTAAAGAAACGCTGAATGAAATATTACAGCACATAGAAAAAGGGGAAGAAAAATCACTTTGTGATTACTATCTACTTAAATATCGAGTTGAGTTATTAGAGGGAAAACTAGAAGAAGCAGAGAATACATTAATACAAACACTTAATTATGTTAAAAAAGTAAACTTCCTTAAGGAAAGCGCGGAAATATCTATAATGTTGGGTAAATTCTACATTGATAATGGTAGGGATAATGAAGCAGCTAAATATTTAAATGAGGGAATAAAGGTATTAAGGGAATTAAAGATTTTAGACAAGTAGTAATGTTAAGTGGGGGATAAAAGTGGAGATATTGTCAACAGGCGAAAAAATAAAAAGAGCCAGAATATATAAAGGTCTAACTTTGAGAGATATTTGTGAGGAAAAAATTTCTGTATCTAAAATGAGTTGTATTGAAAATAATAAAGTAACTGCGGAACCATGGATTTTAGAATATATAAGTGAAAAATTGGATTTAGATTTAAAGTATTTAATGCATGATGTAAGAGATCAAATTTTAGAGAATATAAAAGTATTTAAAACTTATAAAGAAAATAACTCATATAGTAATAATTATATAGAAAATGTATTATATAATCTTGAATATGCTGAAACATATTGCTATTATGATTTAGCATGTGAAATATTACATTTGTTATTTTCGTATCACCTATCAAAAAATAATTTTGAGGATTTGAGAATTATAATACCAAGATATTATGATTTATGCCAGAAATCAAATGATGAATTATTTCAGTTAAAATATTATATGGATATTGCTGTATATCTTTCATCTAATGGAGAATATTCTCAGGCCATAAGCTATTATAGTAGTGTAAGAAAAAGATTAAAAGAGTTAAAAGTAGAAGATAAATCGCAACTGATAAGAGCTACTTATAATGAGTGTGCAGCACTTATAACTATGGAAGACTTTGATGCTGCCAGAGAAAGATGTGATGAATTAGTAGAAATAGTTGATTACAGTGAAACAGACATATTAAAAGGGGATATTTATCACATATTTTCTATTCTTGCTCTTCGCACTAATGATTATGAAAAATTTAAAGATTATGAAGAAAAAACTCTCTATTATTATAGAAATGATGTTAGAAGAAAAGCTATGTGCTTTCATAACTTTGCTCTAACTATGTTTAAAAATAATAAAAGGAGCGCTGCAGAAGAGTATATGAGTCAAGCTATAGAGCAGTATCCAAAGGAAAATACAGAGCAATTATGTTCTTTTCTGATTATTGCAGTGCAAACTTTAATAGAAAATGAAATTTTAGATTTAGCACAAAAGGTAACAGATGAAGTTTTAAATTATGCAATAAACTTAGATAGCACAAAGTTTATTGAAAGCGCTTATTATTATAAGGCTGTCATACTTCAAATGCAAAACAATTATTCTTCATCAGAAACGTATATGAATCTATCTTTAGATGCTCTAGTTAGATATGGATCAAAGTCTAAAATATATAAAAGATATTTAGAAATGGGAGAAATGTATCATAAACTAGGAGAAATAGCAGAGTCAATTAAGTTTTTTAACTTAGCAATGCAATTAGAAAAGAAAATGTAGCCAAAAGGCTACATTTTTGTATATAAAGGTTTATTTTAAGTTTAGAATATTGTAGCTACATCATTAAATATCTTAATTCACAGTTCACAATGCAAAATTCACAATTATGGAGATTTCTTAGTAAAAGCTGAGAAATTTAGAATTAATTTATTTTTGAAGTTAGGAGATAACTTCAAAGAAAAAAAGTTAGCAAGTATATTGCTAGTAAAAAAAATAGTTTGATCAAAGCTAATTTCCTCGTCAATTGTGAATTTTGAATTTTGAGTTATGTATTGTTTTAAGTTGTGAATTCATGTAAAGGGTATTTATTTTATATTAGAAAATTACAATATGATTTTTTAGTATATCTAGAAAAGATTCAGAGTGGTACAATATGTATTGAGAAAACATGATATTAAGCAATATATAATACTAAATAGAAAGGGGATATTATTATGATAATTATGAATCATGTAGGGGTAATAGTTAAGGATATGGATATTTCTAAAAGGTTCTATTCTGAAGTTTTAGATGGTGTAATAGACCATGAGTATGAAGATGAAAACGTGCATCTTTGTTTTGTAAGAAGTGGAAATGGAGTAATAGAACTTGTAAAAAGAAAAAAGGAAAAGAGTAATTTAAATTTAGGAGTAGTAGAACATATTGCCTTTACTGTTGAAAATTTAGAAGTTGCAATTGAAGGTTTAAAAGAGAAAAACATAGAATTAATAAGTGAATTTCCAAGAGTTTGTGATAATAAATTAATAGCTTTTTTTAAAGGGCCAAATGGGGAAAAATTAGAATTTGTACAATATTTATAGTACTTATAATTAAAATAGCTAGGATAGTTGTAAGCTAAAGTTAGAATTTTTAAAAAGTCGTGATATTTAATCACGACTTTTTATCTCTCTATTTATAATAAATTCTTTTGCTTTTAATTCTAAACTATCATCTAAGTTACTTAAAGCAACCTCGCAATCAGGATATTTATAATTTAAAGCTATAAACAATAGTCTATCTGCAAGTTCAGGGTTCTTGGATAATAAACTACCGTGAAAATATGTACAAAAAGTATTTTTATAAATACAACCTTCTTTTTTATCTTCTCCATTATTTCCATATCCAGATTTTATAATACCTAGAGGATTTAAATCTCCAGTGTATGTTTTTCCAGAATGGTTTTCAAAGCCAACATAGGTTTCGTTAAATTCTTCATTATATATTACAGTATTTCCTATGAATCTAGTATCACCTGACTCTGTATATATGTCAAGTATACCTAAGCCTTCTAGTTTAATACCATCAGGAGTAGTATAGTATTTTCCAAGAAGCTGATACCCTCCGCAAATACTTAAGAAAGCTTTGCCATTTTCTATATATTTTTTTATATCATCTTTTTTTATTTCTATAAGATCCTTAGATACTATAGATTGCTCGTAGTCTTGGCCTCCACCAAAAAAAACTATATCATAATTATCACCGTCAAATTTATCATTTATAGTGATATTAATAATATTTACTTTTATTCCTCTTTCTTCAGCTCTATGTTTTAAAATAAGTACATTACCCATATCTCCATAAACATTTAATAAATCAGGGTATAAATGACATATATTTAATTCCATAAAATCACCTTGCCTTACCATATTTTTTCAATGTAACCTTTACTATGAAGGAGTTTCCTAATATTTAACATAGCTGTATAAGTTGCTAAAATATAGGTTGTATTATCTTCTAATGATATTAATCCATTCATCAGGCTTTCATCGTCTTCACATAACAAAAATTTGTCCTTCGAAAGTCCTGCAACTTTAAGCCTAATGGCCATGTCATAAAGTCGTGTACCAGAAACAATTATCTTGTCGATTTCAAGTTCATTAAGCTTTTCAAAATTAACATCCCAAATCCACGATACATCTCGTCCATCAGCATATCTATCATTTAAAAGTACAGCAAGATTTATTTTTTTCTTATCAAGCATTATGGTATTAACTGCTTGATCGTAGCCAGCAGGATTTTTAACAAGTATGATTTTTACTTCTTTATTGTTAATTTTTATAGTTTCTTGTCTTCCAAAGCTACTTTGTTGGTTTTGTAAAGTAGAAGCTATAACCTCATCATTAATATCTAGTTCCTTAGAGGTAGCATAAGCACAAAGACCATTATAAATATTATACTCACCAGCTTGATTTATATTAAACTCTTTATTATTAAATATAACAGAAGAACCATCCGGTGTTAGCTCCAATATTTTATTAACTCCATATTTAAGCTCGGGTCTTCTATAACCACAATTATTACAATAATAACTTCCTAGATGATTATAAGTTATAAAATCATAATTATATTGTGATTTACAGCATTTACAGAATTTATTATCTGAATTTATATTTGTTGTGGCATTTTCTCGAATAGGAACATTAAATCCATAATAAGCTTTTGGATTATTAACATCTAACTTTCCAAACAGAGATTCATCACCATTTAGTACTAGAGTGGTATTAGGAGTTTT
>NZ_DDOV01000018.1 GCF_002341865.1 Clostridium sp. UBA2485 | reverse complement strand
AAATTAAACGAAAACTTTGTAGAAGAACTAAAGATTAAAGAACCAAATGAAGTTATGGTATATACTACTGTAACCTTAAATTCTAATATAGAAAAAATTACAACTAATTTAAAGGCTCCAATTGTTATTAATAGGTTTAGTAAATTAGGAAAACAAATTATAATAGACAATGAGAGTTATAAAATAAAAGAACCAATATTTAAGGAGAAATAAGATGTTAGTTGTAAGTAGAAAAAAAGGTGAATCCATATTAATTGGAGATGATATAGAAGTAACAATAGTAAAAGCAGATAATGGTTCAGTAAAATTATCTATAAAGGCGCCTAAAGATGTTACCATCCTGAGAAAGGAATTGAAGGAAGAGGTAACAGAAGAAAATAAAAATGCTATTATAATGGATAGTTCAATTTTAAGTAAGCTAAAAAAATAATGTGAGGTGCAAATATGAAAATAGGAGCAATGAATACCATGATAAACAGGGAAGTGGATTATGGTATGAATCTTGAAAACAAAAGATTAGAACAAGATGAAAACATTATAGCTTCAGAAGAAAGTACACTGGTATTAGAGGGAGATAACTATCAAAAAGTTAAAGAAAAACCACTAAAAGTTGCGGTGGATAGGCTAAATAAATTTTTTAGTGATAAGGAATCCTATATAGAGTATGAAAAACATGATGTTTTTAATGCATATATAGTTAAAATTGTAGATAAAGAAACTAGAGAAGTTATAAGGGAAATTCCGCCAAGAAAAATATTGGATATGGTTGCCTCTATGTGTGAAATAGCTGGTGTATTACTAGATAAAAAAGCATAAAAATTCCAAAAAAGGTGGGTTAAAAGTGAAGGCTTATAGTAATGCATATAATACCTATAAAAATAATAGTGTAAACTATGCCTCTAAGGAGCAATTATTATTAATGCTATTAGATGGAGCGGTAAAATACGCCAAGATAGGAAGACAAGCTATCATAGATAATGACATACAAAAAAAACATGACAACATAATGAGAACTCAAGATATATTTTATGAACTTATGATTTCTCTAGATAGAAACGCTGGAGGGGAATGGGGCGACAATTTATATGCAGTTTACGAATTTATAAACCAAAGACTAATGGAAGCGAATATGAAAAAAGACGTAAAAATTATGGATGAGATAATTCCGTTAATAGAAGAAGTAAGAGACCTATGGAACGAGGCGTATAAGTTATCAGTAAAAAAGTAACAACTTATACGCATTATGATTAAAAATGAAGAGTTAAGAATGAAGAATTATGGTGAAAAAAACTACGTTTTTTAATTAATAAAAATAAAGGATTTACTTAAGGAACTCAACAATTGTTAAGTTTTATCCGAAATTCTTTATTTTCCATTCTTAATTATTAATTAAACAAAGTTGTGCATTGTGCATTAAAAAAAGGGGATGTTTTAACATGAGAATAGGTGGACTCGCTACCGGCATGGATACAGATAAAATGATTCAAGAAATGCTTAAACCGTATCAGATGAGATTGGACAAAACAAAGCAAGATAAACAAATTCTTCAATGGCAACAAGAAATCTATAGAGATATAATAAAAGATGTAAGAGATTTAGAGTCAAAATATTTTAATTCATTAAAAGGTGATTATTTATTAAGTAGTAATTCTTATTATGGCGTAAAGGTAGAAGTTAATGATAAGCTAGCTAATCTAGCAAATATAGTAGCTGGTTCTAAAGCTAAAGAAGGTAAATATAAATTAGAAGTAGAACAGATAGCAGAAAATGCAAAGATAAGTTCTAGTGGTAGAGTAGAGAAGAATGAGGAAAAGATTAAGGCTACCAAATTAAGCCAACTAGGTATAGAAAAAGATTCAAAGCTTAGTGTTAGATATATTGATAATAATGGTGATGAAATTACTACCACCATTACCATAGATGATCCAGGTATAACTATAGAGAAACTTCAAAATAAGATCGAAGACGAAACAGGGGGAAAGGTAAAATTAAAAATTGAAAATGGAAGCATAAAATTAACTGATGCTACCAATTTTGAAGACAGTACTGGAATAATGTCTAAACTTAGTTCTAATATGAATACAAGTATCTATACTAAATTAAGTGATTTAGGTATAGATGCAGGAGATAAATTTACTATAGATTATGCAGGGTTAAAGGAACCTATTGAAATTGAAATAACTGATAATATTCAGAATGTTTCTCAATTAATTTCAGAGATATCAAAAAAGACAAAAGGAGAAGTAAGCTTATCCTTTAATGAACTAAGTGGAAAGTTTTCCTTTGAAACTAAGAATACAGGCAGTGAAGCAAAATTAAAACTATCTAATAGCTCGGAAAATAACTCAGGAAATATATTAGGCGCTCTTAATATCACTACATCAAGTAGTGCTGGTAAAGATGCAATTGTTAATATTAAAGAACCAGATGGAACTGAGGGAAGAGTTGTTAGAGCAAATAACAAATTTACTGTTAATGATGTAGTTTATGATTTAAAGGAAAAATCTACTGGTAGTGAGATGGAGTTTACTGTTACTAAATCTACACAAAAGGGTATAGATTTAATTAAAGGATTTATTGAAGATTATAATAAACTAGTAGAAAAAACTAATAAATTAACTACTGAAAAGAAAAATTATAAATTTTCTCCACTTACAGAAGATCAAAAGAAAGAGATGAAAGAAGATGATATTAAAAAGTGGGAGGAAAAGGCTAAAGCTGGAATTATAAAAGGTGATCCTTATGTTGAAAGAATGATGAGAGATATAAGAAGTATTTTCTTTCAAAAGGTAGAGGGCTCAGAAGTATCATTACAGTCTATAGGTATAAATACTACTAAAAACTACAAAGAAGGTGGTAAACTTGCTATAGATGAAGAAAAACTTAAAAAAGCCTTTACAGAAGATCCAGAAAAGGTTATACAATTATTTACCCAAAAATCTACCACTCATTCAAGCTATAACCCAGATTTAAGTCAAGAAGAGAGAAAAGTAAGAAACAGTGAGCAAGGTATATTTAATAGAATAGAGGATATATTTAAAGATTATGCCAGAACTGGTCTTAATAAGGATGGATATAGAGGTATACTTTTAGAAAAAGCTGGCGAAATTGGGAATACTACTGAAAAAAATAGTCTTCTATCAAAAAAGATAAAAGATAAAGATAAAATTATAGATGAACAAGTCAGAAAGTTAGCGGAAAGAGAAAATAGACTTTATATACAATTTGCTAAATTAGAAAAAGCTATGAACTCTTTAAATTCACAACAAGCATGGTTTGCTCAACAAATGGGTGGAGGGCAATAATGAGTGAATTAAAAAACTTATTATTGGAGTATAAAAATATTAATGATAAATTAATTGATATTTTATCTCAAGACTTAGAAGATAGTAATTATGATGAGCTTCAACCATTGTTAAGTGAAAGACAACAAGTTATAAATTCTATAAATCTTTTAAACTATACCACTGAGGAATTTTCTACTATTTCAAAAGAACTAAATATACCAGCCTCAGAGGAGTTATTAA
>NZ_DDOV01000100.1 GCF_002341865.1 Clostridium sp. UBA2485 | reverse complement strand
TCACAACTTTAATTAATGGAGAATTGAAAATGGACAATTGACGATTGTGGTTGAAATTAATTTTACAAATTAATTTCTTTAATTAGATTTTTTAATAGAAGTGACTGCGTCACTTTAAAAATAAATCAATTGTGGATATTTCTCAGCTTTTGCTGAAAAATATCCACAATTGTGAATTTAATAGTCCTAATTATAATACTAAAAAACATTAACTATTTTCACATATATATTGAATTTAGAACTGCTACATCTATATATATTATAAGTATTATTATCTATTTTAAAATACATATCATATATTACCTAAAATATATTTTTATTATTCAATAAAATAGTTAATAAAGGAGTTGTGATTTTCACAACTCCTATATATTAGTTATTTTTATTTTTATGCTTTAAATCTAAACTAAGCATTAAAGATGTATCAACTTTTTCCATATCATCTTTTGTCATATGACCTATTTTTTCTTTAAGTCTTCTTTTATCTAATGTTCTTATTTGTTCTAGCAAAACTACCGAGTCTTTATTTAATCCATACTCCTCAGAAGAAATTTCTACATGAGTTGGAAGTTTCGCCTTATTTATCTGAGAAGTAATAGCTGCAACAATTACTGTAGGGCTATATCTATTTCCAATATCATTTTGAATAATAATTACCGGTCTTACCCCACCTTGTTCCGATCCAACAACTGGACTTAAATCAGCGTAAAATATATCTCCTCTTTTCACAACAGTTGTCATTAGGCAATTCACTCTCCTAAAGCCTAGATTCATATTCTATGAAGTCACAAACATCTTGTTCTAAACCAAATTCTGCTATTTCTAAATTTAGTTCAGCCATAGATAAATAACCTTGCTTCATAGTCTCTATAAAATCGATAGAGTTTTCCTCTTCTATATATAGTATTATGGCTTCGTCAATAAATTCACTATTTTTTTTATAATCTGCATTTAAACTTTTACCAATTTTTCCCAAAAGTGTTTTGGAGAGGTTCACACTTAATTTCTTTGAATCTGACATGGAAATTTAATACCTCCTATATAACTAATAACAACCATTATGTACAGTTTTAATTATAATTCAACAGCTGTCAAGATGTCAAAGAAATTATGGGCTTTTTTCTACTTTCTACAACATTTTTTTACTTTTTCTGATAGCCTAAAAATTATACATAATTCCTAACTTTGATTACTTTACCACCTTTTATGTAAACTCTTGGTACTCTTTTGTTTATAGCACAAACAATTTCGTAATTTATCGTACCTAGAAGTTCTGCTACATTATCAGCAGTAAATTTATTATTATGGTCGTCTTCACCTATTAGTATAACCTCATCTCCAAGTTCTACACCTGCAATGTTTGTTACATCTATCATACATTGGTCCATACATATAGTACCAACTACTGGTGCAAATTTCCCATTAACAATAACCTTTGCTTTTCCGAAAAGTAATCTTGTATAACCATCAGCATATCCTACAGGAAGGGTAGCAATAACACTTTCTCTTTCCGTTTTAAATCTTCTACCATAACTTATATGTTCTCCTGGTGGTAAAGTTTTTATATGAATAATATTCGATTTTAATGACATTACTGGTTTTAACTTTATTTTCTGTTTTACTACTTCATTTGATGGATAATATCCATATAGTATAATTCCTGGTCTTACCGACTCAAAGTGAGTTTCCGGTAAATCAATGATTGCTGCACTATTTCCAATATGCCTATTATTAATCTTTATATTTAAATTTTTAAGTTTATTGTAAAAGTCGTTAAAACGTTCCACCTGTAATTTAGTATACTCCTTGTCCCCTTCATCAGCTGATGAAAAATGTGAAAATAAACCCTCTATTTCTATGTTAGATAATTGACTAATTTTATAAATTTCATCAACACTTTTGTCATTTGGTAAGAACCCTATACGTCCCATACCTGTGTCCACTGCAATATGAATCTTAGCTATTTTATTTTTCTTACGAGCCATATTAGATAGCTCCTTGGCAAATTCATAGTTAATTACGGTCTGCTCAATATCATATCTTAATAAATTATCTATTAAATTAGGAGGTGTGAAACCAAGTACCATAATTGGTGCTTCAATCCCTGCTCTTCTTAATTCTACTGCTTCACTTATTACTGCAACTGCTAATCCATTAGCTCCATTTTGTAAAAGCACTGGTGCTATATCCACTGCTCCATGGCCATACCCATCTGCTTTTACTACCGCTACAATATTTTTGCTTTTAGCAATTTTCTTTATCTCCCTCATATTATAAGCTAGTTTATCTAAATCTACTTCTGCCCATACTGGTCTTAAATGTCTAAACAAATTTTCCACCTCACAGTTAATTTAACTATCTTAATTTTCTATAATATCTCTAATTTGCCCTTTTGTAACTATATTCCTTCAAATTCATAATCTTCAATTTTTTCTAACTCTACAAAATTTTCATAAGTACACTTTACTTTTTCCTTCCCCTTAATATCTAGGATACGGAATTCTTTTGGCAAACCGTTCTTTAAATTGATATACATTACTCCTTTATGAATATTTTTATTTATTCCTGGAAGTAATAAATCAATAGCTAAACACTGTGTATTATCCACTTGCTCAATAGAATAATTTATCTCTTCATTTGTATATAAAAGGCCTATAAATTCCCCTATAAAACAATACTTTAATACTTCATCAAAATCACTTGAAAGAGCATATTCTCTATTATTATGTTTATCCTTAACAACTAATTGATCGCTGTTAAAAGTAAATACCCTTTCATCCTCTAATTCTAATATATATGCTGAATTCTTCATATAAGCTTGTTTACCCTTATAAGTTAAATTTTGCTTTGAATTATTCACTTCAATTATTACATCACTTTTATACGCTTTTATATTTTTCAAATATTCAGTTATTTGTACTTCTTCTGTAACAGAGCTTTTCAGCCCCCTTATCACGAAGAATACTATAGTTAAGATTATTAAACTGCCTATAGCTAGTAGTGAATTTCTTAATGGTTTATTCATAATACATTCCCCCATATAAAGTAATACACTACTATATCTATTATTATTTTTTTAATACTATAACCAATTATTAAAGCTTATCAAATTAAATTATTTATAACTTATCCATGAGCTTTTTAATACTATAAGGTAAGTACTCTATTAAATGAGTAGCATTGACGCAGAACATTTCTTCTGACAACAAATCTCCACAATACCCATGTATATATGCACCTAAATAAGTAGCTTTTAAAGGCTCATACCCCTGAGCTATAAAGGATGATATTACTCCTGTTAAAGCATCTCCCATACCACCTGATGCCATAGTACTACTTCCTGTAGTATTTATATAAACCACGGTTCCATCAGTAATTATAGTATTATATCCTTTTAGAAGTAAAATAATATTATGTACTTTAGCAAATTCTTTGGCTATTTTAACTTTATTTTCTTTAATTTCTTCTATTGTTAAACCTGTAAGTCTTGCCATTTCTCTTAAATGAGGAGTTAATATTATCTCATTATTCTTATACTCTAAAAGTTCTAGTTGTCCTTGCAATACATTTAATCCATCAGCATCGATAACTATAGGACACTCACTTTTAGTTAAAATTTCTTTTAATATATTAAAGGTAAGTCTACTATTTCCCATTCCAGGACCAAAAGCTATTACATTACTTTTTTCAACAATATTATTAATCTTATCTGTCTCTTCAAAATTTACTGTCATTGCCTCACAAAGCTTTATAGACATAATATCTTGAAGCTCTTTATGAGTACATAGTGTGACTAATCCAGCACCACTTCTAACTGCTGCTTGAGTGGTTATGTAGGCTGCACCACTATATCCTTTAGAACCTGATATTATAAGTACTCTTCCGTAATCACCTTTGTGTCCATCTATTTTTCTTTTCTTCAGTGAGTTTATAATAAACTCCTCTGTTAACTTGATTTCTTTAAAATAAATATTATGTAGATTTGTAAAGATTGTGTTCTTGAAGTTCTGAAGACTATTCCCCATTAAGCCTCACCTCCAATATAGCATAAGCTATTGCATTATCCTCACCATGAGAAATGCTCAATTGCAAATTATACTCTCCCATTTCCTTTGCAATTAAATCAGCATTTCCACTTAAAGTTACTATAGGTTTTCCAAGAGCAGTATTCTCAACTATTATATCCTTAAAATTAAAACTTCTAAAACCTGTGCCTAAAGCCTTCGATACAGCTTCCTTTGCAGCAAATCGTCCAGCTATATATTCTGGTCTTAAGTTTCTACTTTTTAAATGCTTTAACTCAGAATCAGTAAAAATTTTTTCTAAAAATCCGCTTGTTCTATTCATAGCAGTTTCTATTCTTCGAATTTCAACTATATCCACCCCAATACCTACTATCACTGGCTCACCTCCTTATAAATTTAATTAAGTGAAAATTAGTCTCTTTTCAAAATAATTAAAATATTTTAGTCATCTAAAATAATTAGTTAAAAGTTCTAAGAATATCGTATGTAATACAATAGAACCTTGATCATATAGTAAAACATCCGCTAATTATTTTCTGATGTCTTAAAGGAGTTATTTACATCCTTTTAATTGATAACTCTACTTTACCAATTATTTAAGATTTTTAATTTAATACATATTAAAATTATACTATTCTTATAATTTACACCCTTTTATCTATATTACCATGAATTTGAAAATTGCAACAGACTACTAGAATTAATTCTATTAAAATAAATTGTTATTATATAAGTTTATCTCATTATTTCCTTGAATTTTTATATTTACAAAAAATAAGGGAGAAATTCTCCCTTATTTAATATAAGAGACGATTCATCTCTTATAACGCTACTATTTTTTTAAAATCTTCTATTTCCCTAATAAGTAATTCTTCATCAAAATCATTAACACATTGATCAACATATTCCCCGATAACGTCTATTAGATGTATAGGAGATACTAGGTGTTGGTACAACATTTTCATCAAACTTCCTACTTTTTCTTTCTGAGGACTTATATACTTTACAAAATCTTTGCACTGGGATACTTTTTTTCCTTTTACTACATCTTCTCTTTCTACCTCTATACCATACGCTTGTACAATCTGAGTTTTTCCGTTAACATCTACACTATAACTACTTTCTAATAATTTATAGACATAGTTGTACTCTACATTTTTTTCAATTTCTACAACTTGCGCTAAAGTTTCAACTACAACCACTTAGACGACCCCCTCAACCTAACTCTCTCTACATGAGTAAATTGTATCACTAGAGGTTAAAAAATTATGTCATTTACTGTAACGCTCATTTATATTTTATCCCTTTAAAATGACAGATTTGTATTTCTATTGATATTTATTAAATCTATGCTATAATGTTAGCAGTTAAATTATTCCTTTTTCATATGTTTTTATGTCGAAAAACTAAAATTTTGTTGAAACTTTTTTGTTTAAAGTTTTTTACCTTTTTGTAAAATTATTACTTTACCTTTTTGGAGATTTTGCTTTTGCACATGATTTTTACCTTTATATGCATATACCACTTAATACAACTTTTCCTCTTTAAACTCAAATATTAAAACTTTCCCTTTGTATATGTTAGTCATATTATCTAAGCTAACTATAATTTTTATTACGCCTTTGAATTGATTATTTTATAATATGTTTTATAAAACTCAGTTGCTTCCTAAACTTTTTGTATTATATTCTCTTTACTCTATATATTATAATTAATTAAATTCAATTTTTTGTAATAGCTATGAAATATCAATATAGATATTCTTTAGATTAAAAGTTTCTAAAAATATTTTTTATATTTGTTTTTTTATATTTTCATAACTATTTTTTACTTGCTGTAAATTTTCTTCACTAAGCTCTTGTGTAGAAAACTTTGCTTTGTTATATATATTAGTCGTATCATCTAAACCATCTACGTTATCTATCTTTACTTTTGTTACATTTTTAAGTTGAGTAGCAGTCATATAAGTTATATATATATCTGCCTTTTTTGTAATTTCTTCAAAGTTTTTATAGTTATAAAGAATTTCTTCTCGTATATCTCCTTTTTTTCTAAGTATCTTTTTTATAAATTTAGAAATGTAACTTGGTTTCTTTTCTTGACTTTTCTCATTTATACTCTCGATACATTCCACATAATTTTCATTAACTTTAACATTTATTCTAATTTTGCAAATTATTTTATATAAGAAATAAAGTACTATAATCAAAAGTACAATTTTAATCCATATAGGGTATTTTAATACGCTTTCTTCATATATAAATTCTCTTACTTCACTTTTATTTCCTAACCTATCTAACATCTCTTCTAAATGCTGATTTTTCATCATAATTTTTTTAAGGCTATCTACTATAAATTGCATAGGCTTTTCAAAAATTTTTACTATTAGTGTTAAGATTAGGTCAGCAGCAAAAGATATTACTCCAAAAATCCATATTATAATCTTATTAAAAGCACTGAATATGTATTCTTGACATAGTGCAATTATTCCTAATATAATTCCCAAATTTACATATATAGAAGATTTATTTCTTATATTATACATATATCTTAAGCTTTCCCTAAAGGTAATAATCATAAGTATTAGATAAAACATATACGCTCTAAAAAGATATATTATCAAATCTGACCGGAACATTATTCCAATAATCCCTATAGGAACTATTAAATATAATCCATTAGTTAAAGTTCTTTTGCACTGATAATAATTTATGGTATCATTTTCTAAGGTTAAATTAAAAATCATAGTTGCAACTACAAATATTAAATTTACAATTATCAACGAATCTTTTAATATAAAATGTAAAATTAATATTGAAATTATTAAAGGAATTGCCACCGATAAATATTTATTAACTCTTTTGTAAATCAAATATTGCATTAAAAACACAGAAATAAAAGTTATAATAATTAATGAATATTTTATGTTATTTTGAAATATTATTTTTTCTATAAAAGCCCACATAATAAAGAAAAATATTGTTAATGTTGTAGTATATAGAGTTTTTACTTGTCTATACCAGTTCATTATTGATTCACTCCTTTAAAAGAAAGCTTTTCTATACCTTCAATAGGGCTTATAGAATTATCATTTGAAATATCTATCATCTTAACATTAAATCCATTATTTTTAATTTTAGATAATATTACTCTACTTTCATTATCTAAATAAGGGGTAACTACTACATAGGTGCAGTTTCTTTCAAATCTTCGTAAATTACTTTGAAGGTATTCATTAAACTCTGTTTTGATCGTATAATCTACCCTGGCGCAAATTTCCATAATTTTTTTAAAACTATTAATTTCAGGTGATACTTCACTAGGAAAATTATCCGAATAAGATATCATTCTTCCATTTGTCCATACTCCTGTAGGTATTCCTTCTTTTATGGCTTTATATGCTAAGGCACCTATAATTCTAACTCCATTTTCAATAACATCTCTTTTTATATAAGACCAATGGTCTTTATGACATTGAATATTTAATATTAATATAAGTTGTCTTTCAGATGTGTAATCATAGTCTTTTACCATAAGCTTGTTCATTTTTAAACTAGACTTCCAATGTATATCTTTCATTCTATCCTCTACATTGTAATCTCTAATACCTTTTATATATAAAGGATCCTTGTGAATCCATCTTTTAACTGTATTATCTCCATTAAAATTAGTTGTATCAAAAACATATTTTTTTATAGGTATAAGCTTTGGATATACTAACATCTCTATAAAATCTTGTACTTCCTTAGTATCCACAGAAAATCCAAAAATATCGCCTATAGTGATATTCATATCTTTTATTAAATAAGTACCACGATTCATCCCTATTAAAGTATAGGTTCTTCTTCTTCTTTCAAACCATTTAATGCTATATTTACTTATATGCCATAAACTATTTCCATCTTTAAAGTCTAGTTTCTCACCACTATAGGTTATTCCATAAGGAATTTTTTCAGAAATGGCTAAAAAAGAAATAGGAAGATATTTATTATTTTCTATAACTGTGGTAATCTTAAAGCTTTCACCTTCTATAACTCTATTGTTTTCAACTATACGAAATACTTTAAGGTTATCAAAACCCTTAGTTCTTGTTTTATATCCTATGTAAACTAAAAGTATTGATAATGAAAATAAAAATATATATACCATAATGTCGCCTCTATAATTTCTCTAAAGGTGCTTCTATAGTATTTAATATGTCATTTATTAATTTTTCAGCTTTATTATCATCTATATTTATTTCGCTTCTTAAAATTATTCTATGACTCATAATAGATGGCGCTAAAATTTTAACATCCTCAGGTATTACATAATCTCGACCATTAATTGCTGCATAGGCCTGACAACCTTTCATTAAATTTAATGTTGCTCTTGGACTACACCCTAATTCAATACCTTTATGCTTTCTTGTCGCAATTACTATATTTAATATGTATTCTTTAATTTCTTCGCTAACATGTACCTTACTATAATTGTTTTGAACATATTCTATTTCTTCCATAGTAATAACCGAGTGCAAATCATTTAATGGATCAGATTCCATAAATCTATTCATCATATTTTTCTCTTCATCATAATTAGGATATCCCATAGAAAGTTTCATGAAAAATCTATCTAATTGTGCTTCTGGTAGTGGAAATGTACCAAATTGTTCTACAGGATTTTGAGTTGCTATAACAAAAAATGGTTTGTTTAGTTTAATTGTATGTCCTTCTACAGTAATTTGTCTTTCTTCCATACATTCAAGCAATGCTGATTGAGTTCTAGGAGTTGCTCTATTTATTTCATCTGCCAACACTATTTGACTTAAAAGTGGTCCTTGTCTAAATTCAAATTCATAATCTTTTTGATTATAAAAATAAATTCCTGTTAAATCTGATGGTAATAAATCTGGTGTAAATTGAATTCTTTTAAAGCTGCAATTCATAGTTTTAGCTAAACTTTTAGCAAGCTTAGTTTTTCCTAGTCCAGGAACATCTTCTAATAAAACATGTCCAGAAGTTATGAATGCTGTTACAATTTTATCTATATTGCCCTCTTTACCTATAATTACTTTTCCTATGTTATCTCTGATTTTTTCTCTAAATTGCTGAAATCTTAGAACCTCCAATGTTATTCCCTCCTAAACTTTGCTTTAAAAAATATTAAAATTTATCTTTGTATATAAAAAGTTAATAAATATTTAATTATCTATTTACTATTATACCTTCTCTTTTTCTGATTTAATAGTATTTTCCAACAATTAAAAGAATTGGTTTATTAAATTGCTTAATTATTATTTACTAGACATTCTTAAACATATCATTGATTCTTAATAGTACCTTAAAATATAAAAACTAGAATTGTAAATCTTGAGCTTTAGCAAAAATTTTCTATCAATTCTCACAAAATAAAGCTGGACATTAATGTCCAGCT
>NZ_DDOV01000083.1 GCF_002341865.1 Clostridium sp. UBA2485 | reverse complement strand
AAATCCATAATGGAAATCCAAGGAAATATAAAATTTACCAATGTTTCTTTTAGTTATGGTGAAGATGGAAATATACTTAAGGATATAAATTTTCAGGTTATGGGTAATAAAAAATTAGCAATAGTGGGGAAAAGTGGGGCTGGAAAAAGTACTATTTTAAATTTACTTTTAAGACTTTATGATTATGATTCTGGTGAAATAACTATAGATAATATAGATATTAAGGATTTTGATGAAAGGTCTTTAAGAAGTCACATATCAGTTATAAGACAAGATCCTTTTCTATTTAACATATCAATAATGGAGAATATAAAAATAGCAAATTCCAGTGCTACAGACGAAGACGTTTATGATGCTTGTAAATCAGCATATATACATGAGTTTATAATGTCTCTTCCTAATAAATATAACTCAATAGTTGGAGAAAATGGAGTAAATTTATCTGGAGGACAAAAGCAAAGGATTGCTATAGCTAGAGGGCTTATAAAGAAGTCTAAAATAATATTGTTTGATGAAGCAACGTCGGCTTTAGATAACGAATCTCAATATTTTATAAAACAGTCTTTAAATTTAATATCAAAGAAACATACCGTAATAATAATAGCTCATAGATTATCTACAATAATAGATGCTGATGAAATAGTAGTTATTGATAGTGGAACAATTGTTGGACAAGGTTCCCATAGTGATTTAATAAAAGATAATGTTATTTACAAAAATCTTTATGAAGCAGATATGGAGATTTTAAATATACCACAAGAAGTTGGATAATATTTGAAATGTATAATAAAACAAATGTATCTATAAAACTTATATAAAATAATAAATATTTAGGAGTGATAAAATGAATAGTTCAGCAATTAAAATGGGTACATTAGCTGAAGCATGGAATGGAATAGATGGAAAGGCTAGAAATATAACATTTTCTATTACAGAGGATTGTAATTTAGCTTGTAAATATTGTTATATGATTGGCAAAAACAATTTTAAGAAAATGTCTTTTGAAACAGCAAAAAAAGCAGTAGATTACATTCTTAATGATAGGGAGTTTTTTAATAATGAATCTATAGTATGGGAATTTATAGGAGGAGAGCCTTTCTTAGAGATAGATTTAATAGATAAAGTATCTGATTATATCAAGCAACAAATGTTCTTATTAAATCATCCTTGGTTTAATTCCTATAGATTTAGTTTTTCAACAAATGGATTATTATACGATTCACCAGAAGTACAAAAATATATAGCTAAAAATAGAAATCATGTATCAATAGGAATAAGCATAGATGGAAATAAGTTAAAGCATGATATGCAAAGAGTATTCCCTGATGGAAGTGGCTCTTATGATGAAGTTGTAAAAAAGGTACCATTATGGATTGAACAATTTCCAGATGCTCAAACTAAAGCTACTTTTGCCCATGATGATTTGCCTTATATAAAAGATAGTGTAATAAGCCTTTGGAACTTAGGAATAAAAAGTGTGGCAGCAAATGTAGTTTTTGAAGATGTTTGGCATGAAGGAGATGACAAAATATTTGAAGCACAACTTAGAGAGTTAGCGGATTATATACTAGATAATAAACTTTGGAAAGATTATTCAGTAAGATTTTTTGATCCTAATATTGGATTCCCGTTGACAGAGGAGCTTAAAAATTCAAACTTCTGTGGTGCAGGGAAAATGACAGCTATAAGTACAGATGGAGAAATATATCCTTGCGTAAGATTTGTAGATTTTACTTTAAATAATAAAAAAGGTTTATCAATAGGACACGTGGATACAGGTATAAATACTGATAAATTAAGACCTTTTAGTGTGTTATCATTAAAAGCTCAAAGCCCTAATGAATGTGTTGAATGTGATGTTGCTACAGGTTGCGCATGGTGTACAGGCTTTAATTATGATGTTGCTGATACAAATACTATTTATCAGAGGGCAATTTTTCAATGCAAAATGCATAAGGCAAATGTAAGAGCAAACAAATATTTCTGGAGCAAGTTTGAAGAAGTTAGCGAGCTCGAATCAGAGAGAAGAAAATTAGAGAGGGCTAATGATAAGTGGAATCAACATAAGTATCTTCAAATTATAGCTTCAGATAATATAACACCGCATTGCACATATAGAAATTTTAAAAATACTAATAATGTAATTTGTGATGAAACTTTAAAGAAGGCATTAGAATTTGCATCAAATAATAAGTTTATACCAGTTATGTTAGGAACATCTAAAGATATATTAAAAGATGCTATATCTATAGTAGATAGTAAAGATGAATTATCTAAGGGATATTCTATAAAAGTCTATGACAATACCATTAATGGACTAGAAAATGCAGGAGGAATGTGTATTTTACTTATAAATAAGGAAAATTTAAATAATATTTTACCATATGTTTCAGAACTTTATGAGAAGCATTCAAGAGTAAATGTAATATTAGAAGATATTGAAAGCTGGAATGATTTAAATGCACAAGTATATAAAAAGCAACTTGAAAAACTTAAGAGTTTTGTAGCAGACACTTATAGGAAAGGTGAGCCACTTCATTTAAATATATTAACAGATAGAATAGAGCAAACCTCAATGTGTAACTGTGATGCAGGAAATACAACTTTTACATTAGCGCCAAATGGAAAAATATATATATGTCCAGCTTTCTACTTTGATGATCCAGAAAGCTATATTGGAGATTTAGATAACGGTATAAAAATAAAAAATCCTCAACTTATGGAATTTGAAACTGCTGGAATATGCCATGAATGTGACGCATACCAATGTAGAAGATGTAAATTCTTAAATAAGAAATTGACTAATGAATACAACATTCCATCTAAGATTCAATGCGTAGTAAGTCACTTAGAAAGAAACGCTTCGAGAGAACTTCAGGAGACACTTATAAATGAAGGATTTATGAAGCCTAATAATATTATAAGTAAGATAAACTATCTTGATCCATTAGAAAAAGTATTAAGTATGAGAGGAGAATAATCATAATGTATAGTGAAAAAGTTGGAGTTGTGACAGAAAATGAGAAGAGAGAGATATTGATATTAAATGAAAGAAAATCTTCATTGAAGGAGCTTTTATTAACTTTAGATTCTCCTATGTTAACTTTAGATGAAAGAGATAGTATGTATAAAAAAATAGTTGAAGATATGGAAGAAGTGTCCTTAAAATATAGAGAATGGTGGACAGAAAAAAGTAGCAAATATAATTGGAAGTATAGTGAAAATGGAGAATGGAGCATTAATTTTCATACCAATGAAATATTCCTTATAGAAGAAGAATGTGCTTGTACGAAACAGGGATAATGTACTTATAATTTGAAAGGAGGTGAATTTATGAAACATTTATTTGATCAAAAATCAACAGTAAGCTACGCTGCTAGTTGCTCAGGTTGTTCAACAATGTGTGGAGATAGCTGTGCTAGAGCATGCTCCTATGGATGTAGTGGAACTTGTAGAGGTCATTGTAGCACAAGTTGTGCAGATCGTTGTATGGCTGGACCTGGACCATACTAATATAATTTAAAAAATTATTAATTCATACTATTGAATTTCACACAAATTTAAATTTATTAATTTACGGAGATAGGGGAGCATTATATGAAGTGTTGTTCCTTTTTATTCAATGTAAAACTCATTTATAACTTAAAAGGAGGAGAAATTTATGAAACATTTATTTGATCAAAAATCGACGGTAAGCTATGCTGCTAGTTGTTCAGGCTGTTCAACAATGTGTGGAGATAGTTGTGCTAGAGCATGCTCCTACGGATGTAGTGGAAACTGTAAAGGCCATTGTAGTATGAGTTGTGCTGATGAATGTAGATTAGGACCAGGTATGTATTAACAAAATATTAAAATATCTTTAAGCTTTGACATAAACAAATACCATTAAACGAAACTATCAAATTTTGCAATAAATTTAAAATTATTAATTTACAAAGATGGGGGGAGCAGGATAGAAATTCTTGCTCTCTTTTATTTAATAAATTTATTAAATAAAAGCCTAATCAATTTAAAATCTGAAAAGAGGCGAAATTTATGAAACATTTATTTGATCAAGATTCAACAAGAGTGTATGCAGCAAGTTGCTCATCATGGTGCGCAGGAACATGTGGACGTAATTGTGTCCAAGCATGTGCTTATGAATGTGGTGGAAACTGTAGAGGGCATTGTACTATGGATTGTGCAGATCGTTGTATGGCTGGCCCTGGAATGGGCTAATAAAATTTAAAAATATTATTAAGTTAGACTATTGGATTTTACACAAATTTAAATTTATTAATTTACAGAGATGGGGGGAGCAGGATAGAAATTCTTGCTCTCTTTTATTT
>NZ_DDOV01000084.1 GCF_002341865.1 Clostridium sp. UBA2485 | reverse complement strand
ATAACCTGAAAATTTATATCCTTAAGTATATTTCCATCTTCACCATAACTAAAAGAAACATTGGTAAATTTTATATTTCCTTGGATTTCCATTATGGATTTCTCTCCAAAATATTCATTAGAATAACTTAAATTATCCATAAGTCCAAAGATTCTTTCTAACGAGGTCAGAGCTTGTTGTATTGTTGAATTCATTTTTGTAATATTCATAAGAGAATTGGAGAATTGTTTTGAATAAGAAGAAAATGCTATAAAAAGTTCAAGGGGTAATATTTTATTTATAACAAAATACCCTCCTATGCCCATAACTAAAATGGAAGATGCAATATTGATAAAACTAGATAGATCATGAGCTACTATATTTGTAAGTGCCATTTCTATTCCCTTGTCTTTAACATCATTAGAAATATTGTCAAATTCCATAAAATTATGTTTTTTTATTCCAAGGCACTTTACTTCTCTAATTCCTTGCAGTGATTGCTGCACATTACTAAAATAGTAATCTGTTATATTTTTTAGTTCCGCACCCTTTTTCTTGAGTTTTTTACCATACTTCACAAATATATAGTATGAAAAAGGGAAACATGCTACAACTACAAGAGCAAGTCTTATATTAATCTTAAATACAACGAACCCTATTACTATGGCTTTTAAAATATCTATTATGGTATTTACAAATTGAAATGTTATTATGTCACTAAGTGCTGCTGCATCATTGTAAAGCCGTGATATAAATTCTCCTACTGGCATTTCATCAAAAGCCTTAACTGGAAGATTTAATATCTTACCATACATATCACATTTTAAGTCTTTAACGATATTATTATTAAGATAAGTTTCAATGGATGAATAAAAATGCATAATTACTAATTGTGACAAAGATACAATTGCTAAAAATACTAGACACTTAACTAAAATGTCTAAATTTCCTTGCGGTAGGCTAGAAATTAGAACTCCAAATATATATGGTTCTATTAAGCCAAAAATTATGCTTGATGAAATACATATGAAGAATAGAAGAAGTCTAAGTTTATATGGTTTTACATAAGTAAATGCTCTTTTTAAAAGTTTCATATCCTCTTTACTCAAAAACTTTATTTTCATATAAATAGCTCCTTAAACTTAGTAATAATCTTAGTAGTAATATATTGAAATTCTAACATTTATTTCAATATACGTAAAGTAAATCTATTATTCAAAATATTCTAAAAATTGACACTGTATCTAATTATTTTTGTATACCATTCATTTTCTCATTTTTTCATTTATTTCCTATATTTTTGAAAATGTTCTATAATAATTAATAAAATATTAAAAAATTATGTAATATTTTTGAATTTTTCTTTACTTATAGCTTTATATAAAAAAATAAATTTAAGGACTTTCAAGTGTAAATACTGATTTTAAATTAAGTTTACTATAAATAAAAGTACTAAGGGATTTATTTCATACAATAAATTCCTTAGTACTTTCTATAAATAATTAATATATAAGCTTTACTCTGCGCTCTTTAGCGATTCTACCATATTAATCTTCTTTAATTTTTTATACATAACTATATTTACTAAGCTTGAAAATACTATAGTTAATATAGCTGAGTATATAAAACTCATAATTTTAATTTCACGAGAAAACATTACCATATCAGTTTCTGCTGTCGTAATTACATATTTATGGAGAAATACACCTAATATTACTCCAACTAAAGTTCCTATTATTGATAATATGATATTTTCTCTATAAACATATCCTGCTACTTCTTTATCGTAGAAACCTAAAACCTTTATGGTAGCAAGTTCTCTCATTCTTTCGCTTATATTTATATTTGTTAAGTTGTACATTACAACAAAAGCAAGAGCACCTGCTGAAGCTATTAAAACTAATATCACTGAGTCTACACTATCCATAGTTTTTTTAAAACTATCACTTATACTAGTAGTAAAATTAATAGTAGCTATTTTAGGATTTTTCATCATCTCTTTAGACAATTTATCTTCTTGATTCGTATCCTTATTCTTTAATTTAGATGAAAAAGCATTATAATTAACCTTATCATCAAATAACTTTTCATAATACTTAGGAGACATATAAACATAATGACTAACGTAATGCTCTGTAATATGATTTACTGTGGCATTTACAGTTTTATCATCTAATGAAATTTCAATATTATCTCCTTCTTTGATATTTAGTAACTTTGAGAGTTTTTTAGTAATTACCACTCCATTATCGCCAATATCTATTTTGCCATTCTCTTCTCTTAAATTAATAAATTCATTAAGTTTATCTACATCTTTAGGAATTAATATATATCCTTCAACACTAGAGTTCTCTTTATTATTACTTTCTACTTTTATGTTTTTTTCAAAGGATAAAAGAGAATCCTCTATTTCATCATAATCTTTAAGTTCATCCATAAATAAATATTCTTTATCTTCATGAATGCTTTCTCTTAAATATCCTTTTAAATCATAAGTATAAATTTCTCCAAACTGTTTTTCTGTTACTGCAACTATAGAATCTTTTAATCCAAAGCCTGTAATAAGAAGAGTTGTACAACCAGCTACCCCTATTACTGTCATAAAAAATCTTTTCTTATATCTAAGGATATTTCTTGCAGTAACCTTTTCTGTAAAGGACATTCTCTTCCAAATAAATCTTATTCTCTCTAGTAATATTCTTTTACCTGCCTTTGGTGCCTTAGGTCTCATAAGTATTGCTGGTACTGCTACTAACTCTTTTATAGAGGCACCTACTGCTGCAAGTGTAGTACAGAAAATAGCTACCAATGCTGAAGTTATTGCTAAATCAATATGAAAATTACCTACCACTGGAGGAATTGTATACATTATTCTATAAGCATTAAAAATAAGAAATGGGAAAATTTTAAATCCTAAAATTACTCCTATAATACTACCTATAACACTTGCTGTAAAAGCATAGATAAAGTATTGAGAAACTATAGAAAATTTACTATATCCTAAAGCTTTTAAAGTTCCTATCTGAATTCTATGTTCTTCAACCATTCTCGTCATAGTTGTAAGACATACAAGAGTAGCTACTAAGAAGAAAATTAGTGGGAAAGCAGTTCCTATAGCTTTTATTCTATCAGAGTCATCTTGAAATCCTCTAATTCCTTCATTGCTATCTCTAGTTTTAATATACCAGTTCTTATCTACAGCTTCTATTTTTTCCTTTACTTCATTAACTAAATCTTTATACTCATCTAAAAAAGTATTTTTTGACTTAGCATCATCAACTATAATAGATAACTCAGTATATATGTCTTCTATTTTTATCCCTGGAATTTCAGGAATTTTGGGAAGTGCTAATTCCTTTGCAGATTTTTCGCCTATTTGAAAAAATCCACTAGTTGAACCATTCCCTAAGGAATTTGCCCCTCTTTGATATGTATTTATATATAATGGACTATTAACAATACCTGTTATTTTAAAATCTTTAGTCCCATTAACAGTTTTAATTTTAATATAATCTCCTATTTTTAAGTTTTCTTTTTCAAGATATGTTTTTTCTGTAACTGCTTCACCTTCATTAGTTGGCATAGCTCCATCTACTAATACAGGATTATTAACAGATTTTTCTCCTATTTTTAAGGAATGTATCTTTATTGCTTTTTCACTATCATCATTTATAGCTAAGGCATCAAAGCTATATCCTCCATAAACTTCAGAAACTCCTACAATTTTTTTAACTTTGTCTATATCTGATTGTTTAAAACCATTCAAAGATTGTATAGTCAAATCTGCAGTATTATTATCATCTAAATATTTATCTGCTGTAAACTTCATTTCAGGACTTGTAGCTCTAACTCCTGCAAAAAAAGCTACACCTATTGCTACAATAATCAATATGGAAAGAAATCGTGATTTAGATTTAGTTATTTCTCTTAAAGTATTTTTCGTAAGTGCATTTTTCATTGTTACCATTCAATCCTTTCTACAGACATTGGATTGTT
Organism: Clostridium sp. UBA2485; assembly: GCF_002341865.1. Lineage (GTDB taxonomy): Bacteria > Bacillota > Clostridia > Clostridiales > Clostridiaceae > Clostridium_J. The sequence continues at coordinate 93,299 of NZ_DDOV01000084.1, read as the reverse complement.
ATTAATGGATACACTGTCAACTTTACCATTTTTAACTTTAATAACTTTATCTGCCATAGGTGCAATTGCCAAATTGTGAGTAATAACTATTACTGTCATGTTCTGTTTTTTACAAGTATCTTGTAATAATTTTAATATAGATTTTCCTGTAGAATAATCTAAAGCTCCAGTAGGCTCATCACATAGTAATATTTTCGGATTTTTAGCAATTGCTCTAGCTATAGAAACCCTTTGCTGCTCTCCTCCTGATAATTGAGAAGGAAAATTATTTCTCCTATCCTCAAGCCCTACCTCTTTAAGTACTTCCTCTGGATTTAGAGGATTCTTACATATTTGAGTAGCTAACTCTATATTTTCAATAGTATTAAGATTTTGAACTAAATTATAGAACTGAAATACGAATCCTATGTCATATCTCCTATAAGTAGTTAACTGTTTATCATTATATTTACTTATTTCATTGCCATCTACCATTATTTGTCCTTCACTGGGAGAATCCATTCCCCCTAGTATATTAAGTACAGTACTTTTCCCTGCTCCACTAGGCCCTACAACTACAACAAATTCACCCTTATCTATTGAAAAATTAACTCCATCTACAGCTTTGATTTCTACTTCTCCAGTTTTATAAGTTTTTTTTACATCTTTAAGTTCTATGTATTTATTCAAAAATTTCTCCTCCTACTAGGTCAAATTTTTACACTTTAATTATAGCATAGCAGTTTATTTAAGATAATTTTTTCTATTTTATCATAAAATTTATACAATTCACAATTCACAATTCACAATGCAAAGTTCACAACTAAGGCTGAAATTATTTTTGATCAAAATAATTTCTTTAAATTGATTTTTTAACTAGCAATACAATTGCTAGCTTTTTATAAGAAGTTACTGCGTAACTTCGAAGAAGATTAATTCTAAATTTCTCAGCTATTGCTGAGAAATATCCACAATTGTGAATTGTCAATTGAAAAAGGTTGTGAATTGAATAAAACATAGGACAATAGCTTAAATTATATATGTATGTTAGAAACAAATTTTATTTGATTATTATAATGAGGTGAATAATGATGAAAAAAAGAATTAAAGTAAGTATATTGACCTTTCTAATAATACCAATTATAACTGTTCTTACTTCATATTTAGGTAAATCTATAGAAACTTTCGGAGCCCCTACTGATGATACAAGTGTAAATCTCGTTGTAGATTCTCTTAATATTCGAACGCTCCCAAGCCATTTTCGCAAAAGTTCCGATAAAGTTAATATCAAAGATAACGAATCTTTAAATCTAACTGGATTAGATACCTTAAATATATCTGGCAGTAAACAGTTTTCTGAAAATGGTCTTGCTCTTATAAAAAATTCTATAGGAGCTAGTATGCCTATAGTTGTTGTAGACTTAAGGCAAGAATCTCATGGTTTCATTAATGGTGTACCTGTCAGTTGGGCTAATTCAAAAAATAATGCAAATATGGGATTAACAAAAGAACAAGTTTTAGCTGATGAGCGTAACAGGCTACAAAGCATTAAATTACATGAACCTCTAGTTATTCACGGCCATCATGATAGAACAGTAATACCTACAAAGGTCCAAGATGAAAAAGAGCTTGTTAAATCTCAATTAATGTCATATGTACGTATTCCAGTTACAGATGGCAAATTACCTACAGATGATATGGTCGACTATTTTATAGAATTAGTAAATTCACAGCCTAAAAATACTTGGCTACATTTTCATTGTAAAGAGGGTATAGGAAGAACAACTACCTTTATGATTATGTATGACATCATGAAAAATGCTAAAGAAGTTAGTCTAGAAGATATTGTTAAGAGACAAATATTATTATCAAATATGAGTTCAAGTAGTGCACAAGGGTTTTATAATGAAGAAAGAAAAAACTTTTTAACTAACTTCTATAATTATTCTAAAGAAAATACTGATAATTTTAAAACTAATTGGTCTCAATGGAAGAAAAATTCATCTATCAATATTACCATGATTGAACAATCATTTGTTATGGATTTAGGAGCATAATTCCTATGAGATCAAAAAAACTATTAAGTAAAGTTCTTATATTCTTTGTTTTTTCTATAATATTTCTTAATATATTTGTGTTATCAAATAATGTCTATGGAAATAGCTCTTATTACATAAAAAATTCAAAAAAACCAAAATATCTTTACGTTATAGATCAAAATAATATGACCAATGCAGAAAATACGATGATAGTTACGCTTCAAGGATTAGTATCTAACCGTTCAACTTCACAAATTTATACTTTAAATTCAAATGAGCCTGATTATAAAATATGGCTTGATGACTTAAAAAATAATTATGGAGTTAACTATGAGGTTGTTACAGATCCATGGAGACTATTAGATACATTTAAATCTTATGTAGATGGATATGTACTTTACAGCAATAAAATAGAAAAAGATCCCTCAATAAATAATGCTTGTTCTTTAGCATCCTTAAAAAGAAGTATAGTTGTTGAAGAATCTCTTGAAGCTAAAGTTAAATCTTATGGTATAACAAAGCTTCAAGGAGATTGCAGGAACACAGATAAATATTGGGCTTATAATAACTTATGGAATTCTGGACTAAATCATTCAATTGTAATTCAATTATCTCCAGATAAATCTGCCCCATTACGTGATTATGCCATAATGACGAAATCCCTAGTATTCTTTGAAGATATGTCATATGATTTGCCACTTAGTAATAAAGTATTTAGCTCCATGGATAACGATTCCGTATGTTTAGGATGGGGAGCAGATGAACATACTAACGTAAGTACAGCTTCAAAATATGGCGTAAGCGTAGTTGCTGCAGATTGGTCTTATAATTTAACTGCATTAAGTGCTTTCCCATCATTACCTATAGCTCAAAAAAAACAAGCTTCTCCTCCTGTAGAAAATGATGTACATTATGTTACATTTATTATGTCTGATGGCGATAATCAACAATGGAATCTTGGTAGTAATTATGGTTCTCCAAAGTGGTATGGCTCTCCTTATAGAGGAAACTTTAATATGGGATGGTCTATAACACCTTCTATGTATTATCTAGCTCCTACAGTCTTAGACTTATATTACAAAAATGCTAGTAATGGAAAAAATAATGATACTTTCATCGTATCTCCCTCTGGAAATGGCTATATGTACCCTAGTCAGTTTCCTGCTATAGCACTAGATTCTTATGTAAAAAGATTAAATAATTATATGAAAAAAGTTGATCAAAAATACGTGGCTATAATCGATAATGATTCCTTTTATAAAACTAGTCTTTGGGATAAATATACTAAAGAACCTAATATTCAAGGATTATTCTATCTTAACTATCATAAACAGAATGATTATCATGGAGAAATTATATGGTCTAATAATAAACCAATAGTATCCTGTAGAGATTTGCTTTGGAGCGGGCTTCAAGATGAGAATATGTTAGTTTCAGAAATTAATAATAGAATAAATCTAGGGAATACAAATGTCCATGAGATAGCTGCATACTCCTTTGTGTACGTACATGCTTGGAGTAAAGATATGAGTAGTATTAAAAATGTTGTGAATCAATTAAATAAAAATCCTAAGGTAAGAATAGTTACTCCAGAAGGATTTATGACACTAATAAATAGAAATCTTAAAGAAAGATAGATAGCCTATCTATAAGATTCCACAATGAAAATTTAACTTATGTATGATTTTAATTTCCACAACAAAAATTCTCATTTATAGATTAAAAATTAAGAATTAAGGATTAATAATTATGGTTAAAACTCCGCAGCTAAAGCCTTTGGAGTTTTCTTAAAATAAATTTTATTTTAAGAAATTCACCTTTAGTGAATTTTTTCCTAAATTCTTCATTCTTCATTATTAATCCTTAATTTCTAAGGATCTAAGCTATTTTTATAGAAAATTTGTTTTCCAGATTATATATTAAGTTTTCGTGTTGTATCCTATAGTAATGCTATCTATCTTTTTTATAATTATGTTAAAATTATAAGCTATTATATCTATTATATCTATTAAATACTTACAGTATTAACAGAGATTAAAATTATATTTTCTATTTTCAAAAACTTACTATTATTCGAACTATTCAAAGAAAAACTATGATTTAATTTCTTCTTATAGTCAATATTAGCTTAATTGTAGTTAGACATATATAAATTAGCGTGTTAATATAAAATTATAGAATATAATTTTAGGATATAATTAATTAGGAGGAATTTCTATGGATAAAGCTTTAAACATTGATTGGAGCAAATTAGGATTTGCTTATATTAAAACAGATTTTCGTTATATTTCAAAATGGAAAGATGGAAAATGGGATGAAGGAGAACTTGTTCAAGACAATACACTTGCTATAAGTGAAGCATCTACAGCACTTCATTATGGACAACAATGTTTTGAAGGATTAAAAGCTTATAGAACAAAAAGTGGTAAAATTCAGTTATTTAGAGTAGATGAAAATGCTAAAAGAATGAATAAAAGCTGTAAACGTTTGCTAATGCCTGAGATTCCAGAGGAAAAATTTATTGATGCATGTATTCAAGTAGTTAAAGCAAATGAAGCCTATGTTCCACCTTATGGTACAGGTGCAACTCTTTATCTTAGACCTTTTTTAATAGGTGTTGGAGATAATTTAGGTGTTAAACCTGCTCCAGAGTATATATTCTGTGTATTTTGCTCACCAGTTGGACCATATTTTAAAGGTGGAATGAATCCTGTAAACTTTATTATTACAGATTATGATAGAGCAGCTCCACTTGGAACAGGTGCTGCTAAAGTGGGTGGAAACTATGCTGGAAGCCTATTGCCTCATGATGAAGTAGTAAAAAAAGGATTTGCAGATTGTATTTATCTTGATCCAGCAACTCATACAAAAATAGAAGAAGTTGGAGCAGCTAATTTCTTTGCAGTTACAAAAGATAATAAATTTGTTACTCCAAAATCACCATCAATTCTTCCTAGTATAACTAAATACTCTTTAATGCATGTTGCTAAAGAATATCTAGGAATGGACGTAGAAGAAAGAGATGTTTTAATTGATAAATTAGACGAGTTTGTAGAAGCTGGTGCTTGTGGTACAGCAGCAGTTATAACGCCTATTGGAGGAATTCAACATAAAGAAAAAATGCATACCTTCTATAGTCAAGATGAAGTAGGACCTATAACAAAAAAACTTTATGATACTCTTTATGGAATTCAATTTGGAGAAGTTACACCACCAGAAGGTTGGATTTTTAATGTACTGTAATATATAGACATGCTATTGGAAAAGTTAATGTATAGATAATATAACTGATTACTTTAGTGTTACAACCAAAATAATTCACACTGCACAATTCACAATTATGGTAGAAATTAGTTTAATTAAAATTAATTTCTACCATAATTTTTAACTATAAATTGCGAATTGTAAATTGAATAGTTCTAATTAAAATTTTATAAAAAATTTCTTATTATTTAAATTAAATTAGTACAAAATCTACCACACATATTTACAAAGTCAGCTGGAAATAACTAAATATGAGGTGATAGATATGGTGAATAATAATATTTCAGATTCTTCTAATGATATTAAATACGCTAATTTACATGAGACAGAAGAAAAAAGAATTAAAGAAATAGAACAACAATTTAATAGTGAATTTGGAACTGAATACTATTTAATGGTTATGAAAAAATCTTAAGCTTAAGAGAGCTATTGATATGATAATTATCAATAGCTCTCTTAAGTTTTTAAGTTTAACATAACATAAAAACTTCAATTTCTATAGTTTCTCATCTAGACATTATTTTATATATTAAAATTCAACTAGTACTCTCGTAGGTAACGCGTCTAATCTTTCCATTTTTATAGGCATACAATAAACCTTAAAATCTTTCTTAGGAATTTTGTTTAGATTAGTTAAATTTTCTATTCCATATATGTTATTATCTGCAAGCAAATTATCAATAAATCGGTGATTCTTCCCACGACCAAATCCTAAGGCATCGATACCTATCATATTTACTTTTTTATCAATTAAATAATTTATAACTTCTATTGATACTTCAGGATGATCTTGATACTTTTTCTCATCATCTAAATATTTATCCCAGTTAGTTTGAAAAAATACATATATGCCTTCCTCAATCATAGATAAATCTAAATCATTTAGTTCAATAGGTCTATTTTCTATATGAGAAACATCAAATTTTATTCCTTTTCTAATTAATCTATCTAATTCTATTTCGATAACACTCATTGTATCTATATGAGTTCCTGAATTGTGAACGGCACCAGAAAAAAAGGTAGTAGCATATTCTCTTTCAGTACCTTCAAAACATTTAACTTTTTCAACTTTTAATGTTGGAGCACCTTTTATATAGTTCATTCCTAATTTACCAACTTGAGTAACATCAATTAACATAATTCAAACTCCCTTCACTTAACTTATATTTTTAAAAATATATAATAAAAATTTCAAAAAATTAATTTACTATTCTAATACTTTTACTTGTTTTCTAACTCTTCTTTATATTCTTTTTGTATAGTATTTTTTAATAACTTTAACATATTATAAATACTACATGCTTATCCATAATATCAGCCATATCATATTCAACTTCATTTAAGTTTTCATATCTGTATGATTATCTTAAAGCTGTACTTATAGTTTTATCACCACTTTGCATTTATTGATAATTTTTCTAGTTTCTCTTTATCTAAAATACATATAGTTGATTTATCCTTATTTATAACTTTCTCTTCAGATAAATCTTTTATAATTCTACTTAGATGCCTAGGACTACACCCTAAGTTAAAGGCTGTATCAGATAAATTAAACTTTTCTATTTTATACTCATTTTCCGGAAGCACAGTAACTAAGTAAGTAGCAAATCTATTTATTAAAGGATACAACATACTATGAAACAATTCTCTACAAGTCTTTGATAATTTTTTACTTAAAAATTTGCAAACTGATTTATAAAACTCAACATCCTTAGATAAATGTAGCAAAACATCTTCAATTGAAATTCCAATTAAAATTGTTTTTCCTACAGCTTCTACATTATGCTGATAACTTAGTTTTTCTAATAGCTCTAAATCTCCTAACATATCTAAAGGATTTGAAAAATCTAATAAAAATATTTTTCCATTTTCCGTCAGAGAATATACTTTTGTTTTCCCTTCTACTAAAAAATATATATAATCAATTTTCTCTCCACATCTATATATAATTTCTCCTTTACGAAAAACATGTAATTGCATATATTTAGTCATATCTTCTTCAAATAAACTATAAATATTAAATTTTTCAATATAAAAGTTTAGCTTTTCATTATCTTTTAATATTTCCATAGCTATCACCATTCTTATTATAAATTACTTTTTTATTGTAGTATTGGACATATTGTCATTATTTTTAATAAGATATTTTAATCAATTGAGTAATGGAATTAATTTTAGGCAATTAATTAATAAACACTATAATATTATCATATTAACTAATAGTTTAAGATTTAATTATATAATTATCTATAACTAAATATAAATTTCCCAGATAAAAAATATTTTCTAATAACCAATGATTCTATAAACTTTTATTTATAGGCTTAAAAATAAAGCAATCTTATATATATTTAGTTAAGATTGCTTTATCTAAAAGATTATTTATTATATATATTTATATAAAATTTAATTAACAATATCTAATATCTTTTCTTTTTTCCATCTTATTGTTATAAGTACTATTCCAATAATAATCAAGGAAAAATAAGTTATAGGTATGAAATATTTAGGTAGATAAATATCTGTAATCCTACCTATAATACGTGGAAGCAGTTGGCTAATAATAAAAATTATAGGTACTTGTACTCCAATTAAAGTTATATAGTTATTTGCAATACTTGATATAAACATTACTATTAATCCAATAACAAAGCTCAATATATACACAGCTATTACTGTAATAACTATATACTGCATAAATGTTAAATCATACCAAAATAAATAGCTACCAAAAACTGAATTTATATTAGAATTAAAAAACATTTCTACATTGTTAAATGAATAAGCTATGAAAAAACAAAGAAGTTGAATAGTTGTTATTACAAAAGAAGCTATTAATCCAGAAGCCACCTTCTTTTTAAATAAATTCCTCCCATTTTTAGATGTATGCTGAAGAAGATTTACTTTATTTAACTTATCTTTTAAAAATATAGGTGATATCATGAAGATTATGCTTATTACTACTAACATAGCTACATATTTTATTAAAGCATTATAATTTTCAAAAATTAGATAAGGAAAAACTGATTCATAATTTCCACTATTAGCTATTTCTTGGATTCGTTTTTCTTGTTTCTCATTTATTGTCTCATATGTAGATCCCATCCACTCATCTTTGTGCTTATAATCTTCTATTAGCTGTTCTCTTACTTGTAGTTGCCAAAATATATCTGATCTTACCTCAAAGAAAACATAATTATGTAGATTATTTAACTTTTCTATATCTTGATCCATATTTTTAAATTTTTCATAGCTAGTTATCCCTTCATCTACAAAATCTTTCTTTGATTGAAGATATCTATCTGCCTCTTCTACTTGTTTACTATAAGTATCTTTAAAATGTACAAATTCCTTTTCATCCATTTTTTCTTCATAATTATTTATCATTTCAACACCTATATTATAGTAATCTAATTCCTGTCTTCCGTTAGGAAAATACTCTATGTAAAAACTAATAAATAGAAAATACATTATTATACTGATAACCATAAGTACAGATACCATCTTTAGGCTAAATATTTTCTTTATTTCATTTAAAACTACTTTCATTTATGCCCTCCTAATATATACTTTCTCTTTTAAATTTTTTAATGCATAAGGTACATAGGATTATTAATAACACCGACCATACGCAAACTGTAATTATTCCATAATATTTAAATACTGTAGATACGCCATTTCCCATAAACCATAAAAAAGGATTTAAAATAAGACAAAAAGGTGTAAATCCAGTAATAAAAATAGCATTAGAACTGGCTGGCATAAAACCTGGTATCAATATACTTCCTCCAAAGATTATGGCAAATATAAAAAATACAACATAACTATTTTTTATAAATTTTGATATTACAAAGGTAATGCCAGCAAAAAGTAACTCACATATATAAACAATTCCAATAGAAAAAAATAAATATTGAGCAAAAGACATATTCCACCATGATATATATGGTAGGTTATATTCCCAGTTAAAAGCAGTACTTATTGGAACATTCCAAAGTCCTGAATAATCGAAAAAAATAAAATAAGCAAGCAAAGTAACTCCCATAATAATAGTTGTAACTATTATAGAGGAAATTATTGAAGCAAATAGTTTGTCCATAATAATCTTTCTTCCCCTTTTAGAGGAGTATGCTAAGTGATGAGTACTGTTTTCAAACTCATAGTTAACTAAATAGGCTGTAATTAGAACAACTATTACCATTATTTGAAAAATAATATTCTTAAATAAAGTCTTAAATAAAAAAGAATGCATTCTATAAATTTCTCCTATAAAAAATAGGTTTTTATGTTCTCCATTTTCTTTTATTTTTTCAAATCTGTCGCCTAATTTTTTATATTCATTTCTTAAAGTATCAGCAGCTTTCCCACTGAGTCTAACTGAATTTATCGCACTCTCCGCAATAGTCATTGTATCAATGGTACTATATCTTTCATCAATATTTTTCATAGATTGGCGATATATTTCTACAATACTTAACTCACTGATAAATTTTTTCTCCTCTTCGTTATAAATATCTCCTTTATAACCCTGTGGTGAATATTCATTATCCTTAAAAAGTTCTAATACACTTTCATAGCTTTTAGAAGTTTTTTTAGAAGTAATTTCATTCATTTTATTTAATTCATCATTATAATAATTATCAAACTCATTAACCATTTTGTCGTTAATTTCATATCCAAACTTATCTACAATTTTATTTAAGACCTTAAGTTCATCTCTAGAATATCCATTATTGAATATAATAAAAAAATTAAAGGCTATAAATATCGCCAAAAGTGATAGTATTATAGGAGATGTAATGGCCTTTTTAAGCTCGTACATTTTTATCTTCATAAAATATCTACACCCTCTCTAATGGTTCATCTCTATATTCATAAAGAAATACATCTTCTAAGCTTGGATTAACAGCCTTCCATGCACTATCAGGTTTTCCTTTACATATAAACTTTACTTTCATCTTACCTTCTTCCTGTTTTTCTGATAATGAAAAATACTGTTTTCTAAAATTAGAAGCAGCATCAAAATCAATTTCTGTTTCATATACAATCCCTTGAATGTTTTTGCATATATTATTAATACTATCTTTATAAAGTATTTTTTTGTCCTTTATCATAACAATTTCATTAGCTATTGATTCAACATCAGATACTATATGAGTTGAAAGAATAACTATCCTATCCCTTGACAGCTCAGTAAGTAAATTTCTAAAACGAACCCTTTCTTTTGGATCTAAACCAGCAGTAGGTTCATCTAATATAAGAATTTTAGGATCATTAAGCATTGCTTGGGCTATGCCTACTCTCTGAATCATTCCACCAGAAAATTTTCTCATCTTTTTATTAGCTACATCTTCAAGAGCAACTAACTTCAAAAGTTCTTCTATTCTTTCCTTAGCAGCATTATTATCTATACCTTTTAGTGCAGCTAAATAAAGTAAATATTGTTTTGGACTATAATTTTTATAATATCCAAATTCTTGAGGTAAATAACCTAATATATCTCGATATTCATCATCCATTTTCACTATATCTGTCCCATTATAAAGGATTTCCCCTTCATTAGGAAAAATTAGTGTTGTTAGCATTTTTATCAGTGTGGTTTTTCCTGCCCCATTTGGTGCTAATAGTCCATAGACCCCATTTGCAAACTCAAGATTAATATTTTTAAGCACAGAAAAGTTTCCATAGCTTTTGGTAACATTGTTTACTACTAACATTTTTAAAACACTCCTTTTACAGTTCTAAAAGTAATAAGCTTTTTTAAACTTTTTATATAACTACAACCACAGGCAATTATTACAATTAAATACACATATGTAGGTATACTCATAAGCAATTTATTGTAAAAATTCATATTAAATATACTTAATGCTAAATTTATAAATATCCATCCTCCAATTACAAAGTACTTTGTAAAACCTGAACCTATCTTAGTTATTAAATATAAAAATACAGTAGAAAATAAAAATAATGATGTAACTGAAATCATGAATCCCTTTAAAAAGTTTATTTGTTCATATCCAAGGAAAATTCCATATATATATATTCCATTGGCTATAATACAAATAATACTAAAAATAAGCATTCTCAATGCTGCTAATTGGTATATATTATATTTACATACCATCTCTATTTCATAGGTACCTTTTTGTTTTGTATTAACAAAAGAAAATAATGACATAATTAAATATAATATTGGAGAAACCATAAATATAAGAGAATATATTACCTTATATTCCATATTAGAATTCTTACTAATACCTACAGTAAGGGAAATTAATATAGGTAATATTAATATTATAAGAAAACTAATTTCTCCTATATCGTGAAACAGATGCTTAAAACCAATCTGCCTATACATATTTTTTAGATGTGAATGAAATGATTCTTTTGGTTTAATCCCCTTATTTATAATAGTTTTAATTTGAGCTTCTATTTCTAAGTCATCAGGCATTTCTATATGAAACTTCTCCTTATTCATATTGCGCCTCCTTTAATATTTTTCTTATTTTCTTAAGAGTTGCATAGTACTTAGTTTTAACAGTAGATTCTGGCATTTGTACTATATTTGATATGTCTAAGAATGTACTCTCCCCAAAAATTTTTAATCTAAATATTTGTTGTGTTATCCCATCAAACTTATTTACTATATCAATAATTCTTTGAGCATCTTCTCTATACTCTATATTAATTGTAAAATCTTCCTCATCATATATATCATAATCATCAATTGTAACAGCTATACTATTGTATCTATAGTGCTTAGAACGATAGTAATCCACCACTCGATTAGTGGATATTTTATATAGCCATGTTCTAAAAGAAGCTTTTTCTCCATCATAATTATTTATTGATTGTAGCATGCTTATAAATATTTCTTGTGTTAAATCCATAGATAGTTCTTTATTAATTGTTTGCTTATATACATATGCATATATTTCCTTATAATATATAGAAATAAGCTCATTTGCTGCAGCTTTGCTTGATTTCAACTTAATTTCCTTTATCAATCGTTTTTCTTTATCCATATTTCACCACTTACTTAACTATTTTCATGAAAATAATGAGTGAGACTTCTCCTTATATATAGATCTAATATCTTAGAATGTAGCTTATAATTTTGTATAGATGTTTCTTTAAGTATTCAATTCACAACTTTAATCAATGGAGAATTGACGATGGACAATTGANNAAATATTAGTTAATGTATTAAATATTATGCCATACTATACTGCACCCCTGGGGTCTATATTAGAGTATAGTTACAAGCTAAAATTTTGTAGTTATTTTTAAATTTATTTAAATTTTACAGTCTTTGTATAGACCCCAGAGGTGAAAATCTCTGCAATTCCTTTTTCATAGTCAATAATTCTTCATTGTGAATTGATAGCAATTATTTTGATACATATGCCCTTAGGTTGGGTACATCCATATATTCGTAATGGTATTATAAATAGTTTTACTTTGTTCAAAATTTTATTAAATAAATAAAAAATAACGCCACCAGTTATTTACTGTTGACGTTAATATTGTAACTATTTTGACTATAACTTATTCTACTATGAAGCCCTAAGTAACAGGAACAATAGTATATTAGAATTACTCTAAGATATTTTTGTGATGATATTAATAAATAAAATATTCGTTTTAAATTTTTCTTTAATCAATTCGAATTGCTTTCTCACCACCAGATTGATAAATGACTAATTCACAAACCTTACCTTTTTCATCTTTTAAAAACTCCAATTCAACTAAAGCATGTTTTATAAAGAATCTTGTTTCTGATAGAGGTATTAATTCATATAGTGATTTCATTAACATTTGAAAAAATAGTTTTCCATCTTTTTTTATAACTGTTATTTCTAATCCAGGATCTAAAAGATATTTTCCTATATATTGGTCATAAACACTTTCATCTATATCTACTCTTTCTTTTGCCTTAGGTACTTCTGGAATTGTATACGGTTTGTCAAACAAGATTTGCTGCACTGCTAAAAGGGTTTGTTGCTGAAAATCTATATTTTGTTCAAAGTTACATAGGTATATAATTGTTTTATTTTTATCTATATAACGAAATAAATAATTGTTATATCCTGGCCATCCCCCACTGTGGCTAACTACCTTTCCCATATCATTATCATAATCAATAATCCATCCAAATCCATAATCAAAGGTTTCTTTATTATTTAAACATACTGGCGCAAAAGCTTCTTCTAATGTTTTTCTAGTCACTAGCTTTTCTGAATATAACGCTCTATCCCAAATAAAGAGATCTTCAAGATTTGAACTTATCATCCCATCTCCCTGCATTCCATCTAAGAATACAACATATTCTGTTCCAGCTAATTTATCTGGAAGCTCATATTTTTCTGACTCATGAGAGTACACATATCCATAAGCATAATCAGATACTTCTTCCTTATTATATCTACGATTATATACTCGTGAATTCTTCATACCAAGTGGCTGAAAGATGTATTTAGCTATATATTCCACAAAACTCATCCCTGTTACTCTTTCTATAATCAAAGCAAGGACAACATATCCGGTATTACTATACTCCCACTTTTCATTAGGCTCAAAATACATATCTGGTTTATATTTTTTTAGCATTTCTAATACGTCTTGATTGTTAGCAATATTATCACGATTCCATTTTTCTATAAAAAGAACAGAATAATCTGGCAAGCCGGATGTATGATTAAGAAGTTGTCTGATTGTAATTGCCTTATAAGGAAAATCCGGAATCCATTTCTCAATCAAGTCTTCATATTGGAGTTTTCCTTGTTCCTTTAAAATCATAATTCCCATGGCAGTAATTGGCTTAGATACAGAGGCTAATTCAAATACAGAATCAGTAGTTAGTGGACGATTCGTTGATATATCTGCAATACCAAAGGCCCCTTTATAAATTATTTCTCCACCATCTGCTACTAAAACTGCTCCATTAAATTGGTTTTTCTCAGCTAAATTCATAAATAAATTATGAATTTTATCTTGTTTTTTATTCATAAAAATTCCCCCTTTGAATTAACATTTAAAGCAAAATAATTAATAAAACATTCTAAAAATATATTCTTTACTAGAATGAAATTGACTAAGATAATAATGCTATTAATAGGTTTTAACAACACAATATGATACAAAACATAACTAAATACTAGCTAATTATCTTTTGAAGGTGCTTATATATTTCTCTAATAGAAACATTTTACTTTAGCTATGTAAATATTTTAGGCTACTTAAATAATGAGTAAAAAAAAATTATTTTTGTTCTAGTTCTTTTTCAATGACCTTCTTAAATTTTAGTGAGAGTTTTCTTAAAACTACAATTTCATCCCAGTCTAACTTTGAGTAAAAGCGATTAATAATAGAACGCTCAACTTCTTCGCATCTTTTAAAATGCTCAATACCTTTTTCATCCATTTCAACAAAGATTTCTCTACGATTACTAGGGTTAATTTCTCGCTTTATATATCCTTCTTTTTCTAATTTACTGACGATTTGACTAACTGCACTAGATGTAATTTCCATAGCTTCAGCAATTTCACTTATATTGAGACTTCCATGTTTATGTACCAACTCAAGCAAAACACCTTGCTTTGTGGTAATCTCATCATCCATTAAATCTTTATATTCCTGTAATAACATCATATTACATGCATAGTCGGCTTCTCTCATCTCTTTTACATATTGAATCAATTCCCCATTCATTTTAGCAACCTCCATTGTTAAGATATCTTAATAATTAACATATATTAATAATATATCTTTTTATTCTCTTTTGTCAAGCAAATTATAATTAAAAATATTAAATTTATAATTTTGTACATTTCTCAGTAGAAACTAAGAAATTTAAGTAAATATGTATAAAAAAATGGCGAACACTGTTCGCCGCTACAAAAATCTATTAAAGAAATTGGTTTGATTAAAGCTAATTTCAACCGTAATTGTCAATTTTCAATTTTCAATTCTCCATTGACGAAGTTCTCCATTGATGAAGTTCTCCATTGATTCTATATATTCTCAGAATACATCTCCTTTAAAAGCTTAATAAAATTTTCAGATGTCTTGGATAAATAATGATCTTTTAACCAAATTAATCCTGATTGTGCAATAAAATTATCATCATCAATTTCATATATCCTTACATCGTATCCTTTATGTATTTTAAGTACTGATTCAGGAATAATAGTTGTACCAAATCCCGAAGATACTAATTCTAATAAAACTAATATGTCCGAGCATTCACATAATATATTTACATTCAAATCACGATGTAAAAATGGTTCTAAAATCATATTATATAGACCTAATCCTTCAGTACTAGGTACTATAAGTGGATACTTCTGTATTTGCTCATAAGATATTTTCTGTGAAGGTAGTATTATTTTATTTGATGTTACAAAACAAAATTTTTCTGATTCAAAATGAAAAACAGAAAAGTCTTTTAACTCCACCGGCATTCTAACAATAGCCAATTCAATAGCTCGTTCTTTCAACAGTTTGCATAGCTGTCCCGATTCATTTTGTTGAATTTTATAAGATACATAAGGGTATCTCTCTTGAAAAATACTAAGTAAAGTAGATAATTTATAATATGATAGTGTATTTACACCAATTAGTAATTTGCCTCTTACACCACTTCCTATTTCTTTAATCTCAATGTTGGATTCTTCCATAAGATTTACTATATTTAAAGCATTCTGGTAAAGTGCTTTTCCAGCATCAGTGAGCTCAAGAAATTTTCCACTTTTACTAACTAACTTAACCCCGACTTCCTCCTCCATAGCACTTAGTTGCTGGCTTAAAGGGGGTTGGGTCATGTGAAGTTTTTTAGCTGCAGCAGTAATTTGTTTTTCTTCAGCAATAGCAATAAAATATCGTAATTGTCTAATATCCATAATTATATCTCCCACCTTACATATGAAAAACATATGTAAGCCAAATAAAAATAATATTTTCCATATATTTATTTATATGTTACCATAAATTTGGTATTTGAATACAATTTTGCTTATTGCATTACCTTATAAACTTAACAAAATAAAATTATATAAAAGAAATCTCTCTCTTTATATAATAATAAAATCTCTACTAAAAAACTTTAGTTATAATCTTTAGTTTATAACTAAAACTTTTTATTTATAAATATTATTTTAAAATAAAGGAGTATGCTCACTATGGTAATGGATATGAAAAAAGGAAATCCAACAAAACTTATATTAAACTTTGCATTTCCAATGCTTATAGGAAATATATTTCAACAAGTATATAATATGGTTGATTCTATCGTAGTTGGTAGATTTGTAGGTAAGAATGCCCTTGCTGCTGTTGGATCATCTTTTTCACTTATGAACTTTATTACTTTATTAATAATTGGACTATGTATGGGAAGTTCCATTGTCATTTCTCAATATTTTGGTGCTGAAGACTATGAAGGGTTAAAACGTGTAGTTTCAACATCTTTTATTTTTATGTTTATATTTACTGTACTTTTATCAATTTTAACGTTTTTATTTACAAAACCCCTTTTAATACTGATTAAAACTCCAGTGGAAATATTAGAAGACTCCACTTCTTATCTTAAGATTGTTTTTGCCGGATTAATATTTACATTTTTATACAATGCAATAGCATCACTACTAAGAGCATTAGGTGATTCAAAAACATCTTTATATTTTTTAGTTATTGCTTGTATTATCAATATAGTATTGGATCTTGTATTTGTTTTAAATTTTAAAATGGGCGTTGCAGGAGTTGCATATGCTACCGTTATAGCTCAAGCTATTGCCTCAATTTTAAGTTTAATATACGCTTTTTCAAAAGTTCCCATACTAAGAATGAAAAAAAAAGAATTTGTATTTGATCGTACAATTTTCCCAGTCATAGCGAAGTATAGTTTCTTAACTTCTATACAACAGTCTATTATGTCTATAGGTATGGTAGCTGTGCAAGGTCTTGTTAACACATTCGGTGCGGATGTAATAGCAGCTTTTACTGCTGCTGGGAAGGTTGATTCACTTGCATATCTCCCTGTTCAAGATTTTGGTAATGCCTTTTCAACTTATGTAGCTCAAAACGTAGGAGCAGGTAAAAAAGAAAGAGTACATGAAGGGGTAAAATCTGCTATTAAAATAATTATTGTTTTCTGTATTATTTCATCTATTTTGATTTTAATGTCATCAGAATATCTCATGAAAATATTCGTTGACTCAAGTGAGGTGAAAGTAATAGAAACTGGTGTTGAGTATATATCTGTAGTTGGAATATTTTATATGTTAATTGGCTTTCTTTTTATGTTCTATGGTTTCTTTAGAGGTGTAGGTAATCTTACAATGTCTGTGGTATTAACAATAGTATCTCTTGGTACCCGTGTACTAATGGCATACTCTCTTTCTTCTATTTCATATATTGGACAAAAAGGTATTTGGTGGTCCATACCTATTGGATGGCTTTTAGCAGATATCCTTGGATTTATAACTTATAAAAAAGGTAAGTGGCAAAATAATATTATTGATCTAAAAGATAAAATAACTGAAGAAAAAGAATGTATATAAGCTTAATTCATAATGCAAAATGCACAATTATGGATATTTCTTAATGGAAACTGAGAAATTTTGAATTATTTAACTGTAGCGGCGAACAGTGTTCGCCACATATTATTGCATTAATATTCAATTATAGGATACATTCAAAAGGAACTGGCGAACACTGCTCGCCCCTACGGTAACTAGCAACTGCATTGCTAGTCAAAAAAATCCTTTACAGAAATTATTTTATTTAAAAATAATTTTCACCATAATTGTCAATTGCCAATTTTGAATTGTGCATTGATAAAGCCTCTGGGGTGCAGTATGGTATGATACTATATTTGCATCATTAAACAATATTTTAATAACATTGCGTCTCTCCATAGTATTAGCATAAATCCGCTAATTTTTGCTCCAAACCATACTGCACCTCAGAGGAACCCTTATACAATTGAGGATTGACGATTGACAATGAAGAATTGTGGAAAAACTAGCAATTGTATTGCTAGTCAAAATTAAATTCCATATTAATTATCAATCATCTAACTGTAGCGGCGAACAATGTTCGCCGCTACAAAAATCTATTAAAGAAATTAGATTGGATAAAATAATTTCAACCTTAATTATGAATTGTGTATTATTTAACTTTACCTATAATTATTTTTAATTTTATCTATCTTCTCTAAAATTAAATCAACTACTTCTTTAGGTGACTCAACAATTGCATCTGTACCTACACCTAATAAAAAATCTGAATAATAGTCTATGTCCCTTATATCTATAGTTGTATCAATAATCCCAGTGCCATCATCATTAATTTTTATTTTTTTATCCATCCACGGTTCTAGCTGACACTTTCTAACTCCTTTTTTAGAAAGCCTTACTTTTAGCCTTACAGTTTCTTTAGGCTTTGATGGTTCAAACCAATCTTTTAAAGTTATATTGCTAATGTCTTTTTCTACAGTTGTATCTTCATTTATACTTACTGATTTAATATAGTCAACTCGAAATAATCTGTAAGATTGTTTCTTTAAACAAAATGCTGGGCAGTACCAATAGCCATTATGCGAATATATACCAATAGGTAAAATTTCTCTATAACTAATTCCACTCATAGATTCATATTTAATTGATAAAACACTTCTTTGAATTACTGCTTCTAGAATAAATTTTAAGTATGGATTTTCTTCATTTCTTCTTGGTATCCAAAATAAAACTCTGTTTCTCATTACATCAATTTTATCTTTCGTATTATCTGGAAGATAATTATAAAACTTATTTAATGCAGATATAGTATCATCTTCAAAAGGTAATGATTCATAATTTTGAAGAGACTGATAAGCAAAAAACATTGCTATAGCTTCATTTTCTGTAAATGCTATAGGAGGTAATATCTTTTTATTTAATAATCTATATCCACCTTTAGCTCCAAGTTCTGTATATAAGGGAACCCCTAGATCTTCTAAATCTTTCAAATCTCTTTGTATTGTACGTATTGAAACTCCAAATTCCTCTGCTAATTCCTTTGCTGTAAAGTTTTGTTTTCTATTAATAACAATTATTAAATCTACTAATCGTTTAGATTTATTCATAATTTTAGCTCCTAGAATATGTTTTTTTACTCATTATAGTCTTCTTATAATAAATACGTCAATAGTTGTCATAAATACATGTTACATTTATATTGATAATAAAAAAATTATTAATTAGGAGGTTAAATTATGTTTAAAAGATTAGAATGTGTATCCCTTTATACTTCTGATATCAAAAGTTCTGTTGATTTTTATACCACTTTAGGTTTAAAAGAAAATTGGAAAATTGAAAGAAAGTTAGATAATGGTAAACTTTGGATACTGATTGGATTAAAGTTTCCTGAAAAAAATAGCTCAGAGCTTGTTCTTCAAAATAATGATGATATCAATGTAACAGATATAGAAATATATGTAGATGATGTTATAGAGACATACAATAACCTAAGTAAAAATCCTAATGTGGATTGGATTAGAGAACCTTTTAAAACTGAATCTGGTCATGTTGCAGTGTTGGAAGCTCCAGATAAAAATGTGTTTGTATTAGTAGGTAAATAATATATTAATTGAAAGGATTGATTACATGATTTCATATAGAGGAAATGGTTCATATTGTTATTCTAACTCCGCTTCTATGTTATTATCTACAATAGATGAAGATGTATGTCCTGCTTTAATAGAAGTGCTTACAGGATTTTCATTAGGTGCTTCTATAGAAGATGGTTTACTGTTTTTTGATAACTCTATAACTACTCCAGATGTAGCAATTAATGCAGTATTTCATTCATTAGGTTTTACTATAAATGAAAGAGTTAGCAATTATGGAGATGAACTTCCCTTAGAAGAATTTTTAAAAGTTCTATCTATTTATCCGGTTATGTTAGGACCTTTAGATATGGGATTCTTAACATATTTACCAAATCATAAATATCTAAGTGGATCTGATCATTATGTCTTAGCCTTACAAATGGATAACAATGAAATATTATTGCATGATCCACATGGTTACCCTTTTGTATCATTATCTTTAAGTCAATTAGATTTAGCTTGGAAAGCTGATAAAATACACTGTAAAAAAGGACCTTATCATTACTGGTTTTCTCCTAAGAAAGAATTAAATCTAAGTGAAGATGAGATTTTTTTAAGAGCAGTTAACAATTTTAAAACCATATATATAAATCAACAAAAGGCAATGGAAAAATCTAAAATGCCTTTTGGAAAAGAAGCAATAAATATAAAAGCAACCGAGTTTAAAAACAAAAAAATTACGAATCGAGAAATGTCTCATTTAATATATTTTGCCTTTCCATTAGCAGCAAGAAGAGCACAAGATTTCGCAAAATATTTTAATAATCGAAATGGTGTAATATCAACACTAAAAGAAAAACAATCTAGATTATTTGGCAAATGCCAAACACTAGCAACATTAAATCGCTTAGACGATGTAGCTGATACACTTAAAATCATAGCAGATATTGAAGATCACATAAAAACCGCTATACTAGAATTATAATAAATATGGCATCTGAAATAAAATAATCTAATCTACTGACTAGATATTTTTTCAAGATGCCTTAATGCCGTTCTCTTAAAAAATTCTCTAAATCCTTTATTCTGAATATTATCATCTTTATTTTTCTTATTATTCTCTATATCAATATAATACATATTACTTTCTATATCTACTGAAAGAGAATCTAAAGGGAATCCTTCATTTCTTTTTTCATGAGGTTTTGAAGATATTATAAAACTTCCTGTTCCTATATCTTCCCCATCATATTCAAATATATTTTTATCATCCATCACTAGACATATACCATTTTTATATCTTGCCTTTGCTTGTCCTCCTAACTTTCTAGCTAAGGAGCTATAGTAATCTATCATTTCCTCATCATCTAAGCTTTTTCCATTCACTCTTCTAACATGTACTCCAGGTTGATTTTCTTTACTTAATCCTTCTATGTACAGTCCTGAGTCACAAGAAAATACTGGACTTTTATAAGTCTTATAATATGCAAGAGCTTTAATCCTAGCATTTTCTAGTGGCTCATTACCACTTTCATCTATTTCATCAAACTTTAAATTAATATCCTTTAATCCTATAATTTCAATATCTAATCCTTCAAGGACTTTTTTCATATGTGCCAATTTTGCTGGATTAGATGTACCATATAACAGCTTCATATTTTCACCCCTAAAATTAATATTTTTTATAATAAACTTAAAACGATTATCTCCATAATTACCTATTTATTAATTTCTATTTTATTATAAATTGAGAAATAAACCTATTAATTTTAGATGAACAAGTAGTTTTATAGGAATACAATGTAAAAACTTAATATATACTCTGAAAAATAAATCTTCTATAAAAACAGATTAACCCCTTGGAAATTAAGGATTAATAATTAAAAATGAAAGATTCAGGATGAAATTCACTGTTAGTGAATTTCTAAAATGGAGTTTATTTTAAAAAACTCCAAAGGCTCTGACGGTGGAGTTTTAACCATAATTCTTCATTATTCATTCTTAATTTGCATTCATTGTAAAAATTTTATTATGGATTGTATAGACTCTCCTTTATTTAATATAGATCTCTATAACTATCCTTTTTCTTTTAAATTATATATCAAAGAAATAGCGATTTTAATTACAATTATAAAATCGCCATTTTTCATATAAATATAGTTTATTATTAATCTCAATACTAAATAATCATTTTTATTCTATTAAATTATTAAAGATGATTTTTAAGCATTTTCCTTAATTCTATAAATTTGTTCTTCTGCTTGCCACATGGCATTATACTTTCCTCGCTTCTTTATTAATTCACTATGTGTTCCCTGTTCTATAACTTTACCATTTGAAACTACAAGAATTTTATCAGCATTTTTAATAATTGAGAGTGTATGAGCAATCATAATCACTGTCTTTTTAGCTTTCAAAAGATTTAAAATTGCCTCTTTTACTGCTAGCTCATTCTCAATATCTAAAGAAGCTGTTGCTTCATCCAAAAGTATGATTGGACTATTTTTCAAAATAGCACGAGCAATAGAAATTCTTTGCCTTTCACCACCTGAAATCTGGTTGCCGTTTTCTCCTACAGGCGTATCATATCCCTTTTCCAATTTTTCAATAAAGTTAGTACAGTTTGCTAGTTTGCAAGCTTCCACAATTTCTGCGTCGGTGGCTGAAGGACGAGCATAACGTATATTATTCTTAATGGTATCATTAAATAAAAATACATCCTGATCAACCATTGAAATCTGACTCAAAACTTTTTCTGAATTTATATCATTGATAGATATTCCTCCAATTTTAATATCTCCAGCCTGTGGTTCATAGTATTTAGAAATAAGATTTAGAATTGTAGATTTACCAGATCCAGAATCTCCAACAATTGCAGTTAGTTTTTTATCTTCCGCTGTAAAATTAACTCCAGTAAGGATCGGCTCCCCCTCCACATAAGAAAAGTTCACATCTTCAAAACATATATCATGAGCTTTAGGTGTAAATATAACATCTGATTTTCTTTCTTCCTGTTCATTGATAATCTGAGTAATCTTTCCTTTAGAAATCATTAAGTTTTTATATGATGTACAATCAATAAAAATAGTTCCTGCTAGCTTTGATACAAAAATTGGGATCATACTAACCATCAGAAAAGCAGCGGTATCTAGTATTCCAGACATCCAAGCATTTCCCGCAGCAATAATAGTTGCTGGTAGGCTGCACCATGCAATGATGTTAAATGTAACACCAATAGGTATAACTTTTTTTTCATATACATAACTCACATTACTATAGGATCTCATTGAATCTGTAACAGCTTTATTCTTCGTTCCTCCAATACCATAGGCACGGAATGTTTGTATACCTGTAATATATTCTACAATATTGCTCACATTATCTGCTAGAATTTGATTTTTCTCACTTCCATATTTTTTTACGGCTCGGAAAGATAACCATAAGGCTGGTATAACCATTAAATTAGCAATGAGCAGAATTAGCCCAACTGGAGAATAAACACTTCCCATAAATAAAATAACCATAAGAGAAAGTACTATATTTTTTACAATATCTCCAGATTTATGAGTGAGAATCTTTTCATAGTTATTAACATTACTAGTCACAACATTGATGTATTCACCTGTTTGTCCTTTTGTAAAACGAGCTAAGGATATTTTTTTAATTTTATCACCTAAAAATAAACGTATATTCCGACTTACATTAGCTCCACCAATTTGTCCCTGAGTATAACCAATACTATAGGAAATTAATCGAATAGTGAATACAAGTGCAAGACCACCGGTTAAAGAAAGAAGTAATTTTATATTTAAATCATGGTTCCACAGCGCCTGAATAGAATAATAAAGCATCATAAAATTACATCCAGATAACAATCCTTCTAGCATATTGAGTGCCATAGACAAGTAGAATCTTCCATTCTTTTTCATCACTTTATTTGGATTCATAGAGCGCACCTCCTTCTATCTTGTAGGTAATACCACGTGCCTCCTCATAATCTTGCCATGCATGCCTATAATAGAGATTATTTTTAAGAACCTCATCATGAGTACCAACGGAGGTAATTGTACTATTTTCTACTACAGCCACCCTGTCACATTTAAGAACAACACCTAATCTATGCGCTACAATAATTACTGTTTTCCCTTTACAAAGATTATGAATTGCCTTATCAATTTCTACTTGATTTTCTGGATCTGCTGCAGAAGTTGCTTCATCTAAAATCAAAATAGGAGCATTCTTTAGAATAGCACGAGCTATTGCAATTCTTTGTTTCTCACCACCTGAAAATCTAGATCCATAGCTTCCTACAAGAGTATTGTATCCATTTGGAAGTTTCATAATAAAATCATCAATTTGCGCCTTTTTTGCCGCTGAACGAACCTCTTCAATAGTGGCATTACTTCCCATTCTAATGTTTTCTAAAACACTATCCTTAGTTAAGAAAGTCTTTTGAAATACAACAGAAACATTTTGTAGCAAGTCTTCATAATTAATTTCTTTTACATTCTTTCCACCAATTAAAATCTCACCTTTTCCAATGTCATAAAAACGGGCAATTAACTCAATTATAGTGCTTTTTCCTGCACCAGAACGACCAACTAATGCGATTTTTTCTCCATCTTGAATGTTTAAATTACAATCTTTCAGAACATTATTTTTTCCATCATAAGCAAAGCTTACATTATTAATTGCGATGTCTCTCTTTTTAGGGAAAGCACTTCCCCCCTCATAAGCAGGTATTTGAAGAATTTCATCAGCTTTACGTATACTATTGAGGACCTGCGCAAAACTGGAACCAAGTTCCTGCAAAGGTCGCAGTTCTGTTAAATACAAAGAGCCTACAAAGGCAAAGAGAATAAAAGCACTAGCAGTTAAAGAACTTTTTAAGAACCAGAATCCTCCAAGTGGTACCATAAGTAATAATCCGCACTCCACAATAACAACATAAGCGGCATAAGGTGGTCCCATTCTTTGGGACATTTCTTTCCAAATAGAATACTCATCTTCAATAGCGCCAGAATATTTTTTAAAGGAATGACTTCCCATATTGTAAGCTTTAATCTGCTTCATTCCGCTAATATATTCAATCATAGTGGAATTTAGATTTGAAATAGAACGATTTGCTCGCTCCATCATCTTATCTGTTCCACGGAACATAATAGCCATCAATCCAAAGGCCAAAACTAAAGGAATCAATGATACCAATGCCAGCTTCCAATTTACTGTGCAAAGGTATATAAATACTGCAATTGGTCCACTGACATAATAAATGAGTTCTGGCAAGTGATGTGCTAAAAATAGTTCTAACTTTTCAATCTCCTCATTTAATGTGGTTTTAATTTCACCGGTGTTTCTCTCACTTAAATTCCCAAGAGAAACCTTTGCCATATGATCTACCACCATGCAGCGCACTTTAAATAGAGCATTATAAGCCCCTTTATGGGACAGTACTCCGGCTATACCAAACATTATAAAACGAATAGCAACTGCCGCAGCAATCAACACTGCATAATACAACAAAACTTCTTTAGAAAGTGTATTGTTATAAACATTTTCCATAATCTTATATACACCATAATAGGGAATCATTGTGCTAAGGCCACTAATCAGTGACAAAATTACCGACAAATATAAATAATATTTATCCTTTCCTGCCCATTTTAATAGAAGTAATATTGGACTTTTTTCTTTTTGTTTCATATAATTCACATCCCCTCAGTTTTAATTTGATAAATATATTTTTTAAATTTTCCTTCATAATAAAAATAAAAAGTTTTATCCACTTTTACTGATTTTACTTTTATCATTACTATCTTCTGACACAATAAAAAACTCTTGAAGTTTTTTCTGATTCTGTGAATTAACATCAAAATCATTCTTTAATGTACCATTGTCAAAGTGAAGTATACGGCTACAAGCTAAAGAGATAAATTCATAATCATGAGTCACTACAAAAATTATTTTCCCCATACTAGCTAGTGTTTTAAATAGCTTCGTCACCTTAATCATGCTATCAAAATCAAGTCCACTAGTTGGTTCATCAAAAATTAAAATTTCTTTTTGACATACCATACTTACCGCTACAGCAGTCCTTTGCTTCTGACCACCAGATAACCTATTAGGATGATACTGACGATATTCGTAAATTTTTAGTTCTTTCATAGTTTGTTCAACAAGGTTTTTGTCTGGATTCTTTATGCCAAAACAGCACTCATGTTCCACGCTCTCAGCGAAAAGTTGGTAATTCACATCTTGCATTACCATATAGCATAACTTTAGGCGATGTTTGATATCAGTCTTTTCCCCTCGCCAGTGAATTACACCATTATAGTCTTTATGTAAACCACAAAGTGTTCTGGTAAAAGTAGATTTTCCAGCACCATTATGTCCAATTATTCCTATGATTTCACCCTGAGATGCACATAAATTTATACCACTTAACACAGTTTGTTTTTTATAGTGTAAATTCAAATTTCTAATCTCTAAAATAGGCTGCCTTATTACAATTTGCTTCTTTTTTATCATAACTTCTCTTAATTCTGTTGCTCTTAGTCCCATGTTTTCACGAATCATAAGAGGCAATTGTAAAAATTGCTGCGACGTATAGATACTTTTAATCTTTCCTTTTTCCATGTAGACAACCCTATCTACAATATCTTTTAAATAGTAAAGTCGATGTTCCGCAATAAGAATGGTTTTTCCTTGTTTTTTTAGTAGATGTATAATTCTTCGTAATTCCTCGATTGCATCTACGTCTAAATTAGAAGATGGCTCATCCAGTATGTAAACATCTGGATTTATAGAATAAATAGAGGCGAAAGCAATTTTCTGCTTTTCACCACCAGATAGCTTAAAAATGCTGCGTCCTAAAAGATTCTCTATGTTGAGTTCTCTTACAGTCTTTTTCACACGATCTTTAATTTTGCTTTGTGGGTAAGAAAGATTTTCCATTCCAAAAGCAATCTCACTATCTGTATCCACATTGAAAAATTGAGAACGTGGATTTTGAAAAACAGATCCTACTTTTTCAGCAATGTAATACATAGGTGTCTCAGCTATATTCATGCCACATACATTAACTTCACCATATAAATCGCCGGTATAAAAATATGGAATTAAGCCATTTATCAGCCGTGTCACTGTTGTTTTACCACATCCGCTTGCTCCACATAGTAAAATACACTCCCCATCTTTTATTGTAAGATTAATATTTCTAAGTCCATCTTGATTTTGTCCATGATAAGTAAAAGTGACATTTTTAAGTTTAATCATGCGCCCATCCCCCTACAGTAAAATCGAGATACATAGAAGTATCATAAAAATAGTTAAAAATATAGCATCTATGATGCTAAAACTAATTTGCTGCAGGCTAGTTCTAGGTTTTGAATTCTCAATTCCTCTAGTTACTGACGCTGCAGAAAGTTCATCGGCAATTTTGGATGCTGCCATCATTAAAGGTACATAAACACATTCTATAGTCATAACTGGATTTTTTATAAACCCATTAAGATTAGGCGAAACATCTCTCATCCTCATTGCATCCTTAATATATCTCCAATCCTCCCCAATCATTGGAAAGTAACGAAGCATAACAGTCAATGGTATTACAACACTTTTAGGAATATGTATGCGATTCATAGCTACCATAAATTCATTAACCCTTGTTGTTAAAATTAATATTCCGCCAAGCATAACACAGGGAAAAATCTTACGCAGGAACATAGCAAATGACACAATCATAATTCCTATTGTTCCTTGTAAATATGTAGAGCCAATAAATTGAATTGATAGCATCATTAAATAAACCACCAATATCTTAAGAGAAAATCTATAAGCACCACAAAGAAAACCTAATAGTAATATGATTAGTGCCATCATAATTTCATATCTGATGGAGGGAGCAAAGAATATAGCAAGATTTCCAGTCAACAGAAGAAATAACTTCGTCCGTGGATCAATATGAATTATTCCTCTTTTTATTTCACCAACTTGAAAGAAGGACATCATACTGTAATACCCGCTTTCTCAAATTGTTTTTTTAGAAGTCTTTTTCCAACAATTGCGCTAATAAGGGCGCAAATTAAAGTACCTATAATCATAGCTGGTAGCATCCAATCCTGCATAGTCGCCAGCATAGTATCCATATATGCCTGTTCTGTTCCCTTCCCGGTGAGGTACTCTATATAAGTTTGTTGGTTAACCCAAAGCATCATATAAGAACCGATAGGATTCAGTGAAAAAATCATAAACCCTAGACTATTAAGTTTACTGTTTTTGAATTTTCCCATACTAGAAATTATGTCTGCTATAATGGCTAGAATGATATAAAACACTGACCACATCCAATACATCCCTGTAATAAACATGATAACCCCCATCAGAACACCAAGTATTATAATAGGCCCATGCTTTGGGACCTTTGCTATAAGGAGCAGATAAACTGGTCCTGTAAGTAAAGCTGCTGATAATGGCATTAAAAATGTGAGTATAGGATTAGGTGCAAATAACATAGAACCAATTATATTAAAAGCTAAAAATAATGCAGAAAAGATACCAGTGGTAACTAAATCTTTAATAGTCAGACCATTTTTTGTACCATATGTTGTGTTTGACATTATAAATTCCTCCTATAAAATTAATTACTACTTTCTCTGTGAAAGCTTAATTGATGACTGACAGAAAAAATGCTATAATCATATAAGTTAGTTCTAACTAACCATATATCAAAAATCATTGTATCCTTTGAGAAATTCCTCGTCAATAAGAGGTAAAAAGGTACTCTTTTAAAGAAAATCTTATGATATAGGCTATATATCTATATGTTTGAAATTTAAGTAAACATTCTTTCTGTCATATAGGAGTATTAAAAAGATAAAATGGAGTTTTCTAATAAGCTTATATAGAACTCCGTAGTGGGAGGTGATAAGATTGGAATGTAAGTTATACCAAGAAATGGGTGAAAGGGGCTCTGCAACTTTTTTTACAGAATCACTTGCTTTTCGAAATATTATTGAAAATGGAGAACACTTTTTAAAACCTAATCCAAGAGACGGAGAAGGATTTATTTATCAGGTGAATCCTTCTCCAGGTCTATTTCTTTCGATTAGTAACTGGACACCTTATTCACCAATTTATAAGACATATCAGCTTAATCAAAGACGAATAGAAATTTACTTAATAGAAAGTGGTAAAATTTCTTTAATACAAAACGGTAAGAAAACTTTTGATATTCCAACTGGTGTGAATGTATATTTTAATAAATTGGCGAAAGGTCGTATTTACTTTGGGAATCATAAGCCAATCCAAATTATTAATATCTTGATTTTAGAGGACTATATCGCAAGACATTTAGAAAGTCAATTTTCTGAGGATGATTTTAATTTTGCAGAAACCTTTAATTGGAAGACACAGCACTATAACACACCAGAAGTGACATTGTTGTTCCAACAGATTAAACAAAAACTTTTATCTTTTGAAAAGTCTCGTTTATATTATGAGAGTAAGATTGGTGAATTGCTTTCAATCATTGCAAGTAATTTCTTAAACGAAAAACATAAAATAGAAAAAGCTGTAAGCTTTGTTTCAACTAAAGATTTAAAACAACTAGAATTAGTGAAATCTGCAATTGATAAAAATATTATCAATCCACCAGATATTACAGAGCTCTGTAATATTGCTGCAATTGGTCAAACAAAACTACGTGAATCATTTAAAGCTGCGTACCACATGACAATTGGAGAATATATCCGTCTTGCGAAGATGCGGCATTCGCTGATTCTCCTATCCAATAGTGAGTTAAAAATTCAAAATATTGCAAAACATATTGGATACGCAAATGCTAGTAAGTTTTCAGCAGCATTTAAAAGAGTTTATGGTCATTCACCAGATGAGTATAGAAAAAACTATTTTTAGTTCAAAGTTTTCTCTGTTATATCACTTATGCAATTGAGAATTGACTATTGACAATGGAGAATTATTGATACTTCTCTTTTATAAGAGAAGTTTTCAATTGATTTCTTTTCAGGCGACACAGTCACTTTTATTAAAAAATCTATTAAAGAAATTAGTTTAATTAAAACTAATTTCGACCATAATTGTCAATTGTCCATTCTCAATTCTCCATTGATTAAAGTTGTAAATTAAAATATTTAAAGGTAGCCATATTTACCTATAAATTAATTTTTAAGGTAGTTTATCTATATCTATGGTCTAATTAAAAGATATTTAAAAATACTTATAGAACTTATAATATAAAAATAATATTTAGGTGTTTATTATTATTAATTAATAGGCAGTTTGTGGAGGACATTATGGAATTATTTGAGTATGAAGCTAAATTCGAAAATACAATTGAAAACTATATTTTATCTGATGAACAACTCCAATTTACAGGTACACCAGAGGAATGCGTAGAGTTATCAAAAGCGGATGCTGACAGACATTCTATATTAGCAATTGAAAATAATGCGTCTGTTACATTCTTTGTACTTCACGAAAATGAAGGTGTAAAACCTTATTCTAAAAATCCAAATGCTATGCTATTACGAGCATTTTCAACGAATTATCATCATCAAGGAAAAGGATATGCTAAGAAATCATTATTGTTATTACCTGAATTTGTACGAAAAAAATATCCACATATTAGTGAAATTGTATTAGCAGTAAATATAAAAAATGTAGCTGCACAATCACTATATAAAAAATGTGGCTACATTGATGAAGGTGTACGTAAAATGGGTAAAAAAGGGGAACTTATTATTATGAGTTTTTATTTATAGAAAACGCTTCGTAAAGATAATCAAAATAAAATAGACTTAATTCTACGGTTGTAGAGTTAAGTCTATTTTTAAGTTCTAATTATAAAGCATTAAAATTATCAACTTTTATTTTTTAGCAAAAGCAATATTTGTTCTTCATTATCTAAAACATCATAATCTCCTTCTTCACCATCATCTTTATTATATTGAACTCCATCATCATAGTTTTTCTTTAAATACCCTGCTAATTTATGTACTCCTTCATCCTTAGCACATTGAACAAATACTTTAACTCGCTTACTTTTAAACATCTCATTATCACAAGGGAATTCATTACATTCCCAACATCCATTAATTTTTTTTGATTGTGCACATACTTTAATTGAGCATCCACCAGATTTTTCTCTGCACCCTATACATTTTCCTGATTTTCCTGTGCTACAAAATGCACAAACAAGACCACAGTATGCAATACTATTTTTTATTTGTTCTATTGAATATACCATAAAAACTCCCCCTTATAATTAACTTTAACTACATTATAAAGAAGAATATACGACAACTATATGTCGTATATTATTTATAAATATCAATAATTTCTTTTGCCTTAACTATAAATTTTTCTTTTAATTCTTTAGGCTCCATTACTTTAATTTTATTACCATAGTTTAATAGAATACCCATCCAACTCATTTCACCTTTTGGTAGTGCAAATTGAAGTATAAAATCTCCATTTTCTAAATCTGTAATATTACCATTTGGAAAATATTCTTCAACGGAAATCCGTATTTCTTCTTTACACAGTATTTTAGCTTGTACAATTTCATAATTACCTTGTTCTTCTTGCTTAGATAATAGCTCGTCTATATTTTCATGTTTAATAGAGCAGGATTTATCTGTCAACTTTAAGTGTCGCATTCTAATTACTTTAAATAATCTATAATCCTTCTTATTACAGCAGTATGCTAATAAATACCACCCATACCATTTATATATAACGATAACTGGCTCTACTAATCGCACTTTTTTATCTCCATATGAATTTGCATATTCAAATTCTATGACTTTATCTTCATTAATAGCATTTTCAATAGCTCTTATATATTCATCTATATTGCTACCTTCTCTTGAAAGACTAAAATCAAACCTTATCTTAGGATTCATAAATTTTTCTTCTTTAGAAACACTGAGTAGCTTTTCAAGGGTCGCTTCAAACTTTTTATTGTCATATGCTGAACACATACCTCTTAAAGCAGTAATAACAGAAATATAATCTTCTGTATTAGCTATTTGTTTTTCTAGCTTAAAACTCTCAATAATACCATAACCTCCATTTATACCTTGTATAGATGTAATAGGTATTCCAGCTAAATTTAGTGTTTCAATATCACGTTGTATAGTTCTTGTTGAAACTTCAAATTTTTCAGCTAATGTATTTGCATTTACTATATCTCGATTTAATAAATATATAATTATTCCAAGTAACCTATCTATCCTTATTTGTCCTCACCACTCTTTGTATTAAAATCTCATCTTATTAAAGCATCTAAAATAAATTAGTTAATCAAAAATATTATAGATATATTTGCTAGATGGTGCTATATTGCGTTCATATTAGTACTATGAACACAACCTCATTTAAATTATTATTCTTTTTCTTCCTTCGTTAATAGCTTCAACTCTATTATTTACTTCTAATTTTGAATATATATTTATTATATGAGTTTTTACTGTAGCTATAGAAATATATAATCTTTCAGCTATTTCTTTATTTGTATACCCATTTGATATTTCTTTTAAAACTTCTATTTCTCTTTCACTTAATATATCCTCTTTTTTATCCTTTGAAAATAATTCTAATACCTGTGAAATAAATTCCTTATCTTCTCTTGGCAAGGTATTGATTGATATATATTTTCTTATTAATTCTACTATAGGTTTTCCCATTATTGCATATGGCTTAAGTAATCTTTCATCTCTACTATAAAAAATTGCTTCTAACAATAAATTTTTCACTTCTCGTGATTCTACATCCATACTATCCAATAATAGAGCTTTTTCCAATAATGCCATAGTTAAAACATAAACATTACTATTTTTTCTTGAATAAGCTAATATTTCATCAATAAGCTTTTGTCCTTCACCTTTATTATCAAGAATACTTAAAACCTTAGAATATATAAGTTTTTCCTCAATTTTTAATTCATTCTCTTTACTATTTAGCTCTTCACATATAGCCTCATATTCTAATATTTCTTCTTTCCTAACCCTTTTATGATTAAACAACATGGTAATTTTTAATGCTAGTATAGTCAAATATACTCTTGTACCTTTATACTCCTCAATTAATTCATTGATAATTTTTTCTCCTTCATCTAAATCACCTTGAAGAATTTTGATTTCTGCTAAATTATATTTTAGTCCTCTAGAACCAGCTCTAAAATATTCATCATATATAGCCTTTGAAAAATTCTTTTCAGCATATTCTATAAGTTCCTCCGCTTTTTCTAGCTGTATTTTTTTTATATATACTCCTGCTAATCCTATTGATATAAAAAACTTAAATTTATATAAACCATCGGTTTCATCAACTATTCTATTTAATGTTTTTGATACATCTTCACTTTCTGTTAATCTTCCCATCTCTTCAAAAATCATTGCTTTCTGCATTAAAGAATATATCTCTATATATTTATTTTTTAGTACTTTGTTAGTATTTAAGCATAAATCAATTGTTTCTAGTGCCTCGTTTAGCCTATTTATATATACAAACCAAATAGTCGTCATTAGGTACATGAAAGTTTTTGTCAAATTATTTTCACATTGTTTTTCTATTTGTGATATTTCTAAATTGTTATAAGGTATATCAAAATCATCTACAAGCATCCTTATTGGGCTTAAATATTGCCATAATCCTTCTTCAAAATTGTTTTCTATTTCATTCAATATCTCATTACATTTTTCTATTTCAAAATTACTATAATGATGAAATACTCTAAAAATAGTTAAATCAATACTTTTTGCCAAATATGAATTAGGTATTAGTGTTACTAATCTTGGATTTAACAACCTATGGCCAAATTTTTCAACAATTTTTAGAGAGCTATTATAATCCTTCGCTTTAATATATAAATTCAATGCCTCATCAAAATCTTCTAGCTTTTCTAAGTAAGATGCTGATAGCACAAAGATATTTCCTTGTTCTTTAAGCTGCTGCTCATTAAATAATTTTACTAAATACTCTTTTAATATATTATGATACCTAAAAAATTCAAGTTCTTCGTCTATAGTTATTATAAGTATATTTTTACTTATTAAAGAATCTATTATTTCCTTGCAATAATTCTTCTGAAGAATGTTATTACAGAGATTTGGAGTAAAATAAGGTAATGGAGATGTTTTAATTAAAATCTCCTTTTCTTCCTCGGTTAAATTTGACATAATTTCCTTAGATAAATAGTCAGTCATATATCTATTTATTTTGTTAATTTTCTCAAGCTTTTTACTACTTTTGGGAGCCATAGAAATTAACTGTACTCCTCCAATCCACCCTTCTGTAGCTTCATAAATTTTATTAATCTCAATATCACTTATATTTAATAATAAAGTTTGTCTCACAAAGCTTTCACATTCTTTAAGAGATAATTTAAAATCATCACCATCTATAAATAAAAGATTTCCTGAAACCATAATATCTCCAAGATACATAGGTATTTCCTCTCTTGTTATAAATACCATATGAATATTATCAAAAGAATTTTTTATAAAATATTCTATTGTTTCAACTAAAAAGCTTTCATTAATATTATGGAAGTCATCTAATACAATGGTTATTTCATCTTTAATAAGTTCATTAATCATGATACCTATCAATGTGTATATCTCTTTTCTATTTACTAAAGGATTTAATATATCTAGATATAATTTCTTATTCTTAACATAGTTACCTATAGCTTCAATAAAATAATTCCAAAAAGCAATAATATCATTACATCCTTCATCTAACGAAATCCAACAGCTTTTTTCATGACTTTCCTCAAGATATAAGGAAACAAGGGTACTCTTTCCTACTGCTGCAGCACCCTTTATTATCGTAATTTTATGTTCTTTTATATATGAAACTTTCTTTTCTAAAAGTTCTCTTTTTATATTATTTTTTCTTACTTTAGGTCTCATAATTTTTGTGTAAAGAATATTATTCATTGCAATCACCCTTATATTTATCACCTATAATTTTACATAAAATAATTAAAAGTTACCATTTCTAAATTTTTTATTGTTTATAATATATGCTAACATAAATAAAATAATAGATAATAATATAATCATAATTAATCCTCTATAGTCTAATGTTCTATTATTCTCTATTGCAATAGTATAATCAACTATTTTTCTTTGGGGTAAAATTTTTCCTATTTTACCTATAACTCCTTGGCTATCAATTGAAAAAAAACTACCTGAAATTAGGGTGGTTATTACCAAAAGCATTGAACCAAATAAAGTTCCATTATCTTCTGATTTTACTAACGATGATATAAATAACCCGAAAGCTGAACCTAGAATACATAGTATTCCTAATATAAAAATAAACTGTATATTGCTTATATTAGTATTTAAATTTAAAATATTTACTGATATTAGAATTATTATGATAATAGGAAGAAATACCATTATAAAGCATGAGATTGCATGAGCTAAGAAATAATTCATGGCGGTTATTGGATGACTTAACACCCTTTTCGATATACCTTTATCCCTTTCCTCATAAAACAGAGTAAAAAACATTAGCCCTTGAAGTAATATGAACATAGTTAGATATCCTAATATATTAGTACCTATTCCTCTATTTTCACTAGAAAAAACATTATCAATACTTTCTCTCTTTAGTAATTTTTCAATGTTCTCTTTAAATTTATGACCTTTTACCGTTATTACTTCATAAACTCCATCATTTGATTTAATAACTGCATCGTATTTATTTAGAACTAAATCAGACAGTTGTGGCTCTTTATTTATATAATTAACCTTTATACTATTACTATTTATAGGAAGATTATTTGCTCCAACTACCGCTAAATTAGCTTTAATCTCTAGCCTACCAGTAAAATATATAGCTATAAAAATCATAGTTGGTATAATAAGTATTATATTAATTATATAATATTTATTTTGTAGTATCCTTATAAAATTATTTTTTATCATATTAAAAACATTCATATACTCCACTCCTCCTAAATATAGTCCTCACCATTAAATAAAAAATTTATCCCAATTAACAAAATTATTGTAATAGAAATTATTATACTTATTGTTGTTAAATAACCATTAAAATTTCCATCATATATTATTTTAAAAATACTTTCTATAATCATTTTTATAGGCGATAATGCTACTATGCTTTTAATTTTTTCTCCAAGTCCATCTATTGGAAAGAATATACCAGAGGTCAATGCTAAAATATTACATACTAATGAAAGTATCTTATTTGTACCTTCCTCATTTTTAATTAATACACATACAAAAGCACCTAATGTTACAGTGAAAAACAATAACACAAGTATAAGTATCAATATATATAAAAATTTACCTCCACCATAATTAACCATACCAGTTATAGATAATATGATCATATCTAGGGTAAAGAGGCTTCCTATAAATAAAAATGTAGATATAATTTTTGATCCATATATCTCCCAATTATTAGTCGGGGAAAATAACACCCTAAGATTACTGTTTTTTATCTTCCTTTCCATAAAAGCATTTGGAGTTATGGTACAAGACGATAATACTAAAAATATAATCATAGTAATTCCATAGTAGTCATAAGCAGTTACCCCTCCTCCACCATAAAATGAGGAAAATAAATATCCAAATAGTACAATCAAAACCATAGGATATACAAAACCAAAGATTATAACCACAGGATTAGTAAATAGATTTCTTATATCTTGTTTTATAAGCTTTACTAAATTCATAAGTCCTCCTCCTAATCCCTTAAATTTCGTCCTGTAAGCTTTAAGAAAACCATCTCTAAATTTCCTTCTTCGCTTTTCATATGTTTAATTTTAAGTCCCATATCAGTTGCTTTTAAGATAATCTTATCTAAATTTTCTATGGTTTTTATACTTGTAATCTCTATTAAATCTTTATTAGAATAAACTTTTTTAACTCCCTCTATAGAGTAAAAGCAATCTAAATCATCTTCTAATATCCTATCTACATATAACTTGTAAACTCTTTGCTCTTTCAAGCTTTCCTTCAACTGTTCTTTTGTACCTTCTGCTATTTTCTTTCCCTTATCCATTATTATGATTCTATCTGAAATTTCTTCTACTTCTTCCATGTAGTGAGTTGTATATATTATTGTAGTTCCCTTATCTCTTAATTTTTTTATAGATTCCAATATATGGTTTCTTGATTGTGGATCTATACCAACGGTAGGTTCGTCCATAATTAATATCTTAGGCTTATGAGCAATGGCACAAGCAATATTAAGTCTTCTCTTCATACCTCCTGAGAAGGTCTTAGGCTTTTTATTTTCATGCTCAAGAAGAGACACAAATTCTAAAGCTTCTTTTACTTTTTCTTTAAGTTCTCTTCCTTTAAGTCCATATAATGAAGTAAAAAATTCTACATTTCTGTAAGCTGATATATCTTCAAATATAGCTAAATCTTGAGGAACCATACCAATTTGACCTCTTATCCATTTTCTATTACCTTCTACTGGTTTATTAAAAAATTTTATATCTCCGCTATCTTCCTTTAGTATTGTAGATAGTATGTTTATGGTAGTACTTTTTCCCGCACCATTAGGTCCTAATAATCCTAATATCTCTCCTTCATAAACCTCAAAATCAAATCCATCCACAGCTTTACTATCCTTATAATATTTTTTTAAATCTTTAACCTCTATAATTCTATTCACAAATATCACTCCTCTCTTTTATAATAAGATTTTTAACCATAAAAAAAATCAACCCATAGGTTGATTTATAAGGTTGATATTTAAAGTTTTAATTATTTAATTTATGGTATTATCTATACCAGTATCTTTAAACTAGGTTTTAAAGATATAAAAATTTCTCTTCTCACTTCTATATTTCATAAAGCTTATAATTTATTTTATATTATCATTCCAAAATTAATTCTATCATAAAGCAAATTTTCCCCTCATCTACTCTATAACTTATATATGCATTATTTTTTTTTCGCTAATTCTCTGCATATAAATAATCCCAATCCAGAACTTATTTGTGTATGGTCTCCATAATTATACTTAGTGAAAGGTTCTAATAAATTTTCTTTATTTTCCTTCGAAATAGGAAGGCATTTATTTTCTATAATTATATAAATATTATTTTCACATTTGCACTGAATATTTATTCGTCCGTCTTCACTATATTTGATTCCATTATCTATTAAATTCACAAGAATAGTTCTTATATCTTCTTTTACAGCAAAAATTACAACGTCATTACTCTTTAAGTTAATATCTATTTTTTGTTTTTCAAACACAAGCTCAAATTCATATATGATTTGAGTTAATAATTCTTTAATATTAAAGTTTTGAGAAATGCCTTACTGAAAACTATGAATACCTATCCTCGAAAATCCTTTTATATCAATAGCTTTGCCCTTTCAACTTGGAGAGAAAGGAATAAAAATAGACTTTTAAGGATATCATTTGAACCAAATTGAACCAAATGATAGTAGTTAGTTGAATACAAAATATCCATCATAGCATTTTAAAATTTAATCTATTTGTAAAGAACCTCAGAAGGTTTCCTTTTGAAGCTCTTTTACAAATTCAGCAAGGGAAAGCGCGTAGAAAAATCCCTCTAAATTAAGTTTAAAACCTATCTTTATTTCCAAACTGGTATCAACTTGGTATTACAAGCAAAGAAAAAGCCTTGGAAACATTGATAATACCAAGTTCCTAAGACTATATATCCTACTCCCATTCCATTGTAGTCTGTCATTTATAATATATTGACTTTATTTTTTGTCAAGTATTATTGATGACGAAAATCCCTAAATAGCAAATAAAAACATCCCCAAAAATGATAATACTAAATAAAAGATTGCTTCGTGTTTGATGACAAATGAAGATGATGTTATTTCATCTTTCTCGTTGCTATTTTTTTTCAAGATGATGTGAAAGAATGCTTTAAAGATGAAATATCCGATAATAGCTCCTAGGGTGTTCATAATTAAATCATCTGTCGTTGTGGTTCGACTTTGAGTGAACAATTGACTTAATTCAATACTTAAGGATAACAAAAAGCCCGACAAGGCAACCTTTTTAATTGTTCGAAATTGTTTCCAAATCAATGGTAACAAGAATCCTAATGGTATCGTCATTATAATATTCAAAATATACGGCATCATTGACTCAGGAGAACTAGAGAATGGAACTAAATAAATTCGATTAAATTCAGATGTAGATGCGATAACAAACCGTTGCACATCCCAAATTGTTCCTATACCTGTTACGCCATAAACAGCTGCCAGATACACTAAAAAAATAAATATCCCTAGAAAATGCTTGCAGGAAACACTTCCTCCTTCCTTCTTCTTAGCCCTTAAATAAAATCCTTTTTGAAATACAATACATAAAATACATGTATAAATAATGTTAATTAAAAAATCAGTGTGAACAACATACATAATACATATACGAATATAGACATATAAATACTGAAATAGTGACACAATAATCCTCCTTGTTGAATCAAAATTTAATTATTGACATGATTATAATATCAACAAAAACTTAAGAATAAGTGAATACAATTCTTAATGTTTTCTTAATTTTTAACGCCTTTAATAAAAATCCAATTTAAAACATAATGCATAAAATAATAGCACAAAAATAAGTATACAAAACTGTAAGCATATAGAATACGTCTCCTAATTTTACATTTAAACCTATGACTTTATCATTTTAGAACCTAATTCAAGAAAATGTGGTCACAATCACTCCATCTATATTATTACCAGATATTTCATACTGTTCATTCGCTGGTACTTCGACTTCAATTGTCTCATTTTTAGAAATAGGATAATATGAAATTGTATATTTTTTCCCATAAACACTAACAGAAATGCTCTTTTCTTCTTTTAAATAATCCAAATATTCTTCCAAAGCTAAATTCATTTCCTGCATAATCGCACTGTGAGACAAGCCGACATAACGAATATGCCAAGGTTCATATTGAATTCCTGTAACATTCGTTTTATCCAAGGGATAGCGTAATATAAAGCCGTATTCCCAAGAATTTTTTTCTATCCACTTTCCTTCAGGCGCTTTATCCATCTTCATTTGAGTAGATCCCACATCAAGTGCTAATCCTAAATTGTGTTCGCTATGACCTGCTGGCAAAGCATAATCAGAACCCATTTCTTCGTAAAGTCTGCTTTGCTCATCTAAGTCTCGAAAACCACTGCTAATTAAAAAGTGAGAAACCCCATCTTTTTCAGCATCAGCTATCATCTCAGAAAATCTTTCAGCTATTTCTTCCGACAATTTAATTTCGCTATCAAGTAACCCATACCCCTTTGTCAATTCTTTGTGGGTAAATAAATTTATGACATCCGATTTTATACTCTTTTGGTGAATAGGATGTTCATTGTTGACCAAGAGTAGATTCCCTTGATAGATCTGTTCTTCCGTAAGCTCAATCTTTTGGATATTTTCAGCTGCCATTTTATCATTTTGTTCATATTTTTGAATCTCTCCTTGAATATCTACTTTATCTTGAGATATCGGTGATATATTAAAAATAAAAACTATGAATAATGCAAAGGGCAATAAAAGTCCCCACTTTTTCATTTTTAGTTCCCTCCTTAACTTAACTTGTCTATAGTATAGGAAAAACTTTTAAAATAAAAAGTGGGGTAAATATTAAATTTTCCTTAAATTTTTTACTTGGATTTTACACTTAATCTCTTTGGGAATCCTCCATTGGTAAACGGACTTCAAATATAGTGCGTATTAAATTACTTTCAGCAGTAATCGTCCCATTGTGTTGCTCTACTATATTCTTCGCAATGAATAAACCGAGACCTGTGCTATTTTCTTGATGAGTTCGTGCTTTGTCACCAGTATAAAGCATATCAAAAATATAAGGCAGTTCATCTGGAGGAATGGCATCCCCATAATTGATAATTTGAATAACTACTTCCTTTGAATCAATGAAGCCGTTGATATCTACATACTGCCCCTCATATCCATAGCGATTTGCATTAATCAGGAGATTTTCAAACACACGGGCCAACAACTCTCCATCACCCATAATAGATAAAGGAGAAGTAATATTCATTCTTGCTATCAAATCGTGTTTCTCGAAGACAGGATACAACTCTTCTTTCAATTGAATAAGTAGCTCACTTAAATCAATTTGTTTCTTTTCAATTGGTAGCATGCCATAATTCATCCTAGTTATTTCGAATAATTCATCAATCAACCTTTCTAAGCGTTGAGATTTGGTAAAGGCAATCATTAAATAATGCCTAATCTGATTTTCAGTCAAGCTATCATCCTTAAGGATTAAATCTAAATAACCTAAAATAGAGGTAAGAGGTGTGCGCAAATCATGAGCCAAATTTACTACTAACTGCTCTTTACTACTTTCCGAAAAATCACCCCTTTCTATGGCTTGCTCCAATTTTTCACTTGCCAGATTAATGCCTTGTGCAATATCACTAAATTCATCATTTGACAATATTTGAACTCGATGCTTAAAGTCACCCTGAGCGAGATAATGAATTCCTTTTGAAATCTCATTGAAATAGGCAGAATAGGGTTTTGTAAGTAAAAAGAAAAACAATATCGAAAGCAGGATAAATAACAGTAAAAAGACGTTAAAGTCCCCGATATTTTCCATGATTTTACGAACATAAGCTAGTGTATCTCCACGTTCAACATTTGTATAATAATACAATTGGAGTACTTTAAAGAGTAAGTATGTTATGGCGCTAGACAACAACATGCTTAAACCTAACAACATTATCATTTTTGAACGAAAGCTTCGTAGTATTTTACCCATTGAATTTATAACCTACCCCCCATACAGTTTTTATCAATTTGTTTTTTCGTTTATCCTCTTCAAGTTTTTTCCTCAAAGTACGAATATGAACCATAACGGTATTCCTACATTCATAGTATGCATCCCCCCATACCTTCTGAAAAATATCTTCTGCACTATAAACTTTATTTGGATGACTGGCTAATAAATATAAAATCTCAAACTCTTTCGGAGTTAACTCAATATTCTTACCATATAAAGTAACTGTATGGTGTTCAGGCGAAATCACTAATCCTCCAAATTCCAAGCTTGAGTTATGTTTAGTTTTAGGTTGATTTAACTTCATAAAGCGTCGCAGTTGGGCATTTACACGAGCTACCAATTCGATGGGTGTGAATGGTTTAGTCATATAATCATCTGCTCCAATCACGAGTCCTTGCACTTTATCAAAATCAGACGTTTTAGCGCTCAAAAAAATGATGGGCATATTATGTTTTTCACGAATGTGACGGGTAACTTCATATCCGTCCATTTTCGGCATCATAATATCCAAAATCAGTAAATCAATCGGTTGAGTCTGAATAGCCTCAACGGCTTCTTGTCCATCAGATACCTTAATGATATGGTACCCTTCTTTCTCTAAATGGATAGCAACCAAATTAGCAATTTCTCTATCATCATCAGCTATTAATATTGTTATATTCTTCATCTATCTCACTCCTAAACAAAGTTATATCTCATATTCCGATATGGATAACCCTCTGAAAAATTATTTTTGCAATTACCGATTCTTGATGTTCTTACTCCTAACACCCTCTCTTATATTATGGGTTTATTAAGCTCTTTTACAATAGCTTTTGTATAGTAAATAGCCTCTTTCTGAGTCGGAAGTATATATGGAGAATACCCTAACAGTACTCCAGAAATTTTATTGCATTGATTCACGTATTTCGCTAATTCAATAGCATCTTTTTGACGAATGCTAAATACATTAAAAATTATTTCTAAGTCTGGACTTAAAGCGTTATTTTCTTGAATAGCATTTAAAATAACAATTTTTTCTTTTACAGATAAACTGTGTTGTTCTCCTGTTGCCCCACACACTAAAATAGATTTTACTCCTTTTTTAAGCTAAGTTGATGATATGCTCTAAGGTTGCTTGAACGTTTATTTCTTCGTCGTAATGAAAGGCAGTCGGCACAGCAACATGATAGTTTTCTTTTAAATTAAACAAATGTAATCACCCTATTCATTTAAAGTTATAAAAATTATATACTGAAATGAAAATGACATCAATCTTTTCACTTATAAAGAATGCGGCTACATTGATGAAGGTGTACGTAAAATGGGTAAAAAAGAGGAACTTATTATTATGAGTTTTTATTTATAGAAAACGCTTCGTAAAGATTTTTTCTAAATAATAATTAAAATAAAATAGACTTAATTCTACGATTGTAGAGTTAAGTCTATTTTTATATTTTCTCACGACTCTTTTTACTAAAGCCTGTATATATGCTACAATTTTT
Organism: Clostridium sp. UBA2485; assembly: GCF_002341865.1. Lineage (GTDB taxonomy): Bacteria > Bacillota > Clostridia > Clostridiales > Clostridiaceae > Clostridium_J. Next base: position 50,114 of record NZ_DDOV01000084.1, on the reverse strand, counting down.
AAATAACTTCTCTTCTTAATTATGTATCTTATATCCTTATCATTCAAAAGGTAATTCTATCATAAAGCAGATTTTTCCCTCTTCTACCTTATAAGTTATGTATGCATTATTTTTTTCCGCTAATTCTTTGCATATAAATAATCCCAATCCAGAGCTTATTTGTGTATGGTCTCCGTAATTATACTTAGTAAAAGGTTCTAATAAATTTTCTTTAATTTCCTTTGGAATAGGAAGGCATTTATTTTCTATAATAATATAAATGTTATTTTCACATTTGCACTGAATATTTATTCGTCCGTCTTCACTATATTTGATTCCATTATCTATTAAATTCACAAGAATAGTTCTTATATCTTCTTTTACAGCAAAAATTACAGCATCATCACCCTTTAAGTTAATATCTATTTTTTGTTTTTCAAACACAAGCTCAAATTCATATATGATTTGAGTTAATAACTCTTTAATATTAAAGTTTTGAGCTGTGTATCTCTTTCTCTCTTTACCTCTTGCCACCACCAACATATTTTGAACCATTGTATGCATCCTTTTAGATTCAGCTATAATTCTATTATAAGCTCTTTCTGTTACTTCCTTATCCATTTCTCCCTTTTGAAGTAGCTGAGTATATCCTATAATTGCAGTAACAGGGGTTTTCATCTCATGAGTTGCATAATTAAAAAAGTTTCTCGATGATTTTTCTAACTGCTCTATCTTTTTCTTTTCTAACTGCAAACATTCCATTTGTGCCTCTATTTGATCTTGCATTCTATTAAAATGATGAATTAAACTTGATACCTCATCATTACTCTTTGTTTCTAATCTATTAGAAAAATCTCCTTGTTCTACAAAAGTCATACCTGTTGCTAAGGTGTTTAAGGACTTTGTTGTTTTCTTTAACCAAAAATATATAATTAAGATCATTGCTATAAATAGTAGGCTTTGAATAAATACAATCTTTGTCATAAGATTAATAGAACCTTTATACTCACTTAAATAATCTTTTTGAAATACTAGTGTTCCTACATAATTGTCCCCTACATACATAGGATAGGCATAAGTAGCATAAAACACTGCTTTTTCATTATGTATATATAATAATGATGATTTTCTATCGCTATCTGTCATTATCTTTTCTGTATATTTTTCATCTAGTAGCTTCCCGGTGAATTGTTTATAATTATTCCTATCATCATTTACTGAAGCGTATATATCATATTGTTTATTAATATTATTTAAGATTGGCCATAATTCACTTTTATTATTGAAACTAATTGTATCATTACTTATAAGATATTGTGTTTTCATTTCAGAAAAGGTAATAGTTCTTATCTTATCCATATCATTTGTAATAAAAGTCTGTAGATTCTTTTCAAATATTCCCCATATTATGATGTTTATTATAATCAATACACTTAAACTAGCTATTATAACACCTATAGTTATTTTTCCCCTAATAGTTTTTAACATTCTATTTACCTCATAACATAGCCAATTCCAAATACTGTTTCTATAAGAGTATCTCCAGGCATTTCTAGCTTGGATCTAATTCTCCTAATATGAACATCTACTGTTCGAGTGTCTCCAAAATATTCATATCCCCATACTTTATCTAAAAGCTCTTCCCTTGAAAATACTCTATTTCTATGGGTAACTAAATAAAAAAAGAGAGCATTTTCCTTTCTCTTTAAATCTACTTCTTCTCCATTTTTAAATACTCTTTTCCCTACCAAATCTACAGTAATATCTTCTGCTAGGTCCAAGGTCTGTTCTAAAGAAAAATGTTTTTCTTTTTCTAAACTTCTAAATAATACTTTTACTCTAACTATAACTTCTTTTATTTCAAATGGCTTTGCTATATAATCATCTGCTCCTAGTTCTAATCCAACAATTTTATCAAAAATATTATCCCTTGCAGTGATCATAATTACTAAATATTCTCTTGATATTTTCTTACAAATCTCAAACCCATCCATATCAGGCAGCATAAGATCTAATAATACAAGATCTGGTTTAAAACTTTCTATTATATCCAATGCACTTTTACCATCAAATACACTTTTAACTTCGTAGCCTTCATCTTTTAAAGCAATTGTTAAAACATCATTAATTGAATATTCATCTTCCACTACCAATATTTTTTTACCCATTATATTCACCCTATCTCTAAAATAGCAAGAAATTCACTTATTTTAAATAAACCTATATAGTGATGTTACGTGTTTACTATAACATCACTATATAATTTGAAATTAACTATAATTTTAATTTACTATTCAATAAATTATTTCAATATTTTGCATATACAAAAATTATATATTAAAACCTTGATTCTATCAATGTTCTTCAAATCACATTGAGCTAAAACCATAGACTTCTAATATTCAATTTTATATTTTTTATATACAATATCTTTTGTTTTTACTGTGTCATCTTCAAATTTAGTTAAATGCCTAGCCAAAAATACTTCTGTTCCATCTTCGCTTAATGCAATGTACACGTTAGGATATAATATTTCTCCTTCATCTTCAATTTTCTCTTTATATATAACATTTAGCTCATCATTTCTTATCTCTTTAATATATCTATTTATAGGGATTATAGATTCCATAGTTTTTTCATTTTGCTTAAACTCTTCTATGTCTAGCATATTATTTCCTATATATTTTGCCCACATATTGATGCCATCTGGTACTTCAAATAATACTCTATATTGATTAGTCTTAAAATTGAACTTACTGATAGAAATGGTCCTATAAAGTGGACGATATAAATATGGTCCCTGCTCATTTATATATTCATCTTGAAAAATCAGCATTTCATCACTATTTATCATTACTCCACTTACATTATCTATTTTATCTTTTTTATTTGTGCCAATATACTTATCTAAATTAATATATGATTCAAAAAAAGCATTTTCTTTTTCTAATTTCAATTTATAAATTTTAAAATCCTTATTTATCCACACTAAGGATTGTAGTGAATCTACATAATTAAGAGTGTTAAGGCATCCATTTTTTTCATATTCTTTATCATGAACATCATAGAGTTTCTTACTTTTCATATCATATAAGTATAGCTTTTCTTTATTAGATGCCGTTGTTATATAAATCTCTACATAGTTTTCATTATTTGAATTAAGTCTAATATGGCACGCACTATCATACCCGCTACGTTCTTTCAATTCACTTATTATCTTTGTCAGTTCAGGAATTTCCTTAATTTTATCTTCCTTTTTATAATCTATGCTAAATACTTTATCATTTTCAAACAATTTGAATCCTAGCATTTTAGCTCTCCATATAAAATTAAAAGCTTCCTTTGAAGTTTCTATTAAATTATTATCATCATCTACTTTGTATAAATACTCTTTCATATATCCTGCTATTGGGTGAGCTGCTGTAGCTTTATCTGATCTTGATATTTCTCCATATCCTTTATCAATAGCTCCGTAAACTTCCCCTTCATGATAAAAAGCTGGTTCAAAATAATCTTCTTCATCTAATTTTAAATCTATCTTTTCCACTGTTACTTTTGGATTTTTATTTTTTTGCCCTAATTTTTGATCTCTTACATCGCTTTCAAGAACTATTCTTTTAACTAACTCTTCATTCTTCTGTTTACAGCCAATTAGCTGCGTAGTCAAACTTAAAAGTACTACTGTACATAATATTTTCTTATTCATGCCTCTCCCCCCTAACATTATATTATCAAATGGTTTTTACAAACTAACTTTAACTTGTTTCCAAATTGTAAAATATCCCAATTTTTTCATAAAAACATCCTAGAATACTGTATTTTAAGTATTCTAGGATTAACAAAATTTATTATACTTTAATTTAAATGTGGGTATATTTTCTTAGTTGCTATATTTTCAAACTTACATATAAATAATTTATATCTTAAGGTTTTATCTAAAATATATAAGAATTTTATAATGTCGGCAACCTGTATAATCTTATTTATTCTTTAACCCAATAACTTCTGCAATCATTAGACCTGCTTAGAAAGCCGTATTCGATTAATGCTCTTCTTATAGTTGCAAAATCATCATATACTGCCTTTAATATTTCATTTATTTCTTTTTCTGAATAAATTACGCCACTTTCAAATTTTTTCATTATTTCTTCTAAAACTATAATTTTTTTCTTTTCTCTTGATGGATAACTTTTTAATACCCCACTTTTATCCATATAATTTTCTATGACCTGTAACTTCTCCTCATCAGTTATATTGAATCTATCATCTAAGGTAGTTGCTGTCTTATGGGCATCACATATAGTTCCTTTATCAAGCTTATTTATCTTTTTATTAGTACTTTGAGCTAACAAATCCATAATAGCTAAATACAATTTTGCCTGCTTTTCTTTTTCTCTTAGTTTATAACGATGATTTCTTATAGTAGAGGTTGCAATGTTTAACTTATTAGATATTTCTTTATCTGATAATCCCTGTGAAAAAAGGTTTATTATTTCTCTTTGTACCTCTGAAATTCCGGTAAAACTTGAATTCATATTTAATAAATATTGCAGCATTGAATTATGTTTCTCTCCTATATGAATTTCAGCAGCTTTCTTTGCTTCATAAAACTCCGAATCAATCTTATATATTTTACCAATAGTAAAATTTTCTCCACAAATTAAACATTTAATATTATCATCACTTTGAATATATCCATTTTTTATATCATCTATTGTTGCATTCCAGAACTCTTCATTATTTTTTATTTCTTCATCACTCTTATTCATCAATGTATTCTCCTTTTCTCCAATATTTCGAACCATCTTTTTCTCTAGATAATAGTTTATAATCTATTAATCCTCTTCTAAGTAGAAAATAATCTTCAAATGTATGCCACTCATTAATTATGCTATTAACTTCTTTCTCAGTGTAAGAATAATTATATTCAAATTTACTAACAAGATAACTTAGAATTTCAACTTTTAGCTCTTTTTTAGCAGGCCAAATTTTTATTCTACCTTTATCATCAAGAAATCTTTCTATATTCCCCATAATATTCATCTCCTAATTCCATAATTAATATATTTACCCCAATAAATATCATTTATAACTATAATTATATAATCATTTTTATATTTTGTCTATTTATTTATAGATAAAATTAAATTACGTTTATGTATATATTTAATATATTAACTATCATATTTAATTGATGCTGCTTAATTGTCATCAATTTTCTTATTTAATTAAATATATCAAAGGCGCTTAAAATTCATAATATGTATTAAGATTAATTTTGAAAGGAGATATATAATGTATTTAACAGGTGGTGTTGTTCGTAGAAATAATCCCCTATATTTAGAAGCTAGTAGAGATTTAAATCTAGCTTTTAGAAAATTTCCTTGCATTATAGTTTTCTGTTTTTCTGAAGTAGATGTCATAAATGCATTAAAATATGCAATATCAGAATGCATCCCATTTAGAATTAGAAGTGGAAGACATGATTATGAGGCAAATTCAAATGTAAATAGAGGACTAGTAATAGATATTAGTAATATTAATTATACTTTTATCGATAGAATAAATAATACTGCTAAGCTTGGTGGTGGAATAACAAATGGAAAGATGTACTCTGACTTAATAAGCAAAGGTTATACTATCCCTGCTGGAACATGTAAAGATACAGGCCTCTGTGGTCTAACTACTTGTGGTGGTGTAGGATTTGCATCAAGATTACTAGGACTTTCTTGTGATAATTTATTAGAAGTAGAATTAATAAATTATGAAGGTAAGAAAATAGTTGCAAATGAATGTTGCAATGATAATTTATTTTGGGCTGTAAGAGGTGGGCTTGCCTCAAATTTTGGGGTAGTAGTTTCACTAACTTATAAAATTACTCCTGTATGTGATGTTTCAACTTATGTTATAACTTGGGACAGCAAATACTTTATTGATATAGTAGAGCTTTGGCAAGAGCTAACCCCTCATGCTGATGTTAGATTAACAACTACTGTAGTTTATGAAAAAGACCCCTGTGGTGATATCTTATTATCATCACAAGGACAGTTTTTTGGAAGTACAGAAGAATTAGAATGTATAATAAGGCCACTTATAAACGTTGCTCCAACAAAATCTGTAGAAATAGAATGTGTTCCATATAGAGAAGCTATAGAGATGTGGAATATTGGATGCCCTACCCCTCAAAAATTTAAAGCAACAGGTTCTTTTATATATGAGCCACTTAATAGATGTATATTAAAATCTTTAGAAGATAAAATGATAAATTCTCCTAAGAACTATAGACGATTCTATGAGTTTATAGGGCTTAACGGAAATGTAAGTGACATTGATCCAAATGACACTGCCTTTGTTCATAGAGACTCATTGTATTTATTAGAAGTAGAATCTGTATGGACTTTAAACAGATATAGAGAAGATAATATTAATTGGACAAACAGTGTTAAAGCTCTATTAGATCACGTTGGAATAGGAACCTATAGAGGTTTTACTGATTTTCATATTATAGATTGGGAAAATCAATATTATGGAGATAACTATCCAAGACTTAGAGAAGTTAAAACTGAATACGATCCTTTAAATATATTTAAGTTCCCACAATCAATAGAACCTTTTAGTATTTAAATTTAAGGTGAAAACATTAATTATTTATTAAGTAATCAACAATCTTCATATTTTTTAGTTAATATATCCACAGAAATGTGGATAAGTTATACAAATTATAATAAAGATTTTAAAATAAAAATATCCTAGAATACTTATGTTATTAGTATTCTAGGATTAATAAAATTTATGTTATTTCTATTTACATATTTAATGGTTCTCCTTGCTGCTCCATTTCTATGCCCATATATATTGTGTCACTTTTAGTAATGACATGTTTATACCATCTGATAATCTGCAAACTTCAAATAGTAATGATTAAAAACTAATATACTCAACTTTATGAGGCAGTCTTCCTATAGTACTTAGATACCATTCTATAATTCAATAAACCTTTCAATATCTTTCTCTATAATTTTTAATGCATTTCTCCAAAAATCCATAGATTGAACATCTATATCAACTATTTTTGCAATATCAACAATATTGTTTTTGCTTGTTTGACTTAGAAATATATCATATTTTTTCTCAAAGTTCTTTTTTTCTTTTATATATTCAGCATAAAGACCTTTTGAAAATAGAACACCAAAAAAATATGGAAAATTTAAATATTCATTACCAACCATAAAATATCCAACCTTATTCATCCACATATATGGATGAATAGTTTCCTCTTTAATACTATTACCGTAAGAAGCTCTCATACAAGTAATCATTAATTTATTTAGCTCCTCAGCAGACAATGCTCCTAATTTCCTTTGTTCAAAAAACTTATTTTCAAATAGATATCTCCCATAAAAATCTACTATATAATAAGCAACATCAGAAATACTTCTTTCTAACACTTCTATACTTTGACTACTTGGTAATATATTTAATAATTCATTACTTACTATAGTTTCACAAAAAATTGAAGCAGTTTCTGCAATGGGGATAGGATACTCAGTATTTAACATCTCTTCATTATAAAGCTTAGAACTATGGTACGCATGCCCAATTTCATGAGCTAGTATACTGACATCAATATATCTACCATTGAAACTAGTCATTATTCTACTCTCTTTCATTGGAAAAATGTCTACGGATAATCCATAATTGCCCTTATTTTTTCGTGGTTCTGCATCAATCCATCTATTCTCAAAAGCATTTTTTGTAAAACAAGCAAGTTGTTCGCTAAAATTTTTAAAACTATCTATAATCAAGTTTTTAGCATCATCATAACAAATTTTCACATTGTTATCACCTATAGGTGCGTAAACATCGTAAAAAGGAAGATTGTCTTTATATCCTAGTAATTCTGCTTTTTTATAAAAATACTTATGAAACATTGGAAGGCTTTCTTTTATGGCCGTGGTCATAACATTTAATGTTTCAAAATCCATTCTTGATTGTAATAAAACTTTTTCTAAAGGTGATTTATACCCTCTAACTTCATATACATTAAGGGCTTCACCGCCAATTGAGTTTATGCACTTAGCACAAATTTGTGATATATTTTTACACAAATCATTTTCTGCATAATAAGCAGCCTTTCTCAAAGAAGTATCTTTTTCATATGCCATATTTCTAAGCTCTGCAAGTGTAACTTTCTCTTCTACACCGTCAATAGTAATGTCCACTGTAGTAGCGGTTATTGTCTCCATATAAAGCTTCTGCCAAGCCCGCGAACCTGATATTTGCATTTTAGCAAAAATTAATTCTTCTTTTTCATTTAATAGATACTTTGATTTTCTTAAAAGCTCTAAAAGATAGAATTTGTGTTCTAAAAGATATGGTGACGTACTTATTATTCCATCCAAATTTGTAATATTACTAAGCCACCTACTAAATGTTACAAAAACTTTAGTAAGTTCTAAATTTTTATATTCAATATCATCCGAAATGTTCATTGCTTCAGTATTTTCAAAATCCATATTCATAATTAAATATAAATAGGAAGATAATTTAAAATATACTTTCTTGTATTCATTATTAAGCTTTAAAAACTCTTCAATTTTAGAAGAAGAGCTTTCGTCCTCTTTCCAATGCCTTATATCTAATTTATTTATAGAAGCTATATAGATATTAAGCTGCTCCATGTCTTTTTTAAATTTTTCACAACTAAAAGAAGTGTAGATATTATCTAAATTCCACGTTAAATCCATTAATAAACATCTCCTTATAAAAGCCATTATCAATTTTTATTTGTGAATTTTAAAAAGATCTACATATTTTTATCACTCCTTAAAGCTTTGTTTGAGATATAATTAATGGATAAACTTATAATTCTTAATACTTATACAATACAAATTGTTCTTTTATTAATATTACCATATTTTACATAATAAGATAAGCCACTTATTATTAATTTATTTCCAAGCTTCTACTAAGAGAGAAGCTATTTTTTTTAATTCTGATGGAGTAAAAGAAGCATATCCTACTACAACTGTTTTTGTATCAGGAATTTTTTTAATATAATAATCTGACAAAGCATAAACTCCAACACCTTTATTCTTTGCACTTTCAATAAGCTGAGCTTCACTCATGCCATTATTTACTTGTAAAAGAAGGTGCATCCCCGCATCCTCTCCACTTATGGAAATCATATGGCTTAAAGGCATCAATCCCTCTAAAAATGCATCTCTACGATTCTTATATATTTTTCTCATACGATTCAAGTGGCGCTCATAGTAACCACTTTGTATAAAAGCTCTTAAAGTACGCTGCTCAAACTCCGAAACTGTACAGGAATAAAACATAAGCTGCTCTCTGTAATGTAACAGTAATTTTTTAGGTAGTACCATATATCCGATACGTAAAGAAGGAGCAAGGGTTTTAGCAAAAGTATTCAAATAAATTACCTTATCATTATGATCCAAACTTTGCAGGGTTGGAATAGGTTTTAGCACAAATCGGTATTCACTATCATAATCATCTTCTATAATATATCTTTCATCACTTTGTGAAGCCCATTGCAAAAGCTGTCTTCTGCGATTAATACTCATTATTGTTCCAAGTGGAAAGTGATGTGATGGAGTCACCTGCACAACAGTAGCAGGAGTATTTTTGAGTTCATCAATGCACATTCCTTCTTTATCCATTGGAATTGAATACATATTTACTTTACGACTTTGTAGAATACGAGAGGTTTTATAATATCCTGGGTCTTCCACTGCAAAAGCATGATTTGGAAGCATTTCTGTTATAAGCCCTAATAAATATTCTGAACCTGCACCTAAAACTATTTGTTCCGCTGATACATTCATGTTACGGAATTCTTGAAGGTATTTTGCTATTACATTGCGCAATTCAATATCACCTTGAGGATGTACAGGTTTAAGCAAAGAGTCCCCTTCGTTGTTAAGACATTCACGCATTAGTCTTGTCCAAACTGAAAAAGGAAAATTGCTAGTATCTACAGTATTTGTTTTTAAATCAAACTTTACATCATTAGGAGATTGAATTTCATGTTTTACTTCCCATTCAACTTTAGATTTTATTTTAGGTATAAATTCAACTTGTTGAACATAGTACCCTTTCTTTTCTACAGCATTAATATACCCTTCTGCTTTAAGCTGATTATATGCGTTTTCAACAGTAACTTGGCTAACTTGCAGATGTGAAGAAAATGCTCTTTTAGAAGGAAGTTTTTCGCCTGCTTTTAAGGAACCTCCTTCAATCATATGTCTTATATGCATATAAAGCTGCTCATAAAGAGGCCCCTCTTTTTTATCATTAAATATTACTGTAATCATAACATAACTCCTATCTGGCATTATTAAATATTTGAATTCTGGTTATTGAAGGCATATCAGATGTATTATATTATTATTTCAAGAAAATTGTCAAGATTATGGAGGTTTTAACATGGGTCAGGAAAGATATGAATTAAATAAAAATTTAGCACAAATGCTAAAAGGTGGAGTAATTATGGATGTAACTACACCAGAACAAGCAAAAATAGCAGAAGCTGCTGGAGCATGCTCCGTTATGGCACTAGAACGTATTCCTGCAGATATTAGAGCAGCTGGAGGGGTTTCCCGTATGAGCGATCCTGCTATGATTAGAAGTATTCAAGAAGCTGTTTCTATTCCAGTTATGGCAAAAGTTCGTATTGGACATTTTGCAGAAGCTCAAATTTTACAAGCTATTGAAATTGACTATATAGATGAAAGTGAAGTTTTATCTCCAGCAGATGATATTTACCATATTGATAAAAAGCAATTTAATGTTCCTTTCGTATGTGGCGCAAAAGATTTAGGGGAAGCACTACGACGCATAAATGAAGGTGCATCTATGATACGTACTAAAGGAGAACCGGGAACAGGAGATATTATACAAGCAGTACGTCATATGAGAAAAATTATGAGCGATATCCGTGCTATTGCTTCAAAAAGGGATGATGAATTATACTTAGTTGCAAAGGAATTAGCAGTTCCTTATGAGTTAGTTAAATATGTTCATGAAAACGAGAAATTACCAGTTGTTAATTTTGCCGCTGGTGGTATTGCAACTCCAGCAGATGCAGCATTGATGATGCAGCTTGGTGCTGAAGGTGTATTCGTTGGCTCTGGTATATTTAAATCTGGTAATCCTGAAAAACGTGCTGCTGCTATAGTTCAAGCAGTTACAAACTATAAGGATGCTAATTTAATAGCTAAACTTTCAGAAAATCTTGGTGAAGCTATGGTTGGAATCAATGAACAAGAAATAGAATTACTAATGGCGGAGCGTGGACAATGAAGATAGGTGTATTATGTCTACAAGGAGCATTCATTGAGCATATTAAAGTTTTACGTCAATTAGGTGTAGAATGCTGTGAAATTAGACAACTTAAAGATTTCACAGAGGACTTAAGCGGGTTAATTCTACCTGGTGGTGAAAGCACAGTTATTGGTAAATTATTAACTGAACTTAATTTACTAAAACCAATACAATCTGCAATAGAAAAAGGACTACCTGTATTCGGTACTTGTGCAGGACTTATTCTATTATCTAAAGAGATAAGTGGTGACAATACAACCTATCTTAACTCTATGGATACTACTGTGAAGAGAAATGGTTATGGACGACAGCTGGGAAGTTTTACGATAGTTTCAGATTTCAAAGATATTGGGCAAATTCCTATGGTTTTTATCCGTGCTCCTTATATTATTTCCTGTAAGGATACTGTAGATATACTAGCTGAGATAGATGGAAAGATTGTAGCTGCAAGACAAGATAATATATTAGTTACTGCTTTTCATCCCGAACTAACTGATGATATGCAAGTTCATAAATACTTTTTAAATATGATATCTGAAAGTAATTACATTTAAAAAGCTTAAGCATAATATAAATTATAATATACATTACTTTATTTATAAACTCTTATAGATAAATAAAAAGCATGAAGGATATAGGTGTTTTTTTAATTTCCTTCATGCTTTATAAGTTAATCTCTTATACTTTTTATCATTTCGTAATACCCGCGTTTATAAGTATTGTAATATGTTTCAATCTGTTCTGGAGAATATGCTTCTAGGGCAAGTAATACTTCTTTGGTAAACTCAAGATAGCCTGTACCATTTGCAGTGATTAGCTTACCATCTCTTACCGCTTGTTGTTCTAAATAATTCTTTTCTCCTAGATATTTAGTTTCAGAAATTGTTTTTAATACTTCAAGGGTATTACTTGTATGTTTATTTGCATTTAAAAATCCATTTACACCAAGAAAAACTGTAGCATCACAGATGGCAGCTAAAACCAGATTTTTTGATAGAGTCGTTTCAATGAGTGGTATTATTTGTTTTGCTTCCTCTGTGTGCCAAGAATGATTGGCACCAACTAAAACAAGTGCAGAATACTCTTCTGGGAGACTATTAATATCATAGTCTGGAAAGGTATAGAAGCCGCCAAAAGACTGTATTGGTGCTTTTGTTAAACCCAGTGTTTTCACACAATATTTTGTAGGACCATCTTGAATTCCTCCATGCAGAGCTGGTGCAAGAAATCCACTTTCCCAGTCCGCATACTCATTTAACAGCACAAAAATTACTTCTTTTTTATTCAATTCAATCTCTCCTTTTTTCTTATCATAGCAGAATTAATATGATAGACTGTCATCAAATTAATTCTAAATTAATCTATTATGCTAGCTAATTTACATTATATCTCAATAATTACATTTAAATCATTGAATTCCTTCTATCTCTAAATCTAATCTTTTAAAAAAGTCATCCATGAATTTTAATCGTTCAATACCAATTTCTTTTGCTTTTTTACTATGTAGCTTTTCTGGAATTTTCTTAAACTTTACTTCATACTCAATAAAAGGTGAATGCTTTGAAACATCTTTTAGTCTTCCATTATCTGAAGTATTTGTATCTATTGGATTCTTTACTGATAAGCTTTGTCCAAATTGCCCTGCAAGCATAAAACAGCGAGCAATTCCAATTGAACCAAGTGCATCAAGTTTATCTGCATCAAAAAGTATTTTAGCTTCTATTGTTTTAGGTCTATTATCAGTTCTAAATCTGTGTGTAATAATGCAGTGCTTTATCTTTTCAATTTTATCTTCTTCATATTTTAAATTTCTTAATATATCCTCTGCCATTTCGCTCCCCAATATGGCATGATCAATTTCTCCTGTTTTATCTTTACTCTCTTTCACTCTAGCAATATCATGTAATAACACTGCCGGAATAAGAACTTCTAGGTCTACATTTTCCTCGTATTTTGATAAAAACATACATAGATTATACACTCTAAGTACATGATCAAGGTTGTGTGCTGAACATGACAATTCCTTTTCTACAATTTCTCTAATCCTTTTATGTCTTATATCCATATCTATCCCCCATTAATAATTAATTTTATTTATTATGATTTTACCAAACATATGTTCGTAAATCAATATGTTTTTCAAAATTTGGATGAATATGAATATTATGCATTTTAATAAAAGATATAATTCTAGAATTTATCAATAAATTAAGCCTTGGTTTCCCAAGGCTTAATTTATTATCACTTTTTACTATTTTTAACTTCAGTCCATATATCGTCGAATAATCTTGTAGCTTCTCCTACATCTTTAATAAGTTCATTACCTTCTACTGCCTCTCTTGGTGGATAAACAGCTATGTCATTTAACTTACCTGGATCAATTAGAGGATAAGCTGCTTGATTTGGATTTGCATAAGGGAACTCTTCAGATACTTGAGCACTAATTTCTGGTCTATAAATGAAGTTTATAAATTCCTCTGCTAATTTCTTATTTTTAGCCTTCGCTGGTATAACAAAGTTGTCATATTGTGGAACTACTCCTTCTTTTGTTAGAACTGTTTCCAAATTAGGATTCTCAAGTTTGGCAAGATATGCTTCTGTACCCCATACATATCCTATTGAAGCTTCTCCATTTATTAATAGTGTTTTTGGCGATTCACTATCAAAAGCTTTTATGTTCGGCATTAGCTTTATCAAATCTTCCTTCGCCTTTTTAAGTTCTTCAGGATTTGTAGTGTTTATAGAATATCCATTCTTTTGAAGCGCCATACCTACAATAACTCTTGGGTCATCTAAGATAACCATAGAATTTTTAAACTCACTATCCCATAATCCATCAAAGGATGTAATTTCTTTTGATATCTTGCTTCTATCCACTACTATATAATTGCCTCCCCACATATAAGGTAGGCTATATTTATTATTAGGATCAAACCCTAAATCTAATACATTTTTATCTATGTTCACAAGATTAGGTACATTAGCCTTATCTATTTCTTGAATTAAATTTTGCTTAATCATTATCTCAATAGCATAGTCACTAGTAACTACTAGATCATAAGGTATATTTCCGCCCATAAGTTTTGCAAGCATTTCTTCGTTTGAAGAAAAAGTAGCGTAATTAACCTTTACGTTATATTCTTTTTCAAACTGTTCTACAACTGATTGAGGTAAGAATTCAGACCAGTTAAATAGATTTAATACTTCTTTTTCAGTTTGTCCTACATTCCCGAACATAATAAATCCTGCTCCAAATACCATTAGTGAAACTACTACTGCTGATAATGCTTTTTTAATCTTCTTATTTTTAAGAGCATTTCTTCTTATACCTTCAGCAATAAGTACCATACTTAAAGTAAATACCATCATCACTGTTGATAGAGCATTTATTTCCGGAGTAACACCAAACTTAACCATTGAAAATATCTTAAGTGGCAGTGTATTACTATCTGGTCCAGAAGCAAAAAAGCTTATAATAACATCATCTAAGGATAAAGTAAAAGCAAGCAATCCTCCTGCTATAATCCCTGGTGATATTACTGGTAATGTAACCTTAGTTAAGGTCTGCCAAGGTGTAGCACCAAGATCTAGTGCAGCCTCTTCTAAAGCAATATCAAATCCATCTAATCTTGCTCTAACTACTATAATAACATAAGCAATACAAAATGTTATATGTGCAAGTATTAAAGTTAATAATCCTGCTTCTAAATTAAGTAAGGAAAAAAAGGCAAGCATTGATATACCCATAACTATTTCTGGAATAACCACTGGAATATATAATAATCCTTCCATAACCTTTTTTCCCTTAAATTTATACCTATACATACCAATAGCAGCTAATGTGCCTATAACTACTGCAAAAAAAGTACTCACGAAGGCTATAATTAAACTATTTTTTAGTGCCTCTAATATTTGAGCATTATTTAATAAACTTTTATACCAATCTAGTGTAAATCCCGACCATGTAGCATTTAATTTTGATTTATTAAAAGAAAATACTATTAAAACTAAAATTGGTAAATATAAAAATCCATATACTAAAGCTGCATATATTTTACTTAACAGATTTTTTTTCTTATCCATTAACTACTAACCTCCTCTGTGCCCTTTTTCGGTGTAGTTCCCTTAAAGTAAAGGCCAATAGCTATGAGCATTAGTATTATTACAATTACTGCTATAGCTGAACCAAATGGCCAGTCTCTGGAGGTTAGGAACTGATTTTTAATTAGGTTAGAAATAAGCATCGTTTTACTTCCACCCATTAAATCTGATATAAAGAAATAACCTAATGTTGGTATAAATACAAGCATACATCCTGCTACAATACCAGGCATAGTTAAAGGTAGAGTTATTTCTTTAAAAGTTTTATATGGTGAAGCACCAAGATCATTGGCAGCTTCTATATAACTCATATCTAATTTTTCTATAGAAGTGTAAATAGGAAGCACCATAAATGGCAGCATTATATAAAGCATCCCTATAAGCACAGCACCATCTGTATAAAGCATTTGTATTGGATTGGAAATAAGTCCAAATCTCATTAAATAGGTATTAATTACCCCTTCCGTTCTTAATAATATTATCCATGCATAGGTACGAACTAAAGAATTAGTCCAAAATGGAAGTATAACTAAAAGTAATAGAAGTCCTCTATATTTTTTATTAGCTCTTCCTATAAAATATGCAAATGGATATCCTATAATCAAACATCCTATAGTGGTACTAATAGAAATAATTAGTGTCTTGATTAATATTTGTCCGTATATAGGAGATAATAATCTTTTATAATTGTCCAATGTAAAAGGTAACTGGATATCTCCATATTCACCTCTTGATAGAAAGCTAACTATTAGCACAAGAAGTAATGGAACAATAAAAAATGTAATTAACCATATGGCGACTGGACCTATGGTTTTAAATATTGGGGCAGACTTTAAAAATCTTCTCTTAAAACCCTCTTGACTCTCTAATGAAGCATTTTTATTTTCTGTCCTATGCAATAGCTTTCCAAGAAAGTTTGAAAAAGCTTTGCTAAGTTTACCCCGCATTATTGTACCACCACTGCGTGTTTAGGGTTCCATGTGGCAAACACGTATGGTTTATTATGGGCATCTAAGGAGTATACGTCACTTATAGGTTCTGATACAACGAACTCCATGCCATTTTTAGTAACAACAACGGTTTTAATAACCGAACCATTATAAATTCTCTCTTTAACATTTACCTTTATTCCAACCATTCCAATATCAACATTATTTGAAAGTTTAATTCTTTCTGGTCTAATTGCAAGACAAATTTCCTGTGCCATAGAAATCAGAGAATCAGTTATTAGTATTTCTTCTCCAGCATCTTTATTTATAAGATATCTGTCCTCACCTTTTTCTAAAATTGTGCCTTCAAATAGATTAGTTTCACCAATAAAGTTTGCAACAAACTTAGTTCTTGGTTTTTCATAGATTTCTGCTGGAGTACCAACATGTTCTATAACGCCTTTATTCATAACTACAATTCTATCAGACATAGTTAATGCCTCTTCTTGATCGTGAGTTACATAAATAAATGTAATACCTAATTTTCTTTGAAGCTGTTTTAGCTCTAATTGCATTTGTTTTCTAAGTTTTAAGTCTAATGCTCCCAAAGGTTCATCTAATAAAAGCACTTTTGGATTATTTATAACAGCTCTTGCTATAGCAACCCTTTGCTTTTGCCCACCTGAAAGCTCATTTGGCATTCTATTTTCATAGCCTTCAAGTTGAACCATTTTTAACATTTCACTTACTCTTGCTTTGATTTTGCTTTCTGACACATTTTTCACTTTTAAGCCAAAAGCTACATTTTCAAAAATATTCATATGAGGAAATAATGCATAACTTTGGAATACTGTGTTAACACATCTTTTGTATGCAGGTACTTTTGATACATCTTCTTCATCTATAAAGATAGAACCTATACTTGGATCTTCAAAACCTGCTATCATTCTTAATGTTGTTGTTTTACCACACCCACTGGGACCTAAAATTGTTAAAAATTCTCCCTTCCTAATATCTAGAGAAACCTCTTTAACTGCTAAGGAATCACTTCCTACAAATCTTTTGCTAATACCTTTTAATTGAACCATTACGTCAATCAAGAAAATCACCCCTACCTTATATTGTTTGTTTATGTAAATTTAAAATTACTAACTTTATATATTTGACAATTTTAATTACAAATCATCAATTTCCTTAAATCATGTTATATAAAAATAAAAAAACCCCTTGCATAAAAATTGCAGGGGTGTAGATTTCATAAGTATTTATCTCTTTGATAAAACTAGCTGTCTTTGTATATGGATTATAAATTACTTTATAAATTTAGGACAAACTCCAAAGCGTTAACCAACGTTATCTTAATATTGTTAAAACTACTTCTTTATTAAGACGCTGTTGTTCCTATTTTCTCCATTAACCCCTCTTCTTTATTTATTTTAAATAATTGGTTTTTACTACTTATCGACTTATCCGTACTCATAATATCCCTCTTATCTCAAAATAAAATTTTTTAATATTTATCTCTTAAATTTATAAAATCATAACCTATATAATAAAGTTATCAGCTTAGATTATACCAAAGCTATCAAGAAAATTCTACAATTTATTTATATTTATTTAATGTAAATTTAGACAATTGATTTACTTAACAATTATCTGATTAAGTCAAGTGATTTATAATATTATATTCTAATATCTCTATAAATTTCATGTTTTCCATAAATACATAAAAATATCCCCCAAAATAAATTGAAGGACATTTTTAATATCTCAAATTTAAACGCTATAAATTATTTAACTATCTTAGAAAAGTTACCTAAAAATATTAGGTATTTGGCAGGGGCAGCAGGACTCGAACCCGCAACCAATGGTTTTGGAGACCACTACTCTACCAATTGAGCCATACCCCTATAACGAAGATTATCTTATCATATTTTAGTATATATTGTCAATATAAATATAGTTCAGTATCTTTATATTTTAAAACAGTTTACACCTTAATTTAATTCACAATTCACAACTGAAAACTTAACTTAATTTACAATGCAAAATTCACAATTGTGGATATTTCTCAGCAGAAGCTGAGAAATTTAAAATTAATTCCACCACTGTGTTTTATGTGATATGCACACTATGTAATACATTAACTAGTATTTTAATTATATTGGCTATCTCTATTAATATTGCTTAAAAATTTTGTATGTTGTTCCAAGCCATACTGCACCTCAGGAGAACCCTTTCAGGGCTTCACCACTGTTCCCCTGAGGTGGATTTAATTCATAATGCACAATGCACAATTAAGTATGGATTATTTAAATGTATACATTAATTTTAAATTGGCATATCTATATATGTATATAAATATTAATATTTTAAAATAATGATTTATTTTTTGACATTATTTAATAATATGATACAATCTATTATTAAATATAAAAAAATTCAATATTGTTAGGAGTGAATACTATGGGAAATATCGCAGCATTTTTTGATATTGATGGAACAATATATAGAGAAGGTTTGATAACAGAAGTTTTTAAAAAGATAATAAAATATGAATTAGTAGAAGAAAAAAAATGGTATAGTGAAGTTAGACCATCTTTTATTAAATGGGATAAAAGACAAGGTGATTACGATACTTATTTGTTAAAAATGGTAGATATATATATAGAAGCTATAAAAGGTATAAGTAAAAATCATATAGATTACATTGCAAAAAAAGTAATAGAACAAAAAGGGGATAGAGTATATACATTTTCAAGAGAGAGAATAAGATGGCATAAAGAACAAGGTC
Organism: Clostridium sp. UBA2485; assembly: GCF_002341865.1. Taxonomy (GTDB): domain Bacteria; phylum Bacillota; class Clostridia; order Clostridiales; family Clostridiaceae; genus Clostridium_J. The sequence goes on along the minus strand of NZ_DDOV01000084.1, from coordinate 30,965 downwards.
ATATAGTTATTGCTATATCTGGTTCTCCAATTGAGCTTGTAAGAGAGATGTCAAACAAATACAATATGGATGATTATAGAGGCTCAATATACTTGCTAGATGAAAATGAAACTTATACAGGTGACATAATACCTATGTGGGATTCTGAAAGTAAAGAAAAAGCATTGATGGAATTGAAAGAAAAATATAATATAGATCTTGAAAGAAGTTATGCATATGGTGATACATCTGGTGATTTTACTATGTTTAAGTCTGTAGGAATACCTTACTGTATAAATCCTACTAAGGAGCTTTTAACAAAAGTTATGGAGGATGAAGAAGTAAAGGATAAAATAAAAGTTATAGTTGAGAGAAAAGATGTAACTTATAACTTAAATATAGATAATATACAATTTTTATAATATTTCTAAAAAACTTTCTAGAGAATTTATCTGAGGTTTTGTTTTCACAAACCTAAAAGGCTTAAAAACTAATAATGCTAAATGCTCAGCTACTAAGCCTTATAGGATTGTTCTACTTAACTCAGCTTCTTCTCTATATCTTAACTAAAATAACAATCAGTGAATACTACATTAAATTGAGTATTCGCTTTTTTAAAATATTAATTCTATTTTCTATTTCTTTAATTCTAGTAGTAAATCTTTCATGTAATTTAGGAATACCCTTATTTTCTCATTCATTCTTTAGTAAAACTTTAAAAATCATACAATAAATTTAAATTAACTCAAAAAACATTATTGGTTCACTAATTTTCTTCCTAATAAAAATATCCATGCTATATTTACAGCTAAACTAAAAACTAAAATCTTTCCATTTATATAGTTATTTCTTATTATTTCTAAACTATAATAATTAGGTATTATATAGGTTAGAAATTTTATTTTACTATCTATAAAATAATTTATTGCAGGTATAAACAATATAAAACTACAAAGCTTAGTTAATGTTAATCCTTGAAGTTTATTTTCTCCAAAAGCTCCCATAAAAATTGTAGTTATAGGTGCTAAAAGTGAGGTTAGAAATACTATTATAAAAATATTAATCATTCTAGCTTTTATTAAATTTGTAGTTATGAATAATATTAAGTTCATTATAAAACTAATAGCAAAAGGCATTGATAATCTATATATTAAGTAATTCACTTTTTTAAGGGGTGTTATAGAAAAATATATTATTAAATTTTGATCTTTTTCATCTAATAATATTAATCCTACAAGTACTCCTATAAGAAAAGGTGTCATTATTAATGCCATCCACAGTATAAGAGCATAGTAATTACTTAAAGGCATTCTAAACTTACTCTCTATAAATTTAATTCCTATTGTACAAAATATAATTAACAATAATGGACAAGTAAAAGAAATTAAATACATAGGATCTTTATATATGTTTTTTAAATCTTCCTTTATTAAAATTAATAATTTTTTCATGTTTTCACCTACCCTAAACAAACTTATCTTTTAGAGTTATTTCTGCTAAATAATATAATACCATCATCCAAATTATAGAGATTAGAAAATATATAATATTAATTTCACTTCTATAAATAGCCCCTTCAATTAAGGCTATAGCTATATAAGTAGGAAATAGATTGAAAAGTCCAAAACTTGTAACTTTAAAGTAATTTAAAAGCGGAATTGCTATTACTATACCTACCAGTGTTGCTATTAAGAAATAGTGATTTAAAGTTTTTGAATACATTCCTGTTATTAAACCTATTAATGTAAAAATTATAGAATTTACTACAACTACACTTGTTAATAAAATTATATTGAATTCTACTCCTTTAACTGTAAAGGTAATAATTAAGCTTACTATGACTGAAATAAGGCTTAAGGATATACATTTTGATATTATATACTCCTGCAATGTTAATGGAGTTATAGATAAAGCTAAAGGTATACCTTGATTCCTCTCTAATAACACCATAGCTCCTACAAAGAAAAAACCTAAAAAAGTAGGGTCGGAAAAAATTAAAAATATTAATGCCCTATTGGTAAAATTATTAGGTATTAATTGGAGAGCTAATATATAAATGGTAGAAATAAAACCATATACAAAATAAATACCATTTTTATATTGAGACATAATATCATACTTTATGCTGTGTAAAATTCTCATACTAGAATCCTCCCTGTAACCTCTCTAAAAATTTCTTCTAAGGACGCCTCTAGTGTATAAATCTTTTCCACTTCCTTATTATCAATAATGTGAAGAAATTCCCTATTTTCTCCTAGACATTTTAAGCTAAAATCCTTTCGCAAAATACCATTTTCTTTATATTCGACTCTAATTTTCTTATCTCCATATTTAAGCTTTAAATCTCTTGGGTTATCTATAAGTTTAATTTCACCATCTACTACAAAAGCAACTCTATCGCATATTTTTTCTGCAATGCTCATATTATGAGTAGTTAAAATTGTAGTTTTTCCTTCATGTTTTTTCTTTAGAATAATATCCTCAATCACCTTAGAATTATTTGGATCAAGGCCTGAAGTAGGTTCATCTAAAAATAATAATTCAGGATCATTTAAAAGTGCTCTACAAAAATTTAGTCTCATCTTCATACCCTTTGATAATTCTTCAACCTTTTTATGTCTATGACTTTCTAAGCCCACTATTTTTAGCAATTCTAAAATATTAGTGCAACTATTCTTATAAAGTTTATTAAAAAATTCTAAGTTTTCTATAGCGGTTAATTTCATATATAAATTAGGAAGCTCAAATCCTACTCCAATTTTCTCATAATATTCTCCATTACAATTTTTCACTTCTTGATCCATTACCTTAACAGTTCCTCTATAGTTTTTCATAAGTCCTAGAAGAATCTTTTGGACCGTACTTTTTCCTGCTCCTGATGGACCTAAAAATCCAAAAACTTCACCTCTTTTAATGTTAAAATTCATATTTCTGATACTGTCTTCTTTGCTATTTTTATATCGAAAATTCAAATTTTTAACTTCTATCATAAACTCCCCTCCGCAATAAAAATCAATTGTTCGTTTTTGTTTTTTAATAAAACATACTGCAATTTTACAGTATGTTTTACTTGATTAATTTAAGTTTCTATTTTATATAACTTATGTATTACAATTCAATTCCTTTTATAAATATAAATAAATAGTTATATAATGCTTCTTTTGATAATTCCTCACAAGGGTTGCACTTAATCATCGTCAAAATTCCTTGTAAAAAAGCCGCTGCTATCATTTTTGATAATAAAACATTATGTTTATTTTTTTCTAAATGACTTAAAAAATGTCCCTCTAACATTGAAAGAAATTTAAAATTAAAGCCATCAAATTCACTGCCTTTATTTCCTTCCATTAGAATTACAAAGCTTTTATTAAAAATTTCTTCAAATCCTAGTGGAAAAAAAGTATTTAATTCTGAAAAAATCATTTCCTTAGAAAAATTATTGACTTCTACATCACTTTTATGATGATAGTTTATTAAATAATCAACCTTTTCTATAATGGGCTTCACTACAATTGAAAAAACCTCATTTTTGCTTTCAAAATAATTATAAAAATTTCCTATGGTAGTTCCTGCCTTTTTAGCAATGATTCTAATTGCTGCTTTTTCAAAGCCTTTTTCATAAAACTCATCTTTAGCAGCCTCAATTATAGAATTTCTAACTTCATCCTTTAGCACTTGCATAAAAAATCACCCGTTCTTTATTATATTTCTATGATATGCCTGCTTTTATAAAATGTCAACTTAATTTAACAAAAAAATCATCCTTTTACACATTTTCTATTAGATTAGCATTAAAACTAAATTAGTTCATAACTAATAATTATTATTCTATGATATAATTGTTTTATATTTTGCATGGAGGGGAGATGTAAATGGAGAATTTAAAATTACAGATAAAGAAAAATCTCCATATATTAGTTATAATTTTATTAGCTTATATAGGAATTAAACTTATTGATAACTACTCAATAGTAGCAGATGCTTATAAGTTTGTTATGGGGATATTATCACCTTTTATATTAGGTGCAGTTATAGCCTATGCATTAAATCCATTGATGGTTTATATTGAAAAAAAATTGAAGGTTTCTAGAGGAATAAGCGTACTCTTAACTTGTGTAATAGTGATTTTGATATTCACTCTTTCTATAGTATATTTAGTTCCTGGAATTACTGGAAATATTAAAAATCTTATTAATTCTATACCATATATGGTTTCATCTGCTAATGAATGGATTGGAGACAATGTTAATAGCAAATTTGTTTTAGAATTAACTAAAAAGTTTGATCTAGCAAAAACCTTAGGAGCATGGTCTACTACTTTATTTAATGCTTTACTTTCATCATTGGTTTCAGTGACTGCTTCTATTATTAAATGGGGATTTGCTCTTATTATTGCCATATATTATTTAATTTACAAAGAAATTTTTGTAAAATCTCTTAAAAAAGGAATATTCATTATATTCAAAAATAAGTATGGTGTAAAAATATTAGAATTGCTACACTGTACAAATGATATGCTAGGAACATATCTAGGGGTTAGAGCTCTAGAATCTTTAATAGTTGCTATAGCTTGCTTTATAGGATTAATATTTATAAAATCTCAATATATCATACTTATTTCCGTATTCTTTGGAGTAACCAACATGATTCCAATCTTCGGACCATTTTTAGGTATAGTATTTGGGACAATCTTAAATATATTCCATTCACCAATAACAGCTTTAGTTGTATTTATATGGCTATTTATTTTACAACAAATAGATGGTAACTGGCTTGGACCTAAAATGTCTGGCGATAGTGTAGGCATTAATCCTGTTACTTGTATACTTTCACTAAGTGTAGGTGGTGCAGTTTACGGAATGGTAGGTATGCTTATTGCTGTTCCTATAGCTGGAGTTATGAAAATATATTATGAAAGATTCATGAAAAGATATGATGATAGACACCCAGAAATTGCTCACATGGTGGATAATACTAAAATAGATATAAGTCACTTAAAGTTTGAAAAGAAAAAAACATCTCAAAAATAACTTTTTAAGATAGAATTCACAATTTATAAATAGGTCATCTCTCAGTTCTTCTGAGAAATGACCTATTTATTTAAAAAATATTGCTTATATTTCACTAACTATGATCTATATAAAATTTATTAATATCCAAGTTGCTTTCCAACAAAAATAACTTTTATTCTTCCTTTAACAAATTGTCCTCTTATAACTACAAAGTCATTACAAATTCTATTTGGACTTTTACAATCAATACAGTATCCTAAAGTAGTACATGGAGTATTTTTATTTAGTCTTTTAGCATCAATAGGCGCTGAATAATTTCGAACTCTTTTTTCTGCCTCATCTATGTCTTTAACTATCTTATTTATTCCAGCTACTAATATAACCTGCTTAGGTCCATATAACATTGGCGCAACTCTACTTCCATTACCATCTATATTATAAAGTTCGCCACTTTCAGTGATAGCATTTGTACTGCAAAGAAAAGTATCTGCAGAAAAGTTTTTCTCATAAATTTTTCTTTTTTCTTCCTTTGTAATGCCATCTTTATATTTATCTAAAAAGATGTATTTTTCATTGCGAAGAAAGTCTATAACTCCAGTTTCGAAAAGCGTCATAGAATCGCCAACTCCAACTATAGAATCATGAGGAATTAGATTTTTTAATAATTCTATTAATTCAACTTCGTCATTAACAAAGTAACCTTCCATATTCCGTTTATTTAAACCTTCTATGGTTCGCTCTACTCTTTTTTCGATATACCATGAAAGATTTTTATCCATCTTAAATACATCCCTTCGAATAAAGTAATTTAATTACATTAGTGCTTTTAAATATAATCTTTTATTATATTTGCAAATGTTATTATATCATCTAGATTATTTAAAATTATACCATAAACAATTTCTCTATCTAGTTTTAAGTAATCATGTACTAGTATATTTCTAAAAGATGCCATGTTACATAAGTTTTCTTTAAGTTTTCTATCTATAATATCATTTTCATATAATATGTCAAATACATCTCTATTACTTTCAGGTTTTCTAAACCTTAAATCTGATATTAAATGATTAGCAATATCCATAACACATTCAATTGTTAAGTGCAAAAATCTCTCAGTTGAACCATATATTAAAGGATTTTTTATATACTCTTCTCTACTGTATTTTAAACATCTTCTAAATATCTTAAGTATTCTTTTAACTTATCAATTCTAAAAATTACTACTTCTCTTCTAACCATTTTCTCCTCCAAAATATGTTCCATCTTTTAATCTTTTTATAATTTCTTTATCATATATATCACTAAAATATTTAAAGTCAAAATATTCTCTAATAATTAGCGATTCTATAGATACTCGTTCATAACAATCTATAAGAAGTATACCATCTTTTATTATTTCATACTTTAAAGCTATTGGAGCATTATCTAAGGATACAATATCTACATTCCTTTTAAAATATGCTTTTCCAATATCTATTATTTCACCACGAATAAATATTTCATCCATCTTCGAATATTTATTTTTAAATTTAATAGCTATATCAATATCACTCTCTTTATTGTATTGATTTCTAGCTACCGATCCAAAAATGTAAGCTAAATCTATAGAGTATTTATCATTTACTTTATATATAAACTTTTTAATATTCTCTATTGAAATCATATATTTTCTTTCCTCTCTAAATAAATATACTCTAATTATATCATACCTCTTATTCCCTTATTCTATAAGCTATTATTTCTATTATAAACCATTTCTACATGTGGAATATTAACATCTAAATAAACTTCTGATACTTCCTTAAATCCAAATTTTCCATATGCCTTCCTTAAATATTCCTGTGCAGAAATTTTTATGCTTTTCTCATTTAATTCATTTTCTATAAAATTTATAGCTTTTTCCACAAGTTCTGTAAAAATCCCCTTACCTCTATATTCTTTAGCAGTTAAAACTCTACCGATAGCAACTTCATCATATACCAACCCTCTAGGAATTATTCTAAGATAAGCAATTACATTATTATTCTCTTCTTTAAAAAGATGATACGATTTTAAATCTAATCCATCTAATTCTTCATATATACAATTTTGCTCCAGTACAAATACGTTAATTCTTTCCCTTACGATATTATGTAACTCTAGTGTAGTTAACTCTTCAAATTTTTTTAGTTTCCAAGTCATAATATATCCTCCTTCATTTGCTTTTTATATAAGGGATTTTTAAGAAAATAGCTTTTTATTATATTAGCTTATTTTATTTCAGATGCCTAAGCATATAATTAAATATTTATAGTTTATATTATAGTATTATTTTAAAATACATGATAGGATTTTCATAATTAAATATAGAAATACACTATATAAGCATATTACGAATTGATACAAGAATCACCACATATTATATAATACCAATGCAATAACATAATACCAGATATTTATATTATAAAGAATCTATAGACAGTATTAAATATGATTTAATGAGGTGACTATAAAATTGAGATCACAGATAAAATTAATTCTTACTCTTCTCCTAATTTTGATATTAACTATAACAGTATGTAATAAAAAGCAAAAGGAAGACTTTAATATTAATTGGGTAAAAGGCAAAAGTTATAATGAAGCTATTGAAAAAGGATTACAACAAGATGGAGCTTCTATTGAAGATTTACTTTATGAAGAAGAACTTGATGAAAACAAAATAATATTTTTTACAGTGGATAATTCTTTAGGTATAGCATGCGTGAGTAAAGATAAAGAAGATTGGGTTTGGTGTAGATTGTCTTCATTTTACAGATTCGAATCTGACCCAATTTCACCTTCTCCATATATGGCTGCATGGTCAGAAATCACAATGCCTAATGGAAATAAGTATTATTTAATAACGGGAAGAATATATGATTCAAATATATCAAAATTAACTTTATCCAGTAAAGAAATAAATGCTGTGATAAAAGAAAAAAATGGAGCCATATTTTGGTTTGAGCTATTAGATAATAAATCTTGGGACGAAAATATTAAAGCCTATGATAAAGATGGGAAAATAATAAAATGAAATTTTAACAGCCAAACTTAATATTAAAATATTAACAAATTATTACAAAAGATGCTTTTTAAAATAACTAGTCAGTATGCTATAATCCTTTGTCTCACACAAAATATCTGTTTTATCTTTGACTAGTTATTTTATATATCTTATAAGTTATGTAGATATTCTTAAGAAAACCACATAATTAGTAACTCGTAATTTGAGATTATTATAGAGTTCTTATAAAATAATAATACAATTGTTATCTAAAAATTCAGCTAAACCTTTTTACTATAGCAGATTAAGCTTCTCTATAGTCAGTTATTAAAAATCTATGTTAGGCATCTGAAATAAAATAACTAGTTAATATACTAGTTATTTTATTTCAGATGCCTTATTTTTTATTTTAAGCCACTCATCTTTTAATATATCCATGTACATTACATCTGAAAATTCACCAATTCTAGAGTCAAAATAACCACTTCTAATTATTCCTATTTCTTTAAAGCCTAATTTTCTATAAAGACTTTGTGCTCTCTTATTATCTATCATTGTAGTTAATTCTATTTTGTTTAGATTTAAGAACCTAAACATAAAATCTATAAAATGATATAATGCATCTATTCCGTAACCTTTACCCTGTTCGGAAACTTCACAAATTTTTATTCCAAATTCAGATTTTTGATTTCTGCTATCAAAGCCATTATAATTAATTTCTCCAATAGGCATCATATCTTCTTTTCTTAATATCAAAAATCTCTTTCTTTCTGGATAAAGTTCACTATTTTCTATTTCTTTTAATATGCTCAATCTAATTCTTTCTTTACTTTGAAGAGTACCAAAGGCAAGAGTAGCATGCTCCATCATACTTTCATCATTCCACCATCTATATAGATATTCTTCATCTCCAATTTCAAGTGGTCTTATAATAACTTTTTTTCCTTCAATCAATTTATATCCCCCTAAAATTCATTTCATACAAATTAATACTATATCAGTCGTTTTTCTAAATCTAAGTAAGCCTCTAATAGCCATGGATGTATAATCTTAAGATTTTCTTTATTATCCATTTGATATTTAATAAATTTAAATGTGGATAACTCTAACGATGTATTAAGAGCTTTTTCCACTTCATCAATATAGGGTGGTAGTCCTTTTTGATCCCACTCTATTTTATCTGCTATAAATAAAACCATATCTAGTGGAGAAGCGTTGGATCTTAATGTAGTATGACAACTAATAGCTTCTAAAATTTCCTCGTTACTAATATTAAATATTTCTGTCGCCATAACTCTAGATATTTTTTGATGAAGAATCATTGGAAATCTTTCTTCCTCTAATAAAATTTCTATATTAAGTTTCTTACAAAGTTCTAGTTTTTCTTCATTTGGATAAACACCACTTATATCGTGTAAAAGTCCTGCAACCTCAGCTAAATTTTCATTAACCCCAAATTGTTTAGCTAAAAGTTTAGCTTTTTCTGTAACCCTCAATGAATGATTTGCTATTATAATTTTATTATGTTTCATAAGAAGATCATATGAATCTTTTCTAATGTCTCCTGTTAAAGTTACATCTCTTGTTATTTTCTTAAATATATCATTCATTTCAGCTACCTCATTTTTCAATTATTTTAATATATTTAGGGGACAGTTCATTAAAAATTCCAAAAATCACTAAACAGCTTGTCTAAAAATTTTAAAGTTTTAATGAAAAATTATGAACCGTCCCTAGACTCTTTTATCCATAACAACAAATTTAAAACCTTCATATTCTACATATTCGTCACATTCTGTAAAATTAAGTTTCTTAAATAATTTTAGTGCAGGTATATTATTTTCGCTAGTTTCTATATATATTCTTTTTATATCCATGTTACTGAATATATACTCAGTTGCCACTTTTACTGCTTTATAGGCAATACCTTTATTCCAATATCTTTTATCTCCTATTTCTATGCCCATTTCTCCTTCTTTTCTTACTCTATCTATACTAAAAAAATTTACAAAACCTATAGGAGAGTCTTCGCAGTTTGTAATCATAAAATATTTATATTTTCTATCGCTTATATTTTCATTAATTATTTCATTATCGAATCTTCTACCACACTCTATACATTCCTTAATCAATTCTTTAGTATTTTGAGGAATTGGTCTTGGATCATGTTTATTTACTTCTTTATCTATTCTCCATGAAAAAAGGCTTGTAATATCTTCACCGCAAATATCCCTTATCTTAATTTCATCATCTTTATAATAAATCATTTAAATCCTCCTATACTTAGGGACTGTTCATTAAAAATTACAGAAATTAATAAATAGCTTGTCTAAATATCTTTTAAATTTTAGCTAAAATTCATGAACCGTCCCTTATAAACTTTATTTATTTCTTCTATCATATATGTTGCAAACTTTTTAAGTTCTTCTTCATTCCACTTCTCTTCATCAAAGTCTCCATTGTATATATTGAACGCCTTTTGTATTAAATTCTCATAAATCTTATAGTTTGTTTTTCCCCAGCTTCCCCCTTCATGTTTAGAGGATACTACTCTTTCTTTTAAATAATAAAGAACTCTGCATAAATTTAATATTATATATACTGGATTTTCCACTATCTCATCTATTGCATTTTCAACATCATTTAAAATAGAATTTATATAATATTTTTCAGGAACTTCACCAAAAACTTCCTTTATGTCTTTTCCATACAAACAACGTCCTCTTTTATTTATTATGGTTATATGTGCTGCTAAGTCAGCATCCTCTCCATTATGGCAAAGAAACTCTTTATCTCTTATATATCTTTCTTTATACTCTTTTGAATAATGAAGTTCAAAAGGAGTAGGATACACAAAATTATTACTATATTTTTCTAAAATTACACTAACTTCAAATCCTTTTTTAGGTGCAAAATCAGATAAATCTATTAAAATATCTATAAGCTGTCTTTTAACATTAAAACTTAATTTATCTCTTACAACTACAAGAAAATCAATATCACTAGATTCACTATTAAAACATCCCATAACCAATGAACCATGAAGATATATTCCTACGAGATTTTCTCCTAATAAATTTTTATATTTTTCTATAATTTCTGTTAATAAAATATTTATATTCATCTTCATATATTATCTTTAGCAAGTGCTATTATATAGGATGAAATTTATTCTAAAAAACTCCAAAGGCATTGACAGTGGAGTTTTAACCATAATTCTTAATTTTTAATTTAAAGCAAAAAATCTGCTATAAAAATTGAAGTAATGTATAAATTAAGTTTCAATTAAGAAATCCTATATAATACTATCCTTCACTAAATTAATCTCCTTCCTATTTATGTATATTCAAAAAATAACTAGTTCTATTTTAATTTGTTTTGTATTATGCTGCATTAACAAAGTCCCTTAAGGATTCATACATCCAACCTTCTTAGCTATTCTATGAATTCTTATAAGAGAATATTTTCCCTCTCTTAATTTACAATAAAATAAAAAGATACAGTAAAACAACTAATATTGAGATTACTCAATATTAGTTAACCATTCATCTGCTAAAACTGCATATTCATATGTATCATTCCAAATAGGCTTTCTTTCTCCATCATACTTGAAAAATACATTCTTTTGCAAATACCCTTCTCTTCTCATATTTAATCTCTCTAATAACTTCCATGAAGCTATATTCTCAGGATTACACATAGCAATTACTCTATGTGCATTTAATTGTTTAAATCCATAATCTAAAACTTTCTTACAGCTTTCTGTGGCATAGCCTTTTCCATAATATATAGGGTTAAAAACATACCCAATTTCCCATGTGGCAAACTCTTTAGGCTCTTGTTGTTGAAAGTATAAATTGCCTATTAATTTATTATTCTCTTTTAAACAAACTGCCCAAAAAGCATCTTCCTTTGAACGATATATTGCTTCTTCTTTACATTGTTCTTCAGTATAAATATTATATGGCTCATATTTTACCACTGTTTCTTGAGAAAGATATTCGTATAAGTCCTTCCAATCATTTGGGAAAAATTTTCTCAATATCAGCCTTTCCGTTTCTAAAATTCCCATCTCTGCACTCTCTATTCCCAAAACTTAAACTCTTATAAAAATTATCATTAACTTTTTAATATTTCCCTACTTAACTTGAACTTAATAAATACTATATGGCTTCTTGCTATAAAAACTAGCAATAAAATTGCTAGTTTTTAAAAATTTCATACCCTAATTATATGAAATTAAATTATTAAATTTTAAATAAATTATATTCTGCATTCAAACACTACATTTTCTTCATCTGGATCTGAAACTATACCGCAGTTTCTTATTATTTTTATGTGTTTAAATCCTACATTTCTTAAAATCTCTTCAAATTCATTGATATCATATAATCTCATAAAAAAATCCATTTCTTCACTTTCAATTATTTTATCACCATCTAAAAGTTCATATCTTAATGGAGAAGAAATGATTTTATTTATTTTATCATAATGGGATTTTGAATATTGTACTATAACTTTACCATCAGCTCTAGTTATTCTATTTGTTTCTTCCCATTTATCACATTCTTCTGCTTTACATTCTGTTGTTAATACATCTAGTAATAAAGTGCCATTATCATTTAAACTATCTTTTAACCTATTAAGACTTGATACAACAATTTCTTCATCAAGCAATAATGAAAATGAACCTGCAGGTATCATAATTAAATCATACTTATTTCCTGTCTGAAAATTATGAATTCCAACATTAAAAACATTCCCAACTAAATTCTTAGCTTTCATCCTTTCTCTACAAGAATTTAACATATCATCTGAAATATCAAATCCTTCAATATTAAATCCCTCTTCTAAAAAAGGTATGATAAATCTGCCTGATCCACACATAGGTTCTAAGATTCTCATCTTCTTATCCGTTACATAACTCATATAAAAATCTAATTGTTCTTTGTCTGCTGTTGGCTTATCTAAATCATAAATTTGTGTGCACAAGTTTCCATAATAACTCAATATTATATCCCCCTATTTATCTAATTATTTAATAATAAATATCTCTTTTCATTTAATAATAGCTTATTGCAGTAAAATCTTTAAGAATAAATCTTACTTACAAGCTTTAAAAACAATTTTTCTTACACTATCTTCTGATAAGCAATAAAGTGTTGATAATTTATTTATAGACAATCCCGAATTAAAAAGAGAAACCATTTTGCTATTTCTTTCATTTAATTCTTTTCTATATCCACTTTTTTCGCCCCAAGAAATCTTCTTACTTTTTTTGGGTATATAAATGATTTCACCTTCCACATACTTTTGTATCTCTTCTAATAATTCCTTAGGTAAAACATTTTTTCCATTTATATAACTCAATACTATATCCTCCCTATTTAAGTCCATTAATAAATAGACTCTAAAAACAAGGAAAACCTCATGTAAATATTCTAGATTTCACAGGTTTATTCCCTGTTTATAGAATTCTAACCTCTATTTCTAGATATTTGCTGACTGTCATTTGAATCTCTCCTTTCAAAATATATATGTAAATTTTAACATATTAATATAATCTATTCTACTTAAAGTAAAGCTTATGATCTTAACTTTTTTCTAATTCTTGTAAATAACATTAGAAGTATTACTTTTATATTAATATAAAAGTAAATCTTTTCTCAATATAAAGAATAATTATATTTAATAATTCCTTATATCAAATCTTTATAATATGAAATATATTACAATTAATATTTGTCTTCTATTGCTTAATTCATTTATTCTTTATTTTTTTGTACATACTCCATGTGCCTACTTCTTTAAACCCAATCTCTTTATAAATTTTTCCTGCTTTTGGATTCTCATAGTAAAGACATAGAGTTTTTCCTTCTTTCAACAGTTCTTTGCATAATATATTTAAACAAGCGGAAGCATAACCATATCCTCTATATTTTTCCTCTGTCATTACATTTACTATCATTGCAGAGAAACTATTTTCAATAGAGGTTTGTGCGTAAGATATCATATTACCATCTATCTCTACATAGTAACCTCGTGCAGTTTTAGTTTCAAAATCTTTTAACAGCATTTCTTTAAAATTTTTACTTCCACCCTTAAATTCTTTAATTTTATCTCTTAATTGAACTATCCTATCCACATCATCTACTGTAACCCTTTTAACTACTATATTGTTATTTACTTTAAATTTAGGATTAATGCTGCGTAAAATACTATAGTAATTTTTTTGTGGAGCTTCTAAATGTAAAACAGTTTCTTCAAATTTTGAAACAACTTCTTCTTTCCCTACTAGCATATAAAAATTGCCAAAACCCTCTATAATTTTTGTCATTGCTTTTACATCAAATTCATTCTTAGCATATACCATAATAAATCCAAAGCACTTAAGAAGAATACTATTCAATTTATTATTATTAAACCCTCCATAGACTTCCTGGAATCCTCCATCATATCCAAACTCTTCAATATCGCTTATTAAATAATGATTAAATTCCGTCTCTTCTTTTAAGAATTTCATAACTATTAAATTATCGCTTTCATTTAATTTTCTAATCATAGCTAACCCCCTTTTAATCAATATTCAAATGTAATAATTCAATTTATCTTTGATTTTCTTCTATAATTAAATACTTTACTGCAATAACATAAAAAAATAATTAATGTACATGAAAACCCAATTATATCTGAGATAGTATCATAAACATGATACTTATAAGTTAATGCTCCTAATAACATAATCCCCCAAAATGTTATTGGCATAATCAGTAACGTTAAATTTAATAAGTATAATTTTGTTTTCTTAATATAAGATAACTGAATAATGGTATATATTAATATCCCTATTATAAAGTTTATAAGTTCATTTAAGAAAATAGAAACTGGAATATCACTAGATAATATCATCTTATATGCAAAAATTAAGAATGTCCAAATAGATAAAATAAAACTTATAAATAAATCTGCTGCTTTCTTCATATTGAATCCCCTTAATCATATAAATTCTACTCTTTCACTTAAAGCTATATTAACAAAATTTTACTATTTAAATTCAATAAATTTTTCATAATTCCTCTATATTATAAAAATTAACACCTTACACATATATAGATATACCAGCTCTAAATTTAATATATATGTGAAAATAATCGGTATTTNNCTGAGAAATTTAAAATTGATTAACCATAGCAGCGAACAGTGTTCGTCATATATTATTGAATAAATGTTAAACTATAAGACGTGCTAAAAAGAACTGGCGAATACTGTTCGCCCCTACAATAAAACACTAGCAATTATATTGCTAGTTAAAAAATTTATTAAAGAAATTATTTTGTTCAAAAATAATTTCAACCTTAATTGTGAATTTTGCATTGAAAAACTTAAGGGTATAGTTATATTTAGCTATATATTAATTTTTAAGGTAGTTTATCTATAGATATACTTATCCTAAATTTAATGTATATATTAGAATAAACGCTATTCTTTAGTATTTTAGCTAAAACTATTAAATTCACAATTCTAAGTTTCTCAGCAGAAGCTGAGAAATATCTACAATTGTGAACTATAAATTGCGAATTCAATAGCTCAACTATGATATCAAAAAATACCGATTATTTTCACGTATATATTAAATTTAGAGCTGGTATATCTCTATATACAAGGTGTAGTATATTAAATAAAGTCGCATTTTTCTCCAGTATAATAGACAGCTAGCCTGTGTAGTGCTCTTGTAGAGGCTATATATAAAAGCTTTCTATCAAATTCACTTTTATAATTATCCTTTGAAGCATTATATATAATAACCACATCAAACTCTAATCCCTTCGCCATATATGCAGGAATGACTAAAGTGCCTTTTTCAAATTCACCACCTTTTATATTCAATAATTTAATATGGATTAATCTATTTAATCCTTCTTCAATTTTCTCTGACTCTTGCTGAGTTTTACAAATGATTGCAATAGACTCATAGCCTTCTTTATAGTAGTAATCAATATCTTTTATGATACTCTCATAAATTAATTCTTTATTTTCTTTGAATATAACTATTGGTTCATGTTCATGTCTTTCAAAAGAAATAAAATCCTCTTTAATGTTTAATATTTTTTTAGAAAAAGAATTTATTTCTATAGAAGATCTATAACTTTTATTTAAAAAAAGTTTCACTGATTTTTTCTTGTGTAGTATTTCTTCTATATCATTATATAGGGATTTATCTCCATATTTTTCAAGTGTCTGATTAAAATCTCCTAACACCGTATACCTTGCCACATTAAATAAAAGCTTAAAAACCTCATATTGAAGTGGATAATAATCTTGTGCTTCATCAATA
The DNA here is from genome assembly GCF_002341865.1 of Clostridium sp. UBA2485. Lineage (GTDB taxonomy): Bacteria > Bacillota > Clostridia > Clostridiales > Clostridiaceae > Clostridium_J. The sequence continues at coordinate 14,617 of NZ_DDOV01000084.1, read as the reverse complement.
ACTACCTGCCTAATTTCAGAAAACTCTTCATTACCTTCTAGTTTTAATTTAATATATAAAAGTGGTGCACAATCTTCATAACAAATGTGTCCATTATTAAGATTTTCTTTAGTTTCTAATATTATTTCTTCAATCTCTCTAGGAAGCTTTAATCCTTTAGAAAGTTTTAATAGAATATCATTTTTATTAAAAAGCATTTTATATAGGTTCATATAATCAACTTTAGTGAATCTATGGATATTCTTCATAAACACTTTTGATTCTTTTATAGAAAGTAGTCTACTAAAGGATTTTATTTCAAATTCATGATTAGGACTATTCTGTACAATTTTCTCAATTTTTTCAATCCTTATCTTTCTTAAAGGATGAATTTTATTTAATATGATATTTTCGATTCTTCTAAGTCGTTTTGCTATTGACATACCAATTTTATTATTAAGAAATTGATTCTTTATTTGTTGTCTTGTTTCAATAATTTTACCGTCATAATAAACATCTTCAAACTCAATTAAATTATGCTCAAAATATTCTATTAATCTATCAAGAAGTTTTATAAACTCTTTAGAACCTTTAAATTTTATACTTTGCATTTTTACATTTGATTTTTGAAGATTATTAAGAAGAATTAGAGACTCAAGTTGATCATTTCTACTTTCAAATTTAAAATTATTTCCTAAAAATTTATAGATAATATCATCAAAAGTGATTTGTTCCACATTCTCCTCTCCTAGTTCAGGTAAAACACTAGAAATATATTTGCTAAAAATAGAATTCGGAGAAATTATTATAACGTTGTTAGAATTTATTTTTGACTCCATTCCTATATAAAGTAAAAATGCGATTCTATGCAAAGCTATAGATGTTTTACCACTGCCCGCTACTCCTTGCACAATTAAAAGATGATTTTCAGTATCTCTAATAATTATATCTTGCTCTTTTTGAATAGTTTCAACAATATTCTTCATCTTTGAAGATGAATTATTACATAATACCTGTTGTAAAATTTCATCATTAATTCTTATACTGCTATCAAAAAAGTATTTAAGTTTTGAGTTTTCAATCTTATACTGTCTTTTCATTAAGATATCACCATAAATTATTCCAACTGGTGAGTTATATGAGCCTCTACCAACCTCACATTGATAAAACATACTAGAAATAGGAGACCGCCAATCATATACTAAAATTGAATTTGTTTCTTCATCCATTAAATTATAGATACCGATATATATTTTTTCTGTGTCATCAAAATCATCTTCCTTAAAATCAAATCGTCCAAAATAAGGGGATTTTATCATACATTCATATTTTTTTATTTTTTTCAATGTACTTTCATAACTCTGTGTTTGATTATTTACTGCAAAAAGGTATTGGTTCATTTCTGGAATTTTATCAAAATCATTTGAAGAATGGGATGTCTGTTCCCACATCTCTTTTCCTGAAGCTATAACTTTACTTAATCTGCTATTTAACTCTTCCTTTTCTTCCTCTAGTTCTTTTTCTATAAAGCCTAATGTACTCTCAAGATATAGAATTTCATCATGATTGTCTGATTCAAAATTATTCATTTTTTCACTCTCCCATATTTTCTAAAATACGTATTGACATTAGCATTTATTTTATGATATAATTATTATGTAATATAAGATGTATAATCGGGATTTTTATACCCATTTTTATTATATGTAAAAATCATATTTAAGTAAACCTTAAATGTGATTTTATTTTATAGTTTAATAATAGAATTTCTTCATAATTATTTTTCTTATGACATAATGATTATGAACTTATATAATCCTTCAAACTTAAACGCTTGAACTTTTCAGAATATTTAGTTATATTGTATTTAAAGTAGCTTTATGAATATATAATCAAAGATCTTTTAAATTTTAATGGTAAGAATAAAGAATAAAATATCTGTACATAATTTAAGATAAAAATATTTATTTATCGACATTTCAATGTAATGTTTATATCTCTAGATAGATAATATATAACTATTAAGTTGAATAAAGGAGGACTAACATGGAATCTTTAGATAAATTATTTGATGATGATTGGGAAGGTGACAGATATACTAATGATGTTTTAAAAGAATGTGAGCAATGTGGCAAGCTCTGTCCATCAGAAGATTTATGTAAAATTGATGGTTTCTTTGGGAAATTCATAGTTGCTTGCCCACAATGTGCAGTAGATATGGATTCAAGCATATATATGTGTTTTAATGACAGTGATGATATTACTTACGATGAAGCTGATTTTGATTCATATGATTAATATTTTTTTTGTAAACTCACAAAAGAACCTTTGTTTATACAAGGGTTCTTTCTTAATATAATGCTAATATTAAAATTTCTTATCTAATTTTAAAGTTTTATTCTCCATAATACTCCTCTCTTAAAATTCCCATAACAACTTCATCATGATATTTGCCATGTCTGAATATCTCTTTTCTAAGTAATCCCTCTTTTTTAAATCCACATTTTTCATAGCTTTTTACTGCTCTCTCATTGAAGGAATATACATTTAACTTTATCTTATTTATATTCATTTCCTCAAATATAAAATTTATAAGAACTTTCATGGCATCTGTTCCATAGCCTTTACCTAAGTAACTTTTATCTCCTATAAATATTCCAACTGTAGCTACACTATTCTTCCAATCAATATTATTTATACCGCAACCGCCAATATATTTTTTATCATTTAAAGTTTCTATAGCAAAGTTATATAGATCTTTATTTGCTGACAAACCTTCAAACCATTTTAATTCATCTTCATAAGTATATGGATATGGTATGTTAGGAGCTAACAAACCTCTAATCTCTCTATCATTCATATACTCCTGTGCATTTTTTATATCTTCTTTTCTATACTCTCTTAATTTAACTTTTTCACCAATATACATTAGTTTTCCCCCTTTATTTAATTTCTTAGATACACCTTAATCAAGTTCCACCATAGTTTATAAATGGTTTCAACAGCCAAATATGATATAACTAAACTAACATGCTAACCTATTATTTTTTAAAGATATCTAAATTTATTTAATCAATTATCTATTTAAGTGATTGAAAAAAGAGCTTTAAATCCTGCTTTATATCTTGTGGTAGATCATGCCATCTTACGCCCTTTACAGCTCCTTCTAATGCACATAACATATTATAACAAGATGTATCATCAATATTTTTTATTTTAATAAATGCTTCTTTACTTCCTATAGCTTTTAACTCATCAGCATTTTTAACTCCTGCATCAATTAATTTTTGTTCTAAATTTTTGCCTATATTAGGCAATTTAGATAATTTATCCAATATAATCTCCTCCTATATTTATATATTTATTACGTTTTAACCTTTATTTTAAAATATCTCTATATTTCTAAATATCAACATCCCTATGATTATTGCAGCAATAATGCCTAATAATACAGAAAATATTACATATTGAGCATTGTTTTTACTCTTTTTAAATATATAGGAACTAAGGAAATATATTATAAATGCAAAAATAGCTGTAATCAAAATATTTTTAAAATCAAAATTCATTGTAAATTCTGGGCTAATTGCAGAACAAAGCCTTGAATTCATCAATGTGGCTACTGATAGTAAATATAAGCACGCAATATTAGTTTTTCTATTTCTTTCTTTAAATTTTTTATCTTTTAAATTAAAATTATCATAAAACTTAGGACTTACAAATTTAATATACTTATCATAAAATTCTTTCTTAAAAGAAAATAATATTCCTATAATAAGAAATATAACTGACATAATTAAAAAAGTGATACTTGGACCTAAAACATTATAAAAAAGAGTATATAATAATAAAAGAACTATCATAAATAATACTATTCTCATTTAATTCTCCCCCTCTAGCTCTATAATATCAATTTAGGCATCTTTAAATAAATAATTTCACTTAAAGCATATTCAAAAATATTTAGTCAGTATGCTCGTCTATTTTTCATCATACTACATCATCAGAAATCCATGACAGCTTGTCTATCATGGAAACCTTTCTCCTTATATGGCGCAAAATATACTTTCCATCTTTAACTAGTTACTTTCTTTCATATACCCTAAGTTTACATTTATTTTTCTATAATTCTATTTCTTTATTAAATTTACCTTTATTTTGAAATATAAAGATACCGCTTAAAGTTTAGAGTATTATATCACATTTTTCTTTTCTTAACATCCTAAATATACTTCTTTATAGAAAGCTTATAAATTAATACTTTCTATAAAAATAAAGACTATNNATAGTCTTTATTTTTATAGAAAATCCAATATTTTTTAATTTCGTTTCATATATTCTTTTCTCAATATAGAATATACACTTATATTTCCATATTCACCCATTTGATAATTATAATAGTGTTCTCTTAATACTCCATCTTCACAAAAACCTATTTTTTTTACTAAGGCTATAGATGGAAAATTGTCTCTATCTATCATAGCAATAATCTTATTCATATATAATTCCTTAAAGGCAAATTTAAGGAGCCTTTCTATACATTCACTGGCAACTTTTTCTCTCCAATGATGTCTAACAATGGTATATCCTATCTCAGTATTATTTGAATATAAATCAATATTATAAAGCCCTATATCACCAAGAAATTCATTAGTTGTTTTATCAACTATAACCCACCTAATACCTTCTTTATTTTTATACATCACTTCTACTTTCTCTAAATACATATTTGCTTGCTTTTTAGCATCTATAATCTCTGTGCCAGAATACTTCATCACTTCTTTATCAGAAAAAAGTGCCTCTATATCTTTCAAGAAAATTTCATTATATCTGTAAAGTATAAATCTCTTTGTCTCCAAGGTAGGAAATTCTTCAAAACATTTATCTCTTAATCTAATATGATATTCTGGTTCACTGTTCATTTACATCACTCCCTTATTCAATGGAGAATTGAGAATTGTAAAGACTTCTCCTTTAAGAATAAACTTTTAAATAAATTTAAAATAGTTATATTGGTTAGCATACTAACTAATTATTTTTTAAGATACTTTAGTTAAATTCTTAATAATCTTGATTAATATGTACAAAAGTATTCTTTATTATATATTACCAAATATTCAGAATACTTTCATGGTACTTTATACTATTATAAAGCTTATATAATACTATTACAGTTGATTATTATAAGTATAATGCTTATAACTCTTTAATTTAAGTTTTATTTTTTATTTTTATCGCAATAGCTCTTAAATTTATTATTTCTTGCATATTTATAATATCTAGCTTCATTATCATAAATTATTGACAATTACCCAAGTTAGCAGTAAAATCATTTTACAATCAGCCAGCCGACCGATAGGAGGTTTTTTATGGGAAAAGACACTAAAGAAATTATCATAGAAAAAGCTACAAAAATTATTGAATTAAAAGGTGTTAAAAATACCAGTCTTTCAGATATATCAAAAGAATGTGAAATTAGTAAAGGCACTCTTTACTACTACTACCCCACTAAAGATGAACTTATATATGATATAGCAGATAGGCATCTTAAAACCTTAACTGATCAACTTGTACACTGGATAGAAAATATTGAAGGTGAAAATAGACCTGAAGAAATTTTATCTACAGTTTACAAATCTATTTTGTCCCAAGAATTTAGAGGGAAACTCCATATATACCTTATAAGCGAGGCATTAATGGGAAATAAAAAACTTGAGGAATACTTTAAGGAAAACTACAACTATAGCAAAGAAGCTATAATTAAGGGGTTAAAGAAAATATATAAAAAAAATGATAATAGCTTTTATGCAATGGCCTCATTAATTTCTGCTACAATAGATGGTTTCTTAATTCAAAATATCCTTAAAATTAATGAAATACCTATAGAAACAATAACAAAATTCATTGTAGCAAATTACAATAGTGTACATAAAGAAAAATAGCTAATCAAATATGAGTGATACATTTTCCATCAAATAAGAAGATAGGTTTCCATAATAGTTGGGATATTAAAATCTTCTAATTATTATTTTCATAAAATTAAAAGGGGATGATTACATTGGCATTAAGCAATTTTTATTTTAAGGATAAACTTGAAAAAGATATACATGTATATAAATGGATTCCAGAAGAATCAGAAATAAAAGGAGTAGTACAGATAGTTCACGGAATGGCTGAACATGCAGGAAGATATGATGATTTTGCAAGATTTCTAAACGAAAACGGGTATATTGTTTACGCTGATGACCATAGAGGTCATGGTAAAACAAGTCCTAATGAACTTGGATACATGGGTGAAGGTGATGTATTTCATCTTATGGTAGACAATCTCAAAGAATTAACAGATATAATAAAAAAAGAAAATCCTAAATTACCTGTATTCTTATTAGGTCACAGCATGGGTTCCTTTATTTCTTTAAGATATAGTGAACTTTATGGCAGTGAGTTAAAAGCATTAATTTTATCTGGAAGTAACGGAAAACAAAATCTTAAATTTTCCTTTGGGACAATGGTAGCCAAAATGGAAATGAAGAAAAAAGGGCCTAAAGCTGCCGCTACTCTTATGGATAAATTAAGTTTCGGAAATTTTAATAGTAAATTTAAACCTAATAGAACAAATTCTGATTGGCTTACAAGAGATACTAAGGAAGTGGATAAATATCTTGAAGATACTATGTGTGGCACTATACATTCCACATCATATTTTTATCATTTGTTAAAAGGACTTAAAAACAATTATAAACATGAAAATTTAAGTAAAATACCTCCAAATTTACCTATATTATTAGTAGCAGGTAAAAAAGATCCTGTAGGATTAATGGGACAAGGTGTTAAAAGGCTTCAAAATAGTCTAAAAGATGTAGGCATTAAGAAAGTAGCCATGAAACTTTATGATAATGCAAGACATGAGATATTAAATGAAGTTAATAAAGAAGAAGTCTATGGTGATATATTAGAATTTTTAGATAGAAATCAAAAATAGCTTATACAATTGAGAATAGACAATAGACAATTGCGAACTTTTCACCCCTGGGGCCTATATGAAAATTATAAGTCTTAATTAACTTTAAAATAACTACAAAAATCTAGCCCGCAGTTATATTATAAGTTAAACCCCTGAGGTGGAAAAACTAATTTTAATCTCAATTTTCTATTTGCAGATTTCCATTGATTAACTCTCTTTTCAATTTACTTGCCATATTCTATTCATTACTTATAATGTATTTTGTATTTTCATATGTACTATAATAATTTAAAATATATATCTAAATACAAACTATAAATTTAAGAAGAGACATTTAAATATTTAAGAAAATATTTAAAATTAGGAGGAATCTTATGGATTTTAGAATTCAATATGACTGCTTAAATATAGATTGGAATTACGTATCTGAAACTTTAGAAAGAGTTGGAATGGCATATTTTCAAGGCGAGATACATAAAAAAGCTTTTGAGAATAGCTATGCAGTTGTATTTGTTTTTGATGATGATACTTTAGTTGGTTTTGGTCGTGCTATTTCCGATGGAGTCTATCAAGCTGCAATTTATGATATTGCTGTATTGCCAGAATATCAAGGCAAAGGAATTGGAAGAATAGTTATAGATAATATTACCAAAAACTTACCTCAATGTAATTTTATATTATATGCTTCACCTGGTAAGGAAGTATTCTATGAAAAAATGAATTTTAAGAAAATGAAAACAGGAATGGCATTATTTCTAAATCAAAAGAATATGCAAGAAAAAGGATTTACAGAATAATTAATCCACAATTGATATCTCTGTAAAAAGTTTAATTATTTTATAGAGATATCAATATAGTTATGATAATTGGGGTTATTAAAAATAACCCCTTTAATTTACGTCTTATTGTTTTTAATTATTAAAATTTTCTGCCAAATTAGACAATGCTTCGTTATGCACTCTATAAACAGTCCATTCATCCATAGGAACTGCTCCTATCTGTTTATAAAACTTAATTGACGGCTCATTCCAGTCAAGACACCACCAGTCAAGTCTACCACAATTTCTATCTACAGCAAGCTTAGCTAAAAATGAAAGTAGTATTTTTCCAAATCCTTTTCCTCTCATTTCTGGCTTTACATATAAATCTTCTAAATAAATACCTGGTCGTCCCAAAAATGTTGAAAAATTGTGAAAAAACAATGCAAAACCTACTGGTTTACCTTCATATTCTCCAATTACAACTTCTGCTACCTTACGTTCAAATAATGATTCTTTTAAAATTTCTTCTGTAGCAACAACCTCATGTAATAATTTCTCATAATCTGCCAATTCCTTAATGAACTCTAGAACTAAAGGAATATCTTTCTCTTCCGCAAATCTTAAATTAAAATCTTTTACTTTAGTATTAATTAAAGTACTCATACTTTACCTCCTAATAATTAAGTATAATCTTTATAAATATATTAAATTATAGATTGTACATAAATGATTATAACATGAATTTGAAATAAAAAGAATATTCGGGATTATTGTCTTATGCTGTCATATATTAATGAAACAATAATTAATATTGAACTTTAAAAATATTTGCTCTATTATAAACAATAATCTATATAAAAATATACCGGCTCTGAAATTAAACAGCTTATATTGATTTTCTAATAAAATAAAAGAACTCAGTAAAACAAAGTTTACTGAGTTCTTGGCAGGGGCAGCAGGACTCGAACCCGCAACCAATGGTTTTGGAGACCACTACTCTACCAATTGAGCCATACCCCTATAACGAGATTAATTATATCACATTCTTTTTATAAATACAATATGAATTTTATTAAAGTGATTTATCCAATTTTACAAAATTACTTCTACTTTCAAATGAAAAATTTAAATTCATTTCTTATAAGTTTTTTATAGTTTCTTAAAAAACAACAATCCAGTATGTTAGCCTATTTTCCATTATACTACGTTATCAAATCCTTCTCATAGCATGACTACGAATAAACCCTAACGCTTTATATCATATAAAATAGGCTAACCTCTTTATCTTGTTATTTTTTTTAAACTCCTAATTTAAGCTTATACATATTTTAACTATTATTGCACATTAAAACCTGAGGATTTAACTTTTGATAATATCTCATCAAAGTTTTCTGTTCTAACCCTTACCACAATTTCTTTAACTTCTGTTTTGCTCTTTGGATCTACAACAACAAAACTTATTATGTCTCCTTTATTTTCAGTAATAATCTTAGATAGTTTTGATATTTGACCTGGAATATCATGTGCTATGATTGCTAAACGATGTCCTTTATTTAATCCAAATAGCTCAGTAAATTGATGGAATATTCCATAGTGAGTTACTATACCTTTAAAATCTCCACGTTCATCTACAACTGCTATAAATGAAACACTTCTAGTTTCTAAGAAGTGTGCTGCTTCTTCAACTTGTTCCAATGGTTTTATTGTTGGTACATCAGTTCTCATAACGTTTTCTACTAAAAAATCAGAAAGTAAACATTCTCTTTCTACACATTTCTCATAATAATAAGTGTATATTTTTTCTTTTGATATAGCTCCAATAAACTTATTTTCTTCTGCAACTGGAATTGATAAAAATCCATGCTCTTCCATAAGTTCTAATGCCTCACCTATTGTCATTTTTGGCGTAACAGTTATAAGTTTATCTCTTGTCAACATTAAATTGCTTACAAACATTGTTTATCCCTCCTTGTATTAAGGTACTCATGAATATTATATATCAATTATTAGAATTTTTAAATATTTCCTAAGTATTTTTATCGTTATAATATATAATTATAATAAAATGTTCATTAATTAATACTCTCTATGATAATATATTTATATAAGTTTAGTTTTTTTACATAAATATAGTTTGATTTGAGTAAATATTTAATATAGGATACGGCATCTTTCAATTGTTATTTTCCCTCAGATGCCTAAGTGGGGTTGATTTATGAAAATTAGTTTAAATAAAATAGTTCATGCACTTTCAATTGCTCTTGATTTAGCTATGGTTAATTCTGATATGGGATTAAAAATGATGGAAGATATAGATAGTAATAATAGCACTAAGTTGAAATTTTCTCATCATTCTAATCGAACAACTTATATTTCATTAAGAATAGGTAAACAGTTACAGTTAAGTGATGAGTCATATAAAAACTTATATATATCAGCTATGCTCCATGATATTGGATGTCAAGGTATTTTTGATAAAGCTCATACCTTTAAAGAATATATAAAAGAGCACTGTATTGAAGGTGCTAATATGATATTAAAAATCCCTATGTTTATCCATATGTATGATATCATTTTATATCATCATGAAAATTATGATGGTAGTGGAGCAATGAAACTGAAAAATTATTTAACTCCTATTGAAAGTCAAATCATAAGACTAGCAGATTCTGTAGAAATTTTATATGATGAAGCTATACCTTTTTATATGCAAAAAGATAAAATAATAGAATATGTTAAGAAAAATGAAGGAATAATTTTTTCTCCTAAAATAGTAAAGGCATTTTTAGAGATATGTCCTGCTGAAAGCTTTTGGCTAGATATAAACAATACACCTTTCTTTCCTTTTATATTACAAGATATTTTACCTAAAGATATTACTTATGTTACTTTAGAAGAATTTGAATATATAGCAGATATTTTCGCTTCTATAATAGACAATAAAAGTTCTTTTACTGCAAGCCACTCTAGAGGTATTGCAAACCTTGCTTATGAGCTTTCAAAGCATATTGGATATAGTGATTCTAAATGCTTAAAGATGAAAATTGCAGGACTTTTGCATGATATAGGAAAGGTGGCTATTCCTAATGATATTTTAGATAAAAACACCTCACTAACTAATGAGGAATTTTCAATTATTAAATCTCATACCTATTACACAAAGCTAATATTAGATAGAATTGAGGAAATATCTGATATATGTGATTGGGCTTGTAATCATCATGAAAAACTTAATGGTGAAGGATATCCTAGAAAATTAAAAGCTGAAGAAATCTCTGAAGAAGCTAGAATAATAGGAGTTTGTGATATTTATCAAGCTTTAACAGAGGATAGGCCTTATAGAAAAGGAATGTATATGTATGAAGCATTTAGTATACTAGATGATATGGCTAGCAATGGATTTATATGTAAAAAAGCAGTTAAGCATATGAAAGATACTTTAATTGCTAAGGCTCAAAAAAATTCTACTAATATGCCTTCAGAAAATAATTAGTTATTTTTCAAAGACATTTTAATAATATTTATTTTTAGTTATAGTTTACAACTACTATGGCAATACTTTGTCTATTGCCTTTTCTTTTTATTGCTTTTGGGCTAAAATATTAAATGAGGTGAACTTAATGGAATTTATCGTTAATACTATAGAAGAGACAGAAGGACTAGGTGTTCAAATAGGTAAGCTTTGCAATAGTGGGGATATTATCTGCCTTATAGGTGATCTAGGTACGGGTAAAACTCACTTAACAAAAGGTATTGCAAAGGGACTAGATATACAGGACAACATTACGAGTCCTACATTTAATATAGTTAATGAATATGATAATGGGAGATTAAAATTTTACCATTTTGATGTTTATAGAGTTAATGATCCTGACGAAATTGCAGCCATTGGCTTTGATGAATATATTTTTGGTGATGGAGTTAGTGTTATTGAATGGGCAAATTATATTGAAGAATTAATCCCTGAAGATAGTCTAACAATTGTTTTAGAAAAAATTCCACAATTAGGCTCTTGCTGTAGAAGAGTCACTATAAATTATACTGGTTTAAGATATGACTATATAAAGGAGTTAACACTATGAGAATTTTAAGCTTAGATTGTGCAACAGAATGTGCTACTGTAGCTATATTAGAAGATGATAAATTAATTGGAGAAATAAACTTTAACTATAAAAAACAACATTCTGTAATTCTTATGCCAATGATAGATGAGGTTTTAAAAAACACCTCATTAAATATAAATGATATAGATGGATTTGTAGTTTCTAAAGGTCCTGGTTCTTTCACTGGCCTTAGAGTTGGTATGGCTACTATTAAAGGGTTGGTTCAAGCTTCTAAAAAACCTTTTATAAGTGTTTCTACACTGGACGGTTTGGCAAATAACTTATTCTATGCTAATGGACTTATATGCCCTATTATGGATGCTTTAAGAGGAAATGTATATACTGCCCTATACAAATTTGAAGATAACAATCTTATATCATTAACTGAGCCTATGGTAATTTCTCTTGATGAGCTTATAACTACTTTAAAGGAAAAAGATGAATCTATATATTTCATAGGTGATGGAACTTATAAATTTAAAGAAAAGCTTTCTAATGAATTAGAAAATATTAATTTCGCTCCATCCCATCTAAATTTAGCAAGAGCAGCTTCTTTAGGACAAATAGGCATAAAATATTTAAGTGATGGAATACAAGATGATATATATGCTACTGCTCCAATTTATTTAAGACTTTCTCAAGCAGAAAGAGAATATGAAGAGAGAATGAAAAGTAATGGATAGTCTATATACTGAATTAATGAATGCTAAGACTACTAAATATGTTCAAGAAATATCATCATTAAGCTTTCCTATTCCTTGGAGTTTACAATCCATTGAAAAAGAATTAACTAATAAATTTGCTCGCTATGTAACTTTAAAAAATAATGATAAAGTTATTGGTTTTGGTGGAATGTGGATTATTTTTGAGGAGGCTCATATAACTAATATAGCTCTTCATCCAGAATATAGGGAGATGGGCTATAGTCATATAATTCTTGATAGTCTTGAATCTATATGTAAAGATGAAGGTGTAACTGCTATGACTTTAGAGGTTAGAGCTTCAAATATAGCAGCACAAAAACTTTATGAACGTCATGGATTCAAAGTTGAAGGGATTAGAAAAGGTTATTACGAAGATAATAAAGAAGATGGACTTATAATGTGGAAAAGAGATATTTAAAGAATCGTGAATAATCATCACGGTTTTTTATTTTATGTTAAAATGTTCATAAATTTCTCAGTAAGTAAAAAATCCTTTTAGAATATTTATTATTTTTTAACAGTGACTAAAATATTAATAAGATAATATAACTCATTCATGACATATAAAAAGCTAGGATAAAATCCTAGCTTATTTTTCTATCTAATTTTTTAGCCATAGGTTCCACTTTAAATATTGATACAGAAACTCTTTTATATAATATAAATGTAAGTGCTGAAACTATTACTGCTTTTATTCCATTGAATGGCACTATTCCATACATTACATATTTTATTAGCTCATTTTGTGGCATACCTGGCATATATAGTGGAATTAATAAAAATACATTTGTAAGTACTCCCACTATCTCCATAGATATAAGACCTACACTCATTGAAATTAATGCTGTTTTTATAGTTTTATTCTTATGATAAATATATGCTGCTGGACAAACTAATGAAATCCCAATTAAAAAATTTGCTAATTCTCCAATAAATCCAGTATGAGTTCCTTTTAGTATTAATATTAATACATTCTTAAAAGCTTCTATTATTACCCCAGCTAATGGTCCAAAAGCAAATGCTCCCATTAATGCCGGCACATCACTAAGATCCATCTTAAGCCATGGAAAAGTCGGTAATACCGGAAAATCAAAATACATAAGTATAAAAGCAATTGCTGATAATAATGAAAGTTTAATCATCTTATCTAATGTAAAATTTTTTCTCATTTTAAATACCTCCCAAATTTATACAACTTCTAGGAATCATATAAAAATTAAAAAACCTGACATATAAAAATACGTCAGGGCAGAATAATTCTTACACAATCTTCTTTCATCCAGACTATACTGTCGGCTTCGGAGTTTCACCGAATCATGCCTCTCGGCTCGCGGGCTTTACCGCCGGTGGGGACTTACACCCCGCCCTGAAGAGTATCAAAATATTTTTTTCACAATCTAATTATATACCAAAATCAAAAATTCCTCAATAGAATAATGATAATTAGTTATAATTATTTGAATATTTATTTAGATTTTGTCCCATAATTTAGATATAACAATTTAGATACAATATTATATACGTAATTACCTCCTCTGTATCTAAACATGAGAGGATTATAGGGCTTATTAAAGCTTATGTGAGGTGATATAATGGGTAATATCATCCTTTGCATCGTGGTTCTTTCAATAACATCAATAACCACAATAACTATATTAGCTATTTTCTGTTACAAACAAGAGAATAGTGAACTACTACCACTTATTTCATTGAAGTAGTAGCTTCGTGGTCAATACTCCCAACGGAGCAAGTTTACCCACGCTCAAAAGGTCGAACCAACCTCATTATAATACCAAAATTACATTAATAATTTCAGTAGATTTTTGCTAGCATTTATATCTCTATCATGATGTACACCACAATTCGGACAAGTCCATTCTCTAAGTGCTAGATTTTTTACTTCTTCATTTTTATAGCCACATTCAGAGCATAACTTAGAACTAGCATAATTACTAGGTGCTATTATAAGTTCTCTTCCATACCACTCAGCTTTGTATTCTAGCATCCTTCTAAATTCTGACCAGCTAGCTTCACTTATAGCTTTAGCTAATTTATGATTTTGCTGCATGTTCTTAACTTTTAAATCCTCAATAACTATAGATTGGT
>NZ_DDOV01000119.1:66264-125793 GCF_002341865.1 Clostridium sp. UBA2485 | reverse complement strand
GAAAAGCCATTAGTTATTATTTATATTTCAAAATAATAACTAATGGCTTTTCTATATAGAGATATACTAGTACTTTTAACTATAAAAAATATCATTTTTAAGTATTAAATAAATTATATGTTAATCTAAACTTTTAAAGTAATATAAACTATAAATTCTATTGGAAATATTTTTTAAAATTTACTAACATAGTTATATTTAGCATAACATACTAACCATGTTTTGTAGAATTTTAAGATGAATCAAAAATTTAAACTTACCCTTAAAAATAGAGTTTATATTTGTATTGAGAAATAAATTTATGGAGGTAATAGAAATGAATTCAACTCAGCTAAAGATTTTTGCTATGATAACAATGCTTTTAGATCATATAGGTACTGTTTTTTATCCGCAAATTATGATTTTTAAAATTATAGGTCGGTTGGCTTTTCCTATATTTTGCTATTTTATTGCTGAGGGCTATATAAAAACAAGAAATAGAAAAAAATATGCTTTAAGATTATTAATAATTGCTTTAATATCTCAATTACCGTTTATTACCGTATTTAGACAAGCTTTTGGAGAAAACTTTCTAGCACTAAACACTATTTTTGATTTATTTTTAGGGCTTATAGCTATATGGCTATATGATAGTTTAAAGTTAAAACATAATATTATCATCATTTGGAGGATTGCAATTTTAGCATTTTTCCTGCGTATAGATGGAGATTTTATGGGAATATTTATGATATACTTTTTCTTCAAATATCATGATAATTTTAATAAAATGGCTAAAAAGCAGATACTTCTTATAGGTATCTCTCAAATAATTTATATGTTGTATATGTTAGCTTATGGTGTTCCATTAATAGCACTTTTAAATCTCCAAATGTGGGAACAACTTTTTTCTATATTAGCTCTTATACCAATAAAATATTATAATGGTAAAAAAGGTAAGAATATAAAATATGCATTTTATGTATTTTATCCTCTTCATCTTTTAGTTATTTATCTTATAAAGATAAATCTATAAACAAAGAAATTGCATAAAAATTATGCAATTTCTTTGTTTATGTACAATCTTTAATTTTTTATAAAGCTCAAAAGTAATATTTTATATTGTAATTTCTAATAAATTGATCATATTTTATATAGAAAAACCGATAATATTTATATAAAGATTATTGATTTTTTATTTATTTTGTATAGTATAATAAATTTAGAAAAGAAATTTTAATATTGTAATTTAATTTGTTTTTTATATGAAAAACCATTAAAAAATTAAGGCAATAGAAGGGATGATAATTTTATGAAAGATTTTGATATAAATGATATTGTTGAAACTAAAAAAACTCACCCTTGTGGAAGTAAGAGATGGAAAATTATAAGAATGGGCGCTGATATAAAGATAAAATGTCTAGGATGTGAAAGAATAATTATGCTTCCTAGAAGTAAATTTGAAAGTTCTATAAAAAAGGTAATAAAAGAAGGCGAAGAATAAATAAGTTTATTTATGGGGCATAATTAAATAAATTCCTAAATATGTAGAAAATTCTACATAAAATAATAATTATTTATATTTTACTTGATTTTTTAATTTTAAAATGGTAAAATGTATTGATGTAATCCCTGCTGTGTATAGCACAGCCGTTAGTCCGAGGGGAGGAGGTGAAACTAATGAGAGCATATGAAACTATATTCATATTACACCCATCATTAGACGAGGAAGCTGTTAAAGCTAATATCGAAAAATTTAAAGGTGTAATAGAGAACAATGGTGGAGAGATCGAAAATGTTGACGTTTGGGGTAAGAGAAAGCTTGCTTACGAAATCGCAAAAGTTAATGAAGGTCACTACACTCTAATCAACTTCAAATCAGAAGCTGACTTACCTAAAGAGTTAGATAGAGTATTCAGAATCAATGACACTGTTATAAGACATATCATAATCAATCCAGAAAACTAGTAGGTGGTGTTTTTATGAATAAAGTTGTTTTAATCGGAAGATTAACAAAAGACCCAGAGTTAAAATTTACTCCAGGTACAGGAACAGCTGTAACCACTTTTACTGTTGCCGTTAACAGAAGATTTAAGAAAGAAGGGCAACCAGAAGCAGACTTCATTCCAGTAGTGGTTTGGGGAAAGCAAGCTGAGAGCACTGCTAACTATATGAGTAAGGGTAAACTTATAAGTGTAGCTGGTAGAATAGAAACTCGTTCTTATGAAGCAAAAGACGGTACAAGAAGATATGTAACTGAAGTTGTTGCTGATGAAGTTCATTTCCTTGAATGGGGAGAAAAATCATCAGATATGAATACAAGAACTAACAATTATGACCACGGCGGATTCCCACAGGATGATCTTGTATCAACTGATATAACTCCTATGGATGATGGCGAGGACATTCCATTTTAATAGGTAAGGAGGAGAGCGTAATGGCAATGGATCGTAAAAAAGGCGGAAATAGAAAAAGAGCTAAAAGAAAAGTTTGCTCATTCTGTATAGATAAAGCTACAGCTATTGACTATAAAGATATAAATAAATTAAGAAAGTACGTTACAGAAAGAGGTAAAATATTACCAAGAAGAATTTCTGGAAACTGTGCTAAGCACCAAAGAATGTTAACTGTATCTATCAAGAGAGCTAGAAACATAGCTTTATTACCATTCACAACAGAATAGTAAATAAAGTAAAGCAGCAACCGAAAGGAAGCTGCTTTTGTTTTATATAGAAATTGATTTTAAATAAATGTTAAATATAGAGTTGTAGGTTTAATTTGAATTTTATAGTATAATATAAACCATAATATGTAAATGGCTATAATACATTAATTAATTTATAAATATATTTATGTAACTTTATAAATTATAATAAAATGCTCCTAATGTCAATATCTTATTGCATAAATATTGAAAAAAAACTAAAATAGATTTATAGCTTAGGAAAGGATTGGGGATATGAGAAAAGAAGATTTTAATATCATGTCTAGTGTAAAGATTATTGAAAATTTAAAAGCTGAGCTGTTATGTGTTATAGGAGATTTTTTTAAATTGCTAAGTAAAGGTAGCAATGTAGCTCAAGATGCTATTTTAGATTGCATTTCAGGTGCAATAATAATATTGTATATGTTAGCGGAAAGGCTAGGATATTCTCATTTAGCAGTAGATGAGAGTATGAAAAGAAAGCTTAAATTAGGAATAGTTGAAGAAGATAACTTAGAAAGAGAAGGTAAAGATTTAAGCAAGCTTTACAATCATTTAAAAGAGAGAAACTAACGGAGGAAAGAATGAAAGATCAAAAATATAGCACTAAATCTATAATGGAAGCAGCATTTATGTCAGTATTTATAATTATTCTAATTATTATGACAGCATATGTTCCAGTATTGTCTATAGTAGGAACAGCACTTCTTCCAATACCAATTACCGTACTTTATTTAAGACAAGACTTTAAGACTACTATTAGTTGTATTGTAGTTAGTATTATTTTAACCTGCTTTGTAATAAATCCTATAACAGCAATTACAGCTGCCTTAGATTACGCTATTGTAGGTTTAACTTTAGGATATTGTATTAAGTCAGAAAAAAGTTCATATTTTACTCTAATAGCGTTAATTTTATCAGGAATTTTATCTACTGTACTAACTTTATTATTTACAATATGGCTAGTTGAAAAGAAAAGCATAATGGATTTCTTGAATAATTTTTTCATAACTACATCGCAATATATGAAGGAATCTTTAGAACTTACTAAAAAAGCTTATTTAGATATGGGGATTTCTGAAGAACGTCTTATATTTATGGATCAAATGGAAAAGTTTTTAACTAAGGATGTTCTTATAGGATATATTCCCATAGGTATAGCATTTTACAACTTTATTTCTGCCTATATTAATATGACTATTAGTAGGGTAGTTTTAAGCAGATTAAAAGAAAAATCAGTTAATGTTCTTTCTTTTACGCATTTTTATATAACTAATTTATTTGGAGCATTGTTAATAGCTTTAGTTTGCTTATCAATTATTCTTCAATCTAAGGGCATAATAAATGGTAATTATATACTTATAGCAACATCTGGATTTGCTATAATGACCTTTGCAATAAATGGTGTAGCAACAATTAGCTATTATTTAATTCATAAAAAGAAATTTTCCAAGACTTTAACCTTTATTATAATAATATTTACTTTTTTCTTAAAACTAACAAATATATATATTTTAGTAGGAATAGGAGAAATGATTCTAGATTTTAGGAAGCTAGATCCATATAGAATATTAAGAAGGTAAAGGAGCTTTATATGAAAATTAAAGAAGAAAATTACAGTTATTTTACTAATAATAATAAGCTTTATATGGTTGTAATAGCTTTGTTTATACTACTATTGTTTTGGTTAAAACATTATGAAATAGCGTTAATTTCATTAGTGTTTTATTTAATATTAGTTGTATACAATGTAAAGAATTCAAAGGTTAAAAACTATGAGTGGAAAAAGTTTATAGAAAACATATCTTCTAAGATGGATGTAGCTACTACAAGTACACTTTCAAACCTACCATTTCCATTAATAATGATAAGTGGAAAAGGAAATATACTTTGGTATAACCAAAATATTTCTGTAAAACTTGATGGAAAACAAATAATAGGTGAAAGTATAAAAGAAGTTGTAAAAGAATTTAACGTAAAGCAGATATTAGAAGGTAAGAAAAATTCTTATAAGGCAGTAAATATTGCAGATGATTATTATGATATTTATACTAATGTAGTAGATACTGAAATTTCTCAAAGTGAAAATGATAAAATAGTACTTTTATACTTTTATGATGTAACTGAAAAAATTAAGTTAATAAAAGATATTAGTGATAATAAAGAAAGTGTCATATTAATTGAGGTAGATAATTTAGATGATGTGATAAAAAATACAGTAGAAGATAGTGCTCCTCAGCTTAAAGCAGATATTGAAAGAACAATAAATAGCTATGGTCAAAATCTTAATGCTATGATTAAGAAATATCAATCTAATAAATATGTACTTACGGTCCAAGACAAGTATATTGAAAAAGAATTAGAAAAAAAATTTGATATTTTAGATAATGTTAGAGAAATAAATGTTGGAAATAAATTAGCAGTAACATTAAGTATGGGTATTGGTAGAGGAGGAAGTACTCCAGCCCAAAATCTAGAATTTGCAGAAGCTGCAAAAGATTTAGCATTAGGTCGTGGTGGAGATCAAGCAGTTGTAAAAAGTTTTGAAAAATTATCTTTCTATGGAGGAAAAACTAAAGAGATAGAGAAGAGGACTAAAGTAAGAGCTAGAGTAATAGCTCATGCACTACTTGAACTTATAAACGAAAGTAGTAATGTTTATATTATGGGACATAAAAACCCTGATCTTGATTCTATAGGAGCTGCTGTAGGACTATACAGTACTGTAAAATCTATAGGAAAAGAATGTAATATTGTATTAGATGAACATAATAATTCAATTAAAGAGTTATTGGTGAGACTAGAAAAAGATGACGATTACAAAGAAACTTTTGTTAGTGTTGAACAATGCTTAGATTATAAGGATGATAAAAGTATATTGATTCTAGTTGACGTTCATAACGAAAGTCATGTACTATCAATGGATATAGTAAATAATTTTGAAAGAGTAGTAATTATAGACCATCATAGGAAGGCTAAAGATTATATTCAAAATACTTTACTAAGCTATATAGAAACTTATGCATCTTCAACTTCCGAATTAGTTACAGAAATTCTACAATATATGGTTGAAAAGCCATCATTAAAACCAGTGGAAGCAGTAAGCTTACTTGCAGGAATTTGCTTAGATACTAAAAATTTTCATTTTAAGACTGGAGTTAGAACCTTTGAAGCAGCAGCTTTTTTAAGAAGGTTAGGTGCTGATACTACTGAGGTTAAAAAGATTTTTAGTGAGGATTTAAATCATTATATTTTAAGAACAGAGATAATGAAAAATGCTAAAATTGATAATGGATTAGCAATTGCACAGTGTCCACCAGATATAGAAAATACTGTATTAACTGCACAAGCAGCGGATGAACTGCTAAATATTACAGGTATCCAAGCATCCTTTGTTATTGTTAAAATGGGATTAGATGCATATATTAGTGCAAGATCTCTTGGGGATATAAATGTGCAAGTTATACTTGAGTCCTTAGGTGGTGGTGGTCACTTAATGATGGCTGGTGCCAGGATAAAATCTGTAACTTTAGACGAAGCTGAGGAAATGCTAAAAGAAGCTATAGATAAATACTTAAGGGAAGGTGAAAAATAATGAAAGTTATATTATTACAAGATGTTAAGGGAGTAGGGAAAAAAGGGGATGTAGTAAATGCATCAGATGGATATGCAAGAAACTTTTTATTCCCTAAAAAATTAGCTCAAGAGGCAAATGATGCCAATATGCATGTTTTAAATAAAAAGAACGAAGCTGAAAGAAAGAAAAAGTTAGCTGAAATAGAGGCGGCTCAAAAATTAGCAGCAGATCTTAAAGATAAGGAAGTTAAAATAACAGCTAAATCTGGAGATAATGGAAGATTATTTGGAGCTATAACAAGCAAGGATATAGCTACAGCCTTAAATAAACAATATAATGTAGATATTGATAAAAAGAAAATAGTAACAGATACAATAAAAACTATGGGAGCTTTTGAGATAGAAGTAAAACTATATCCTGAAGTATCTACTAAAATTAAGGTTGTTGTTAGTGAACAGTAGTAATTTTATAAACTGAAGGGAGGAAACGCTTTAGTAGGTGTAGTGCTTGGTACACTTACTAAAGCGGATTAAATTTGAATATATTATCAGTTAATGACCTGTACAGTAACGATATGGATAAGATATTACCACTTGATATGCAGGTAGATGTATTATACGAATTGATGTATAAGGTGATAGAAGAAGGCACTATAAAGTCAAGAATAGTTAAATTTAAGCTTCAAAAACACATAGATAGTCATGATGTTAATAGAAGATTATATGCAGCAAATAAGATTATAAGTAATGGAAAGGGCATAGATATTGTTCCTAATAGCGCTAATATGTCAGAGGTGTTAGAAGAGACAAGCAAACTGTTAGCAGATATAGTTGCTAAAAGATATGTTCAAAATAAAATAGAAAAAGATGTTGAGCAATATTTAATAGAGAAACAAGATAAGTATGTAGATGAGGTAAGACTTTCAATAATTAAAAAACAAAAGGGTCCTGAAAATGCAAAAACCCTTAGAAAGTATGCAGAGCTTGAGATTTTAGACTCTAAAAAACTTACTAAAAATATAATGTCTATGCTAAGACCTGAAAGTTTTTCAGAAATCATCGGACAAGAAAGAGCAATAAAATCATTGATATCAAAAATGGCTTCTCCATATCCTCAGCATATTATACTATATGGACCGCCTGGAGTAGGAAAAACTACTGCTGCAAGATTAGCCTTAGAAGAAGCTAAAAAGCTTAAGCATACTCCCTATAATGAAGATGTTAAATTTGTTGAAGTAGACGGAACAACATTAAGATGGGACCCTAGAGAAATTGCAAATCCTCTTTTAGGTTCTGTCCATGATCCAATCTATCAAGGAAGTAAAAGAGATTTAGCAGAAGTGGGAATTCCTGAACCAAAGCCAGGCTTAGTTACAGATGCTCATGGTGGAGTATTATTTATTGATGAAATTGGAGAATTAGACAGTATTCTTCAAAATAAATTATTAAAGGTTTTAGAAGATAAGAGAGTTGAATTTTCATCTTCTTATTATGATCCTGATGATGAACAAACTCCAAAGTATATAAAATATTTATTTGATAATGGTGCACCAGCAGATTTTGTACTTATAGGGGCCACTACTAGAGAACCTAGTGAGATAAATCCAGCATTAAGATCAAGATGTACTGAAGTGTATTTTGAACCATTATCGCCAAGAGATATAGAGAATATAGTTAAAAATGCTGCTAATAAGCTTAATGTTAACCTTGAAGAAAATGTAGCTAAAGAAATTAGCAGATATACTATTGAAGGAAGAAAAGCTGTAAATATATTAGCTGATGTTTATGGTTATGTATTATATAATAATGATGATGATAGTAGTTATAGAACTACAATAACCATGAAAGCTTTACAGGAGGTTATATCTATTAGTAGATTAAAACCTTACGAAGAAGTAGTGCTTACTAATGATAAGGAAATAGGTCAAATTTATGGTTTAGGAGTAGCTGGATATTTAGGTTCAACCTTAGAAATTGAAGCTTCAGTTTTTGAAGCTAAAACTAAGGGGGCAGGAGTAGTTAGGTTTAATGAAACCGCTGGAAGCATGGCAAAAGATTCAGTGTTTAATGCAGCATCAGTAATAAGAAAAATTACAAATAAAGATATTAAGGATTATGACATACATGTTAACGTAGTTGGAGGAGGAAATATAGATGGCCCTTCAGCCGGAGTAGCTATAACTGTATGTATTATAAGTGCGTTACTAGATAAACCATTAAGGCAGGATATAGCAATTACAGGAGAGATATCACTGAGAGGAAAGGTTAAGCCAGTAGGGGGAATATTTGAAAAAGTATATGGTGCTAGAAGAAAAGGCATCAAAACAGTTATCATTCCTAAGGATAATATAAATGAAGTACCTCTAGGACTTTCAGATATACAAGTTATAGCTGTATCAACTATAGAAGAACTATTAGAGATTGTATTTTAATATATATTCGAATATAATTTAAATTAAAAAATTAATTATAACCCTGCTATAACTTTTATTAGCAGGGTTATAATTAATATAAGAGTGTTTAAGGAGATGATGTCATGAACGCACCTCTTAGAAGTATGCCTCATAATCTTGAAGCAGAACAATCCGTTCTAGGGTCAATGCTTATAGATAAAGCTGCCATTGCTGCAGCTGCTGAGACTTTAGAAGGTGAAGATTTTTATAGAGATTCACATAAAATTATATTTAAATCTATAAAGGAGTTATATCAAAAGGATATACCTGTAGATATGATAACTTTGATAGAGCATTTAAGATCCACAGAAAAGCTAGATGAGGCAGGAGGAATATCTTATATTACAGAAATAAGTGGTTCTGTACCTTCTACTGCCAATCTTACCTCTTACATACAGATTGTTGAAGACAAGTCAACTTTAAGAAGGCTTATTAGAAGTGCAACAGAGATTATAGAAACAAGCTACAATAAGCAAGATGATGTTGATGCAGTAGTAGATTTAGCAGAAAAAAATGTATTTAATATATCAGAAAAGAAAAATACAAGTGATTTTGAGCCTATGAGCACTGTACTTGAAAGAGGCTTTGAAGAAATAGAAAGAATTTATAACAATAAAGGAGAAACTACAGGTGTACCATCTGGATTTAAAGATTTAGATGAAAAGACATCAGGATTTCAAAGTGGTGATATGGTTCTTATAGCAGCTAGACCTTCTATGGGAAAAACTACTTTTGCATTAAACTTAGCTCAACATGCTGCGCTTAGAGCAGGCAAAAGTGTTGCTATATTTTCTTTAGAGATGAGCAAAGAGCAATTGGCCTATAAACTTTTATGTGCTGAAGCAAATGTAGATATGCTTAAGTTAAGAACGGGAAATCTTGATGAAAGAGATTGGGAAAATATCGCAAGGGCTTCTGGACCACTGGCGGATGCAAAAATATTTATAGATGATACAGCAGGTGTATCTATAATGGAGATGCGATCTAAATGTAGAAGATTAAAGATGGAGCATGGAATAGATATGATTTTAATAGACTATCTTCAGCTTATGAGTGGAAGTGGTGGAGAAAGTAGACAACAGGAAGTTTCAGAAATATCAAGAAGTATAAAAGCTATTGCTAAGGAGCTGAAGTGTCCAGTAATAGCATTATCACAGCTTTCTCGTGCACCTGAACAACGTGCTGACCATAGACCTATGCTTTCAGACCTTAGAGAATCAGGCTCTATTGAGCAGGATGCTGACCTTGTTATGTTCTTATACAGAGATGAGTATTATGACAAAGAAAGTGAAGATAAAAACGTAGCTGAATGTATAATTGCTAAACAAAGAAACGGCCCTGTAGGTACAGTAAAATTAGCATGGCTTGGACAATATAGTAAGTTTGGATCATTAGATATAATCCATAGGGAGTAGGAAACTACTTCCTTTTTATATGCCTAAAATCATAAAAAGGCTAGACTTATGAACAATTTAAAAAAATAATGCCAAGAAGTTTATGGAAATTAAGATTATTATTGGATAAATATTATTACATAAATGAAAATTTGAAACTCCATATCAGGGAGAAATGAGGGGTTACACTATTATTCTTAAATGCATGGATTTTTATATAAAAATTGTAAAATTTGTTCTTATATTCTGATTTATGTATTTATTCTGGTTATGTTTGGTTATATAGGAAAGGATTTAATAATGAATTTTAAGATAAATACAATTATACTTAAAACCAAACATTAAATTTCTTTATAAAAAATACATAGGGGGGAAATTTTTATGCTAAGAAGAAAAAATAATGTAGTAGTAATACTTATAGCTTTAGCTACTGTATTAGGTGGGTGCAGTAATGCTAAACAAGATACGGAGACATCTATTAAGGATGAGATTCAACAAGAATCAAAAATTGCAGAAAGTAAAATAAAAAGTGATGATAAAAAAGAGGTTAATAATAAAACTTTAAGTAAACAAGTATCAGATAATAAGGTTGAATCTAATAAAGTAGATGATAATAAAAACTCAACTAGTGAAGTACAAGAGTATACAGTAGCTGTTAATAAAACTGTAGAACAAAGCAAGCCAGTAACAGATAATAAAAAAGTTGAAGAAAGCAAAAAGCCGGCAGCTTCACCAGTGAAAAAAGAGACTGTAAGTTCAAATAAAAATGCCGCTAAATCGAATGTTAAATCAACTCCTAAATCAACTCCAAAGCAAACTTCAAAGCCAGCTTCTAAACCGAAAACGGAAACTACAAATAATACTGTAAAATCAGGTAACTATGAATATCTAAACGCAGTTGAAGATGAAGTTTTAAGATTATGTAATATAGAGAGAGAAAAACAGGGACTAGCCCCACTTGTTATGGAAGAAAAACTAAGAGGAATAGCTAGAATTAAATCTGCTGAAATGTTAGAGAATAACTTCTTTGATCACAATTCTCCTATCTCTGGAAGTCCTTCTAATTTGATGAAAATTAATGGTTATACAAATTGGACAGCCTCTGGTGAAAATATTCAAATGAGTCAAGGTAGAGATAAAGCTAGTGTTACAGCTAGTTACATAGTTGGACAGTGGATGAATTCACCTGGTCACAGAGCTAATATATTAAATAAAGAATTTAAGAAAATAGGTGTAGGTATAGTATTTAGAGATTCAGATTTAAAGGCATATGAAACTCAACTATTTTCTAACTAGACCATATGAAAGAAAATAACTAGTCAAAAATCAGTGGTATATTTTCTATCAGACAGTGGATAGATTCTAGATATCATAAAATTTTGACGACACAGTATGACGAAAATACTTATTTTCAAAATGAGACTAAGATAAATATAAGGTAGGCCTTTAAGTAGGTCTACCTTTTTATGAAAGAATTATAGTTACTTTTAAGTTTTTATTAGATAAATTTTAAGCATTTTCAGTTATATACATTATGAACATATCATAAATTATATTAATGAAGCTTATATAGAGGAGATAGTTTTATGGTATGTTCAAAGTGCAATTACAGTAATGAAGAAAATTTAAGTAGATGTAAAAACTGTGGACAAATTTTATATGAAGAAGTTAGTATTAAAAGTTGGTACATTACTTTAGTACTATGTATTTTATTTGGATTTTTAGGTGTCCATAGATTTTATGTAGGAAAAGCAGGAACGGCTATAATTATGTTTTTAACTTTAGGTGGATTTGGTATTTGGATATTAGTTGATATTGTTACACTCATACTTGAGGAGTTCAAAGATGAGGATAATAAAAGATTAGTTAGACATGCTGAATTAGAATTAGTAGCTAGTGATAAAGAAGAAAACATTTAAATAATTTCCTAAGAAATAAATATATAGATATATTACTTCAAAGCTTAATCCATAGCCAAATGCAAATGTTTATCTAAACACTTCAATTCACAACTTTAAATAATTCACAATGCAAAATTCACAATTATGGTTGAAATTAATTCTTTACGAATTAATTTCTTAAACTAATTTTTTTAACTAGCAATACAATTGCTAGTTCTTTATAAGAAGTGGTTACATCACTTGAAAAATAAATAATTTTAAATTTCTCAGCTTTTGCTGAGAAATATCCACAATTGTGAATTGGATAGATATAATCACAATACTAAAAAACATCAATTATTTTTACATATATATTAATTTTATAAAAACACATAGCTAGAATGCTATGTATTTTTATTTCATAATATAATGACTTTTGAAGAATTATTTTACTTATATAGATAACAGGAAAATCATATGATAAAATTAAATCAATTATATAGATTTTAAACTTTAATGTAAGTTTTTAGCTTATAATTAAACATTGACAACTATAGTTAGAAGGAGGATTTATTATGGGATTATTTAATTTTTTAAAAGGCCAATTTATAGAGGTAATAGAATGGACAAATAGTAATTTAGATACTATTGTATATCGATTTCCAGTAATGAACAAAGAAATAAAAATGGGTGCAAAGTTAACAGTTAGGGAATCGCAAGTAGCTATATTTATAAATGAAGGACAGATTGCAGATGTATTTACTCCCGGATTATATGAGCTTACTACACAGAATTTACCTATATTAACAAAACTAAAATCATGGAAATATGGTTTTAATTCTCCTTTTAAAGCAGAAGTATACTTTGTAAATACTAGGCAATTTACGGATCAAAAATGGGGTACTACAAATCCAGTGATGATGAGAGATCCTGAATTTGGAATGCTTAGACTTAGAGCTTTTGGAATTTATTCTTTTAAAGTTTTAGATCCAGTAATATTTATGAAAGAAATATTTGGTACTAGTGAAATTTTTGATACAGAGCATATAAATGGACAGTTAAAAAGACTAATTGTTTCTGGAATGTCAGATTTACTTGCAGAAACCAATATAGCAGCGCTAGATCTTGCTAGATATTATGATGAGCTTGGAGAACAATCCACCATTAAATTAAAGTCTCGTTTTGAAGCTATGGGACTTAGTCTTACAAATATTATTATAGAAAATATATCTCTTCCAGAAGAAGTTGAAAAAGTTATGGATAAGAGAACTTCTATGGGAGTTATAGGAAATATTGATCAATATGCCAAATATCAAGCATCTGAAGCAATAAGAGATGCAGCACAAAATCAAGGTAATGGATTTGCAGGAATGGGTGCAGGATTAGGAGCAGGCTCTGCTATAGGAACTATGATGAATAACGCTCTTAACACTGTAAATTCTAATCAAGCTGCGAGTACTAGAGAGACAGTAAAGTGTAAAAAATGCAGTACAGAAATTGATAAAAACTCTAAGTTCTGTCCTGAGTGTGGAGAAACCATAAACTTAAAAATTAAATGTATAAAATGTAATGCTGAAATACAAGATGGAGTTAAATTCTGTCCTGAATGTGGCTCACCTCAAAATACAAAAAAATTATGTTCAAATTGTAGTTCAGAGCTTGATTTAAATGCTAAGTTTTGTCCAGAATGTGGTGCTAAATCTTAGTTATTAGGGGGAGATTATGAATAGTAAAATTGATGAAGAAGTAAAATCAAAAAAAGGCACTGATAGATTTACTTGTAGTGGTTGTGGTGCAAACATGATTTACGATCCTAATATAAAGATGTTATCATGCCCTTATTGTTCAAATAATAAAAAGATTGAAGCTGAAGGTGGAAATATAGAGGAGCATGATTTTTATAGCACTCTCAATAAACAAAATACTGATTGGGGAACGGAAACTAGGGTTATACATTGTGATAGCTGTGGTGCAGAAACTATTTTAGAAAAAAATAATACTGCTCAATTTTGTGCTTTTTGTGGATCATCACATATAGTTAAAAGAGAAGAGAGCAATATAGTACCAGAATCACTTATACCGTTTAAAATAGGAGATAAAGAAGCTAAAAAAAAGTTTACTCAATGGATAGGAAAGCATTTTTTTGCCCCTAGAGCATTAAAACATGGACATCAAAGTGATAAGCTTAAAGGAATCTATATTCCATTTTGGACATATGATACAGAAACATACTCTACATACACAGCAGAAGCTGGAACATATTATTATGTTACAGTAACTTATTATGAAAATGAAAATGGTAAACAAGTTGCTAAAACAAGGCAGGAGAGAAGGACCAGATGGAGACAGACTAGTGGAAATTATAGCAAATTCTTTGATGATGTACTTATAAATGCTTCTACTCAACTTGATGGGAATTTGATGAATAGAATTAAACCATATGATTTGAAAGAATTAGTTCATTATAATCCTGAGTTTATATCTGGTTTTTATGCTGAACGTTATGGAATAAACCATGTTACTGGATTTAATAGTGCTAAAGAACATATAAATAAAATAATACATTCAGATGTAATTGATAAAATAAATGCTGATGAAGTTAGAGATGTAAATATAAAAACTTCCTTTGAAGATGTGAAGTTTAAACATATATTACTTCCTATATGGATTTCAAGTTATAGTTTTAAAAATAAAGTTTATAAGTATTATATAAATGGTCAAACAGGAGAAATACAAGGGGAAACTCCTGTAAGTGGATGGAAGATATTCTTTATAATGGCATCAATAGTAGCAATAATATTTATAATATATCAGTTTATAAAATAATTAATCTAGGCATTTTATTTTTTAGAAGAAACATCTAAAAATAAAATGTCTTTTTAAGTATGTGAAATTGTGATTTAATTTAGATAAGTAGAATAAAGAATTTAAAATAGTTCATTATAATATATTTTTATGTAGAAGGCTATATAATATATTATAATATTAATGATAGAAGTAAATAATTATTATTGATTAATTTTAAGGAGATACAGTATGGAATGTAAAAGAAATGGAGACTTTATGATTAAGAAAATAAGCGAATTTGAAAAGAGCGATAAAATAGAGAATTATTATTTAATAAAATCCGTAGAATGTAAACTAACTAATAATA
Source organism: Clostridium sp. UBA2485 (assembly GCF_002341865.1). Taxonomy (GTDB): domain Bacteria; phylum Bacillota; class Clostridia; order Clostridiales; family Clostridiaceae; genus Clostridium_J. Next base: position 110,656 of record NZ_DDOV01000119.1, on the reverse strand, counting down.
GCACCACAAATAAATACTTAGATGTTAATTTAACTGACAGCACAGGGGAAATAAATGCAAAGCTTTGGGAAGTTTCACCTGAGATTGAAACATTATTTAGTGAAAATATGTTAGTGAAGGTTAGAGGTATAGTAAATGAATATAGAGGTAAGCTTCAGTTAAAAATAGATAAGATAAGAACAATAAATGATAGTGATGATATTAATATAGAGGAATTTGTTCCTACTGCACCACATAAATCTGAAGACATGTATGAAATTGTTTTAGATTATATTTGTAAAATAGAAAATAAAGATCTCAGAAATATAACAGAGAAAATTATAGATGATTGCGGCGATAAGTTATTTCATTATCCTGCTGCAAAATCTAATCATCATGCAGTAAAAGGTGGACTTTTATATCACATTACTACAATGTTAAAAGCAGGTGAAAAATTATTAGAAATATATACTCACTTGAATAAGGATTTATTATATGCAGGCGTAATACTTCATGATATTGCTAAGATCCATGAAATGAGTGCTAGTAATTTAGGAATAGTGTCTCAGTATACAATAGAAGGACAGCTTTTAGGGCATATTATACTGGGTATCAATTTAGTAGAAAAAGCTGGTATAGAAGTAAAGGCTGATAAAGAGGTAGTAATGCTTTTACAACATATGATTTTAACACATCACTATGAACCTGAATATGGAAGTCCTAAAAAGCCTATGATACCAGAGGCTGAACTTTTACATCATTTAGATATAATCGATGCTAGAATGTATGACATGAATAAAGCATTAAAAGATACTGAAGTAGGTAGTTTTTCTGAGCGAATATGGAGTTTAGATAATCTTAATATATATAAAAGTTTTATAAGTAATTCGCAACAATAGGTTTCAATGTAAGTAATTTTTACTAATATATTAGGAAAATTAATTTAAAATATAAAGGAAATATTCACAATTATATTAGCCGTATCTTATCATTTTGACAATATAAATCATAGATAAATAGTACGGAGAATTTAGATAATATTTTATAGTTGGGCCTACTAAAGATTGACATTTAGCCTTTTAATATAATACACCAACTAGAGTGAAAAGGAGTATTTTTAAATATATCAATGGAAATTATGATAAAAAATAAATTTACGAAAGAGAGGAATTAGAATGTCATCATTTGTAGTTTTAGGAGCCCAATGGGGAGATGAAGGTAAAGGTAAAATCACAGACTACCTTGCAGAAAAAGCAGATGTAGTTGTTAGATTCCAAGGAGGAAACAACGCAGGTCATACTGTTGAGGTAGGAGATAAGCAATATAAACTTCATTTAATTCCTTCAGGAATATTATATAAAGAAAAATTAAATATAATTGGTAATGGAGTAGTTGTAGATCCTGAAGCATTATTTAAAGAGATAGAATACTTAGAAGGACTAGGAGAGAACATAACTCCAAATAAATTAATAGTAAGTGATAGAGCACAAGTTATAATGCCATATCATAAGGTATTAGATAAATTAAAAGAAGAAGCTAGGGGTAAAAATGATATAGGGACTACTCGTAAGGGAATAGGACCTTGCTATAGTGATAAAGTTGATAGGAATGGAATAAGAGTTTGTGATCTTGTAAAGCCTGAAGTTTTAAAAACTAAATTAGAAGAATATTTACCGAATAAGAATAAAGCTATAACTAAGCTTTATGGTGGAGAAGCTTTAAAATTAGAAGAAGTTTATGCTAAATATTTAGATTATGGTAAAAGGTTAAAACCCTATGTGCAAGATACATCAGTTAGAATATTTGATGCTATAAAAGAGAATAAAAAAGTTTTATTTGAAGGAGCTCAAGGTACATTACTTGATATAGATTTTGGTTCATATCCATATGTAACTTCATCGAATACTACTGCTGGAGGGGTATGTGTTGGTACAGGAATTGGACCAACAATGATAAATAGTGCAGTTGGTGTAGTTAAGGCATATACTACAAGAGTTGGCAAAGGACCATTTCCAACAGAATTAAATGATAAAGTTGGCGATTGGATAAGAGAAAAAGGTCATGAGTATGGAACAACAACAGGAAGAAGCAGAAGATGTGGTTGGTTAGACCTTGTAATATTAAAAACAGCAGCAAGAGTGTCAGGACTTACAAGCTTTGCAGTAACTAAAATAGACACATTAGCAGGACTTGAAAAATTAAAGATTTGTGTTGGATATAAATTTGAGGATAAAATTATAGACTATTTCCCAGCAAGCTTAGAAGATCTCGCTAAGTGTGAGCCAATATACGAAGAGTTTGATGGCTGGGATGATAGTATTGCAGATGCTAGGACTTATCAAGAATTACCAGAGAATGCAAAAGTATATTTAAAGAGAGTAGAAGAATTTACTGGTGTTAGAACATCAATAGTATCTGTAGGACCAAGAAGAGATCAAACAATGGTTGTAAATGGATTATAATAAAAAGCACATGATTTTCATGTGCTTTTTTTATTTATAGGAAATTATAATAAAGTCAAATCTGTGGATAACTCCGTGAAGTAGGAAAACATATAGTCTACATAGTAGTTTTACATAAAATGTTTATGCAAAATATAACATTTTATATAAACATTATTTATAATATGATAATTGCATCATATAAACATATTATTACTTTATTTACATTTAAATGATAATATAGTATGATTTTGGTATATCAAAGTTTAAGGGGGAATAAATAATGAAATCTAAATTAAAAAAAATCGCTATGTATATAGTAAGTGTATTTACTTTTAGCGTACTCGTATCACCGACTTAACAGGCTATGGCTATAAATGAAAATCAAGGGATTATAGCTACGAATATTGAGTATAGTGAAAATGATACTTCATTTACTTTAGTAGCGAAAGAACAAGGCTTAACCATAGATATGAGTATTACAAAAATAGACGAAGATAATGTTGAAGTTATAACTACAACCAGTGAGGGAGAAAGTTATAGATTAACATACAACAAAAATGATGATTACATGGTTATGAACGGAGAAGAGATACCAATAGAAAAAATTGAAACGTTTAATGAAAACTTAGCAGAGCCAACTATTCGAAGTTTAAGTTCATATGACCCTATTTATGTAGCTACCAACAAATTAAATGTAAGCAGAACGGTAACAACAATTGGTGCTATTTGTACAATTATAGGTGGGTTAATTGCCGCTGCGGCGTTAGTTGGAGTTTCAATTGCAAGTTCTGTTATCGCAACAAAAATTGCAAACTGGGCATCTGTAGTAGGTCTTGGTTCATTAGCGGCTGGTTTCTTATTTGATGGCTATTTACAATATGATTTATATAAAACAAAAGAGCCAGTAAGTACTGGATATGGTAGTAATCAAATTGCATATAGATATGAGGATATTAGAGCTATTGGTGAAGTTATGAACAAATATATGAATGTTCAACTTCTTTCTCAAGGTTCATGGTGGTTTGGTAGTAAGCCTTTCTAAATGGAGGAACAAATATGAAGTCGAACTATAAAAATATAATAATTTCACTGTTTAAAATCTTATGTTTAATTTTTTTTAGTAAAATTATTTTAGACTCTATACAATTAGGAAGTCTTAAGTTATCAATACCGAGTCACATTATTCTTGTGATTTCTTTAATAGTATTAGCATTATTAGCAGTTAAAAATAAAGATTGGTTTTTAATAATTTTATTTATTCTGGGAATTTTATTTGTTGGAATAAGTTTATTTAAACTTGTTAATATATAAAAAAGGTAGTTCTTAACTTAGGTTAGGAACTATTTTTATTTGTGTGAATTGTTTTTATAGCATATAGACTTATATTAAAATAATTTAATAATATTGTAATTTTATATTAATGGTATGTATTAAATAAAAGTTATAGAATAAATATAGACTTAAAGCGTAGGGTGTCTTAGAAAATAACTAGCTAGTATTCTAGCTTATTTTATTTTAGACATCTAGTTATAAATTTTAAGACAAATAGTTTTTTACAAAACAAAGAAATGGATGTGAGACAATATGTCAGATAAGGTAGTTGAGGTTAAAAATGTCTATAAGTCTTTTGGAAAGAAAAAAATAATTAAAGACCTTTCCTTTTCTGTTGATAGAGGCGAAATTTATGGATTTTTAGGACCTAATGGCTCAGGAAAAACAACAACAATCCGTATGATGGTTGGACTTATAGGGATAGATAAAGGTGATATTTTTATTGAAGGATATGATGTTAGAAAAGATAAAATTAAAGCCTTAGAGCATGTAGGTGCAATTATTGAAAACCCTGAATTATATAAATATATGAGTGGAATGCAAAACTTGATTCACTTTGCAAGAATGAGTAAAACTCCAGTATCCCAAGAGAGAATAAACGAAATTGTTAAACTTGTTAAGTTAGAAGATGCAATAAATAAAAAAGTAAAAACTTATTCTCTAGGAATGAAGCAAAGATTAGGAGTAGCACAGGCACTTTTACATAAACCATCAATTCTTATATTAGATGAACCAACTAATGGACTTGACCCTGAAGGAATACATGAGCTTCGTGAATATTTAAGATACTTAGCTAAAAAAGAAAATATATCTATAATAATTTCAAGTCATTTATTATCAGAAGTAGAACTTATTTGCGATAATATAATAGTTATTCAAGAAGGTAAATTAATAGGAGAACGTACTATTAAAAATGAAAATAATAGTTTAGAAGAAAAATTAGATGTAGAAATTGAAGTTGATAATATAGATTTAGCTAAAAAATTAATAAATTCTGTTGGTGTTGTAAAAGTAGAAAAAAATAGAATTGTAATTAATTTAAGAAGAGATGAAATTCCATTAATTATAAATAGATTAATTGATGGTGGATTGAAAATTTACGAAGTGAAACAAATTACTCAATCCTTAGAAGAAGTATTCTTAAGTATGACTAAGGAGGGGAAATAGACTATGGGTTTTATTCAACTTATTAGAAATGAAATTATGAAGGTAAACACAAAACGAACAGCACCATATTTTTATATATTTATGAGTGTCATAGTTATAGCATCAGCAATTGTAATTAAATTTATAAGTCCTAGTAAGGGCATAAATATGGACTATATAAGTTTTATACAAATCTCAATTATGTGGGGTAGTTCTGTTATAGGTATGTTTGCGATGATATTAGGAGCACAAATATTTACCGATGAATGGAAGGACGGAACTATAAAGCAACTTTTAATACGTCCATGGAATAGAACTGCTATATTATTTTCAAAATATGTAACTGTAATATTATTCTTATTAATTAGTTATGTTGTTATATTTATTTCATCATCAATAGTAGGTATAGCTTTCTTTGGGACAAAAGCAGCAGGTGGATATACTTTGCCTATATTGATAAAGACAGTACTATATTCAATACCAAAAGATATATTTTATATAACTTTAGCCTTTAGTTTAGCTACAATCTTTAAAGGGATTGGAATAGCTCTAAGTACATCAATTATAGCAAGTTCAATAGGTGTGCCAATAATGATGTTGACTAAAAACTATTGGTGGTCTAAATACATTATATTTGGTCATTTAAATCTTGCGGCTTATGACTCAAATACGTTAATAAGTGGTGCTGGACTTCCTCCTGTTGAAGGTTCAACTTTAGGTTTTTCATTAGCTATAATAATTGCATATGTAGCAGCATTATTAATTATAAGTAATTTAATCTTTATAAAAAAAGACGTTATTTAAATAGTAGAATAGCATCCTAAAATAGGATGTTATTTTATCATAAAAATTAGTAGGTATATAAATTTTTATTTAAAATACAAAAGTGTAACAAAAGTTACACTTTTTTTTGAAGTTGTGTTGTATAATAAAGTTAATCAATAAGGATAAAAAAAACATATAAGAAGATAATAATAAGGTATCTAAAATAACTAGTTAAAGATGCCTAATATATAATTAATGGAAGAGGTGTTATTTATGAAAATTACTAAAGATATGACAATAGGTGAGGTTGTAAGACAACATGCAAATTCTGTAGATGTATTAATGAGCTTTGGAATGGGTTGTGTAGGATGTCCATCAGCACAAGCAGAAACTTTAGAAGAAGCAGCTACAGTTCATGGATTAGATCTAGAAAAATTATTAGAAGCTTTAAACAAGTAAATATAAATAAGCTAGTCTATAAGACTAGCTTTTTTACTTTAAAATTTATTTTTAATAATACTATTATTTTTTATAGTACTAATTATTAATCTTTAATTTGGTACAATGATTACTATTTATTATTATGATGTTCTAACATCTTGAGGCTTTTGATTGCCACTGAAGCAGAACTCCATGCCCATTGAAGATTAAAACCGCCACAGTCTCCATCTACATCCAATATCTCCCCAGCAAAATATAGATTAGGAACTAATTTTGATTGTAAGGTGTTCTCATCTACTTCTTTTGTGTCTATACCACCAGCTGTAACTTGCGCATTATCAAAGGAGTTAGTACCATTTACTTTAAAGGTCCATTCTTTTAATAAGGATAATAACATTTCTTTTTCTTCCCACTCTAATGACCAACAAGGCTTATGTATATTATCAATATTAGCTTCTTTAAGTATTATAGGAATAATTTTCTTATTAAGTATACCTATAAGAGCATCATGTACAGATCTATATGAATATGTTCCAAAATGATTTTCTAAAAATCTCTTTAATTCATCTTTTGAAAAATTACTCATCATATCAATTTTTAAAGATACATCTTTTCCTTTAGATAAATTATAAGAAGCAATTCTACTAAGTTGAAGAATAGGAGGACCAGAAATACCGTAATCTGTAAACAATACCTCTCCAAATTCACTTCTTCTTAATTTATCATTTACATATATATGTGCATTTCCATCAAATTTAACACCAGATAGTGCTTTTAACTTATTATGATTTAATTTAAGCTGCACAAGAGCTGGAATAGGATTTATTATATTATGTCCTAGCTTTTTAGCCAAGGTGAAACCAGAACCATCAGAACCGGTTTTAGGTGCACTTTTTCCTCCTGCACAAAGTAAAAGCTTGTTGCAAATAAAGTTTTTTTCATTATTACAATCTATAATGAATTTGTTCTTATAATTTATTTCTTTTACTTTATGATTTAAATAAATAGGAACTTCCCTTTCCTCTAGAGCAAATCTAAAAACATCCAGTACAGAAGAAGATTGTAAGGACATAGGATACATTTTGTCACTATCTAAGGTAACTAAATATAAACCAATTGAATTAAAAAATTCTACGGTATTTTTTAATGTAAAGTTTTCAAAGACCTTATTAAAAAAAGTTTTATTTTCACTATGGTACCTTAAAATATTTATATTTTTATTGGTTATATTACACCTTCCATTTCCTGTGGTAAGAATTTTCTTACCTATCCTATCATTACTTTCTAGTATAGCTACATCTATGCCTAGGTCTTTTGCCATAATAGCAGCCATAATTCCTGAAGCACCGCCACCAACTATAATAAGGTCATGTTTCAAAATAAAATCTCCTTTCTAAAAAGAAAAAATAATGTTAAACTTATTATAAGTATTACTAATAAAACCATCAAGTAATCATCAATAAATAATTTATCACATATTAGTCATAAATTATTTAATTCAGAATAGAATATATATCGTGAGGAAATATATAAGTTTATTTTAAAATTTTATAATAAGTTTCAAATTATGACTTTTTTCTTATAGAAAAGTGCCAGTAAAGTTGTTGATTTATCTAGGTTTATAATATGAAATGAGCTTTTATGATAAAAAGTGAAATTTTTTTTGAAAAATTGTTGACATTGTTAAGAATTTTAGGTATTATATTACTTGTCGGGTGTGCGGAAAGCGCCGACCTAACAAAAGTAAAATGACATATGGCTCCTTGGTCAAGCGGTTAAGACACCACCCTTTCACGGTGGTAACAGGGGTTCGATTCCCCTAGGAGTCACCATTAGTGGTCGCATAGCTCAGCTGGGAGAGCATCTGCCTTACAAGCAGAGGGTCACAGGTTCGATCCCTGTTGCGACCACCACATATGGCCCAGTGGCTCAGTTGGTTAGAGTGCCGGCCTGTCACGCCGGAGGTCGAGGGTTCGAGTCCCTTCTGGGTCGCCACATAAGCTGGCATGGCTCAACGGTAGAGCAGCTGACTTGTAATCAGCAGGTTGTAGGTTCGATTCCTATTGCCAGCTCCATTTTATAAAAAATAAAAAAGTCGTCATTGGCTCCTTGGTCAAGCGGTTAAGACACCACCCTTTCACGGTGGTAACAGGGGTTCGATTCCCCTAGGAGTCACCATTATGGTCGCATAGCTCAGCTGGGAGAGCATCTGCCTTACAAGCAGAGGGTCACAGGTTCGATCCCTGTTGCGACCACCATAATATGGCCCAGTGGCTCAGTTGGTTAGAGTGCCGGCCTGTCACGCCGGAGGTCGAGGGTTCGAGTCCCTTCTGGGTCGCCATAATTGCTGGCATGGCTCAACGGTAGAGCAGCTGACTTGTAATCAGCAGGTTGTAGGTTCAATTCCTATTGCCAGCTCCATGAAAAACTTGAATGGAAACATTCAAGTTTTTTTCGTTATGAAGAAATACTATAAAAATAATTATTTATAATCCTAAGAGTATAGGGATACAATCTGAAAACTTAATATATACTCTGGAAAGTAAGCTTTCTATAAAAACAGTTTAATCCCTTAAAAATTAAGGATTAATAATTAAGAATGAAAAATTTAGGATGAAATTCACACTTAGTAAATTTCTTAAAAAAATTTATTCTCAAAAAACTTCAAAGGTCTTAACCGTGAAGTTTTAACCATAATTCGTATCTTTCATTCTTAATTTTTCATTCATAGAAAAGAATTTTTGTTATGGAAATTAAAATCATCCATAAGTTAAATTTTCATTAGGGAACCCTATATTTAATATATCTATAGATAGGTACATAATCATTGAAAAACAAAAATTCACAATTGTCAAAATATATGTTAACATTAACTCAAGACGAAGTTGGTTATAGTCGTTTATCCTTTAATTAAAATTTTCCTTTTGTATTTAAAAGCTCAACTACATATAGTTGAGCTTTTAAACTGTAATCAAAAACAACTGGTAAAAGATCTAATATTAATAATTTTATTTTATAAAAAAGCAATAAAATTGGACAAGATAATGAATTGACTGCTTGAAAGATTTAATTAAAGTATTTTGAAGAATAGAATTATTAAAACTAAAAGATATTAAAGTTCAAGTGTTTATAAAGGCTAGATAATATTTTACTCACATATTATATATTTGGAGGGTTTGTAATGAATAATTTACCAAAAAACTTTGAAGAGTTTAATGAAACAAGAAGAAACGGATTTATTAAAGTTAAAGAGTTAAAGGATAAAGGACAAAAGGTAGTAGGTACATTTTGTACTTTTGCACCAGTAGAGGCTATATATGCGGCAGGTGCATATCCAATAAGCCTTTGCGCTGTTAGTGAAGAAACTATTCCAGATGCAGAAAAACATTTACCTAAAAACTTATGTCCACTTATAAAAGCAAGCTATGGATTTGCATTAACAGACAAGTGTCCATATACATATTTTTCAGATTTAATAGTGGGAGAAACTACTTGTGATGGAAAAAAGAAAATGTATGAATATCTAGAAGAAATAAAACCACTACATGTTATGCAATTACCTCAAAATACTAATAGAGAACATGCTCTTAAAGTATGGAAAGAAGAAATCAAATATTTTATAGAAAAGCTTGAAAACCAATTTAATGTTAAAGTAACAGAAGAAGCACTTAAAGAAGCAATTAAAACTCGTAATGAAGAAAGAACTGTGTTAAAAGAGCTTTATTCATTGGGAAAATTAAATCCAGCACCAATAAGTGGATTACAACTTCATAAAATAATAGATGCAACTCACTATACTTTTGATAAAAAAGAACAAAATAGAATGTTAAAAGAAACAATAGAAGATATAAAAGCTAATTATGATGCAAAAAAGGATACTTATAAAAATGGACCAAGAATATTAATTACTGGTTGTCCGATAGGTGGAGTAGCAGACAAAGTTTTAACTGCCATTGAAGAAAGTGGTGGAGTAGCAGTTTGTTTTGAGAACTGTTCTGGAATTAAAGAAAAAATTAGATTAGTTGATGAAACAAAAGATCCAATTGATGCATTAGCAGAAAAATATTTAAGTATTCCATGCTCAGTTATGGCACCAAATGATGGTAGATTAGATTTAATTAGCCAATTAGTTGACGAGTTCTCAGTTGATGGTGTTATAGATATAACATTACAAGCTTGTCATACTTATAATGTTGAGACCCATAGAATTAAGAAATTTGTAAATGAAGAAAAGAAAATACCATACATGAGTATAGAAACAGATTATTCTACATCAGATATTGGACAACTTAAAACTCGTATGGCTGCATTTATAGAAATGCTTTAAAAGGAGAAGATAGGTGTGTACTATATAGGAATAGACATAGGATCTACTGCTGCTAAAGTAGCTATATTTGAAGATGATAGTTTAAAAGACACTTTTGTTATGCCTACAGGATGGAGCAGTATTGAAACTTCAAAAACTATAGACGAAAAATTAAAGTCTATGTGTATATATGAAGAAAATAGAAAAGTAGTAGCAACTGGATATGGAAGAGTTTCTGTCCCTTATGCACATAAATCAGTAACGGAAATAACCTGTCATGGTAAGGGAGCTTCATATCTTTTAGGGGAAGATTGTACTGTAATTGATATAGGTGGACAAGATACTAAAATCATAACTGTTAAAGATGATATGGTTACAAACTTTATAATGAATGATAAATGTTCTGCAGGTACAGGAAGATTTATTGAAATTATGTCTAATATATTATCAGTAGATATAGAAGAATTATGTAATTTAGCTTCCAAGGGAGGAAATACTACAATAAGTTCAATGTGTACTGTTTTTGCAGAGTCAGAAGTCATAAGTCTTATAGGAAGTGGGAAAAAAAGAGAGGATATAGCATTTGCAATTATTGACTCAGTAGTTACAAAGGTATCTTCATTGTGTAAAAAACATGATGAAGGAGAAAAATATTTTTTAACTGGTGGTCTATGTGAATGTGACTATATTATAGAAAGTCTTGGTAGTAAATTAAATAGTGAAGTAAAATCAGATAAACTAGCTAGATATGCTGGCGCAATTGGTGCAGCAATATTAGCTAAAAAAATAAAAAAATAGTTAAGAGGTTGCCACTTTAGGCAACCTCTTAACTATTTTTATTGGTATAGTATTATTTAAAACATATATAAAAGTTATACTAAAAAATGAAGTATGGATACAATAGATGGAATATTAATAGCTTCTTGTACTACTATAATAATTAATGAATTAAGAAGAGATGAAGAAAATCTTGTAGAATAGAGAAAAGGTAACATAAAAATTTATGTTACCTTCTTTACTTTAGATTTTTTTAGTATTCTAATGTCATTTCCATAAAATTTAAAAAGACTAAAATTACCGAATAATCTCGAAGTAAATCTTTCAGAATAAACATCTGATAGTTCGCTTAATGCATAATTGGTGGAAATAAGCATTTTCTTTTGCTTTAAAAGCTTTGTATTAAGTAAATTAAAAAGTTCTTTTTTAGAGAAGTCTGAGATTTGTTCTGTGCCTAAGTCATCAATTATAAGCAGATCACAATTTATAAGACAATCTTCCATATTACTGTTGTTATTAAATTTAACTTCTTTTAAAGCAGAAATTAAATCATCAGAGGTTTTGTAAACTACAAAATATCCATTTTCAATAAGCTCTTTAGCAATACAATGAGATAAAAAAGTTTTCCCGGTTCCTGAATTACCGTAGAAAAGCAAATTATCTTCAACATCGTTAAAGCTTTTTATAAATTCTAGAGCTCTTTCATAGTTACGTTCCATATTTATTCTAGAACTTACCTTTTCATTATTATTTAGCTTATTAGTAAAATAATTTATGTTAAAGTTATTAAAGTTATTTTTATTAAGTAAATGCTTTAAATCTGAGTTATTGTAATAAAGTTGAACTAAATATTGTTTATAGCAATTACACTTTTCTATATAGATATATCCTGTGTCCTTACATTTATTACATCTATACTTTAAAGTTAAGTAATTAACGTCATATCCATTAGAAGCCAATAGTTCACCTTTTTTCATTCTAAGATCTATAATTTTTTCTTTTATAGAGTCTATGAAGGTTTCTTTGTTATCCATAGATTTGATTGCTGCTAAGGATAATTTTAAAGAAAGTTTTTTAATTTCGTCCTCTATTTCTATAACCATAGGTAGTTTTTGCTCAATTTCTTCTTTTCTTAACTTTAAAGCATCTTCTTCAGATTTGCGAATATCTTCATAAATTTTCATTATTTCAGAATGATGTTGTTTAATCATTATTATCCCATCCTAGTAATTGTTTCTCTAATTCTTCAAAGTTATAGGATCTTTGTTCATAATTGTTGAAGGTGCCTTTATTTGATAAATTATTGTTAACTATAGGCTTATGAGTCAGTTTTTTTCTATCCTTCTTTTCGATATCTTCCAAAGTTGAAATTCCATCTCTAAACCAACTGTTTAATATTCCATCTATATATTTAAAGTCTGCTCTATTAAGTCTTTCAAAACAGATATCACAGGATTTATATATAACATCTAGAGGAAATTTATAGACTGTTAGCCATTTAGTAAGTATTTCTTCTTGAGGCTTCATAATATCTGGTGTATTAATACCTAAATATTTTAAAATTTTTCTTATATTAATCCATTTATCTTCATGCTTTGTGATGAAACTTTGGGCATCTTCAACAGTCTGAATTTTATCATCATGCCATGCCATAGCAATTTTTTCAAAGTATCTATAATCAACCTTACCTTTAGATACGCAGTATTGTATTAAAAGAAGTATCAATTCAGGTGAAAAGTTAAAATCCTTTTGCCATCCTAAATATATTTCAATCTCTTTAGGTGATAAGGTTCTTCCTATAAGTTTTTCTATATCTTGAAGCATATCCTTAATTGAATTGTTATTTAATTCCTTAAGAATATCAATTTTTTTATTGCTAGCTTCAAGGTTATTAGTTAAATCTAAAAATTCTATAGTATAGTTACTCATATTATCTATAGCAGCCATCTTTATAACTCCTACTTCACTCCAATAATTCCACGCATTTAATACGTCAGTTTCTAACAGAGATAAAGTATTTGCAATTACTGCAGAGTTAGCGCCTAGCTCTCCACTTATACAATATTTAAGTCCTAGTAGATATACTTTTACATATTCTCCTCTAGCTGTAGCCATATATTTATCTATAAAGATATTGCTTACAGGCGTGTATCCAAAATCTTTATTCTTAAACATGAAAGTACTCATGTACCATCCCTCACTTTTAGTATAAAAATACCAACATAATTATTTGCATTGTTTTAAAATATTATTCATTTTATTATCGGCTTAATCAATTGACAATTGATAGAGAACGATTGTCAATTATGCAGATTTTAATATTATTTTAAAACAACATATATTTTTTTCTCATACTTAGTATACCACATAGTTAAATTTAAATTATGAAAATTACCTAAATACTTATATTATATTATGTTTAAAAATTATCTATAGGGGAATATTATCCTAATAGAAAGGAGGTATAGCTTGAAAAAAATTAAAAAACATATTAAGGAGATTATAGTAGTTGCAGTCACTATAATTGCTGTAAGCTATATGTTACTTCTTAATAGTTTAGATTACAATGGGTATGTGGTATATAGTGAAGATAAAGCTGTGGCTTATGTAAAAGATAAATTTTGCATAAATGATGCTTATAATAGTTTAAAAGAAAAAGCAGCTTTTAAGGAAATTCAATTAGAAGAGTACTTTAGATTTGAAAAAGGTAAAATTAATATAGACAAATTTTTTACAGAAGAACAATTAAAAAATATGCTTTCAAACTACATAATTGTTGATGCCTATGCAATGAAATCCGATGAAAAACTGATTGGATTTGTAGAAAGTGATAAGGTAGGAGAAGATGCTTTAAAAAAGGTAAAAGACAAATATATAGATACAGCAAAGCTTGAAGATATAGAAAATATAGATACAAATAATAATATTTCTTATGAAAAAGTAAAATGTAATTTAAGTTCAGTAATGAATAGTGAACAGATAGCAAATAATATTATATACCATAATAATAACGAGGAAAAACTAATAACTTTTACCATAACTAAAATAGAAAAAGCAAAACCAGTTATTAATTTAGATTATGAAGATTCCTCAGTTGCATTTTTAGAAAAACAGCTTTATGTGCCTGCCAATGGGGTTATTACCTCATATTTTGGAGAACGATGGGGTACTATACATAAGGGATTAGATATTGCTGCAAATGAAAATACTCCAATAAAAGCTGCTTTTAATGGAAAGGTGACATTTTCAGGAGTTTTAAATGGCTATGGTAATGTAATTATTTTATTACATGATAATAATGTAGAAACCTTGTATGCACATTGCAATAAGCTTTATGCAAATGAGGGGGAGAGTATTTCCAAGGGACAACATATAGCGGATGTAGGAAATACAGGAAACAGTACAGGGCCTCATCTTCATTTTGAGATAAGGGTAAATGGAGAAGCTGTAGATCCATTAAAATATATAATGGAAAAATAATTTCAGATATCTGGAATAAAATAACTAGTCAAAATGCCATGAATATTTTGTGTTATATCAAGGCAAAGATTCTAATGATAGTTGCACTTAAGCAAGTTATAACGGGGAGTATAACTCAAATAGACTAGCATATTGACTAGTTATTAAGAACACATATAAAATTTTACTCTACTATATATTATATAAAGCTATTTTAGCTATATTTATAGAGTGAGGTTTTATAATATGAATTATAGCTTAATAATTTTAATAGGAGAGATTTTCAATATTATATTATATGGAAGCATAGTAGCTATATGTACATCATTAATTTGTATAGCGTTACCTTTTAAACTGTTAAGAACGTTAGCAGAATATATCTGTATAATGTTTTTAATATTATGGGTATTGGTCAGCATACTATGTATAGCCACATTAATATTTGAAGTTTTACCTATAAAATAATCTCCGTAACCTATGTTACGGTTATTTTTATGATAACGTGGTAATATATAAACAAATTTGGTAATACAGGAGGAATAAGTATGAGTGCATTTTTGGCTCCAATACATACATGGTTATTTAATAAAATTGTTTTATTTGAGGATATAGAAAAAGCTTTTATTAAAGCTTATATAGAAAAGTATGGTGAAAAAGCAGAAACTATAATAAATGAATCTAAAGTTTATGGTGAAATGATAGATACAGACAAACAATTAGAGGAGATTATAGATTTAACCAATATTCATGGATGGCTTCAAAATAAAATAGTTAATGCGGAAACCCGCCAAGCTTTCATAATAACTAAGCTTAAAGAAATTTATGGAGAAGAGGTTGAGGACATAGCAGCTAAGTTTTATAGAGACAATGGGGTTAAATGTGGACTTATGTCAAAGGAAAAAGAACATCCTAATAATGTAATAGATATATTTGATGCTATGAATAACTATTTATTAGAAGGTATGCCTTGTGATAGGGTACAATCCGTTGTAACTAAAGAAGATGATATTGTTGAGTGGTATAATTCAAGATGTATTCATAAAAGCAATTATGATAAGATAGGTGGAAATGTGGAAGTATTTTATAGACTAAGATTTCATTGGTTAGCTTCATTTGTAAAATATGTAAATAGTGCATATAAATTTGAATATGAGAATGATGTAAACAAAGTTATATATAAAATAGTAAAAGTTATGGGTTAATCCATAACTTTTACTATTTTATTAATGTGTTTAGTTTTTTTATAAATATAGGATTCCACAATGAAAATTTAATTTATACGATATTTTAATTTCCATAAGAGAAATTTTTCATAATGAATGAAAAATGAAGAATTAAGGTGGAAATTATTTTTGATTAAAAGAATTTTTTAATGGATTTTTTAACTAGCAATATAATTGCTAGTGTTTTATTGTAGCGGCGAACAGTGTTCATCACTTCTTTTTAATACGTCTTATAGTTTAATATTTATTCAATAATATATGGCGAACACTGTTCGCCGCTACGGGTAATCAATTCTAAATTTCTTAGCTTTTGCTGAGAAATATCCACAATTGCGAATTGTGAATTCAATAGTTTCAATTATAATACTAAGAAACACCAATTATTTTGACATATATATTAATTTTAGAGCTGGTATATCTATATAACTATGGGCTTAGTTTTAATTGTA
The DNA here is from genome assembly GCF_002341865.1 of Clostridium sp. UBA2485. Classification (GTDB taxonomy): domain Bacteria; phylum Bacillota; class Clostridia; order Clostridiales; family Clostridiaceae; genus Clostridium_J. The sequence continues at coordinate 94,335 of NZ_DDOV01000119.1, read as the reverse complement.
ATATTTAGTAATAGGATTATATATACATAGAGTATGTGGACAAAAATCTTATAACCTTAGAATAAATAATAGGGTTTTATGGGGGGGATTTATAAAAAAGTTAAAATTAGGATTGAAATGTATACTTTTTAGGTATACAATAAAGTTATACGGTTTAAGTATACTTTTAAGTAGTACATTTAAATAGATAATTTTCACAAATAAAAGATAACTGGATAAGTCGATAAAATCAATACAGAATGATAGTTATGAACCGTGTTAATTAAAGGGGAGGTGCAGTTATGTTTTTTAAAACTACAGAAGATCATGAAAATTTAAGAATGAGAATCAGAAAGTTTGCTGAAGAGAAAATTAAGCCTATTGCATTTATGTTGGATGAGGAAAATAAGTTTCCTTCAGAAGAAATTAAAGAACTAGCTGATATGGGTATGATGGGGATTCCATATCCAAAAGAATATGGTGGAGCAGGATTAGATGTAATAAGCTATGCAATCGCTGTTGAAGAATTATCAAGAGTGGATGGTGGTACAGGTGTAATTCTTTCTGCTCATACATCTTTAGGCGCATATCCAATTGCTGGTTATGGAACAGAAGAACAAAAACAAAAATATTTAGTTCCATTAGCAAAAGGAGAAAAAATTGGAGCATTTGGTTTAACTGAGGAGAATGCTGGAAGTGACGCCGGTGGTACTGAGACTACTGCTGTACTAGAAGGCGATTATTATATTTTAAATGGTGAAAAAATCTTCATTACTAATGGTGGTGAGGCTGATATTTATATTGTTTTTGCAGTTACTACACCAGATATAGGTACTCGTGGTATTAGTGCATTTATTGTGGAAAAAGGATGGGAAGGATTTACTTTTGGACAACATTACAACAAAATGGGTATTCGTTCTTCCGCAACTGCAGAACTTGTTTTCAATAATGTGAAAGTTCCTAAGGAAAATTTATTAGGTAAAGATGGCGAAGGTTTTAAAATTGCTATGTCAACCTTAGATGGCGGACGTATTGGTATAGCAGCACAGGCTCTTGGTATAGCGCAAGGTGCTTATGAAAATGCGTTAGAATATTCAAAAGAAAGAATTCAATTTGGTAAACCTATATGCCAACAACAAGCTATTTCTTTTAAATTAGCTGATATGGCAACAAAGCTTAGAGCAGCTAGATTACTTATTTATAGTGCAGCAGAATTAAAAGAAAATCATGAACATTATGGTATGGAAGCTGCTATGGCTAAACAATACGCTTCTGACGTTTGTCTTGAGATTGTAAATGATGCACTTCAAATCTTTGGTGGAAGTGGATATCTAAAAGGTATGGAAGTTGAACGTGCTTATAGAGATGCTAAAATTTGTACAATATATGAAGGAACTAATGAAATTCAACGTATAGTTATTGCTGCTAACATAATTGGTAAAATGCCAAAGACAGAAAGTGCAGGCAAAACTACTAAAAGGGGACCTGCTACAGGTTATCGTAAGAAAGTTATCTTCAAAGATGGAACTCCTAAAGAAAAAGTTGATGCACTTGTGGAAGCACTTAAAGCAGATGGATACGACTTTACAGTAGGAATTCCTATAGACACTCCTATAGCTAAAGCTGAAAGAGTGGTAAGTGTAGGTCAAGGTATAGGTGAAAGAAAAAATATGAAACTTATAGAAGACTTGGCAGTTCAAGTTGGTGCAGCTATAGGTTCATCACGTCCAGTAGCTGAAACACTTAAATATGTACCAATAAATCGTTATGTTGGTATGTCAGGTCAAAAATTCAAAGGAAATCTTTATATTGCTTGCGGTATTTCAGGTGCAGGTCAACACTTAAAGGGTATAAAAGATGCTTCTACTATTGTTGCTATAAATATTGATACAAATGCTAAAATATTTAAAAACGCAGACTATGGTATTGTTGGGGATTTAATGGAGATACTACCAATACTTGCTGAAGCTTTAGATAATGGAGAACCGAAGAAAGAAGCTCCACCAATGAAGAAAATTAAGAGAGCTGTTCCAAAGAAAGTTGCTCCAAGCTGGAAATATCATGTATGTAACGGGTGTGGTTATGAATACGATCCAGCTGTAGGTGATTCTGAAGGAGAAATAAATCCAGGTACACTTTTCGAGAAATTACCTGAAGAATGGACCTGCCCTGCTTGTGGTGAAGAGAAAGATATGTTTATAGAAGTTTAGTTTCTATAATAATTAAGCATAATAAAAGGTTTCTAGGTAAGGAGGATTTAATCTATGTATTGTGTTAGAAATATAACTGAGGATCTTTATTGGGTTGGAGGCAATGACCGTCGTCTTGCTCTTTTCGAAAATATTCACCCTATTCAAAAAGGGGTTTCATATAACTCTTATTTACTTTTAGATGAGAAAACAGTGCTATTTGATACAGTTGACTGGTCAATTTGCCGTCAATTACTTGAAAATGTTAAAGGGCTTCTTGGGGAGAGAACTTTAGATTATATGGTAATAAATCATATGGAGCCAGATCATGCTGCTTGCATTGAAGAAATTATTCTTCGTTATCCAAATGTACAAATTGTATGTACTGAAAAAGCTTCTTTATTTATGCGTCAATTTGGTTTCCAAGTTGATGGAAAATTGATAGAAGTCAAAGAAGGAGATACTATGTCATTTGGAAAACATAATGTTGTATTTGTGTCTGCTCCAATGATACACTGGCCAGAGGCTATGGTAACATATGATACTACTAACGGCGTATTATTCTCAGCTGATGCTTTTGGTTCTTTTGGAGCATTAGATGGCAAATTATTTAATGATGAAGTAAACTTTGATCGTGATTGGATTGATGATGCAAGAAGATATTATACAAATATCGTAGGTAAATACGGTCCTCATGTTCAAGCTCTTTTAAAGAAAGCAAGTACTATAGATATAAAAATTATATGTCCATTACATGGACCAGTATGGCGTAATGATTTTGAATATTTACTAGGTAAATATGATAAATGGAGTCGTTATGAACCTGAGGAAAAGGGTGTAATGATTGTTTACGGAACAATGTACGGAAATACAGAGGCAGCTGCTAATGACTTAGCAACAAGATTAGTGAAAAAAGGAATAACTAATGTAGTTATGTATGATGTTTCAAAAACTCATGTTTCTTATTTGATTTCTGAAACATTTAAATATAGTCACGTAGTCCTTGCTTCAGTAACTTATAATTTAAATATTTATCCACCAATGCTAAATTATATAATGGACATGAAGGCATTAAATCTTCAAAAACGTACATTTGCTCTTATTGAAAATGGTTCATGGGCACCTCAATCTGGAAAGTTAATGCGTGAACTTTTAGATGAGATGAAAGAAATGACTATTTTAGACAGCGATATGACAGTAAATTCTAGTATGAAAGAAGATGACGGAGATTCAATGGATGCCATTGTTGATAGCATTATTGAATCAATGAAATAATTTTTAAAAATATAAATTTAGGATCAACTTATGAACAAAATTCATGAGTTGATCTTTTTATATCATCATAATTATAAGATTAATTATTATAACTCTTAAAAAATTTAAAAGAGTTTATAAAATTTACAGGATAGAACTATCTAAAAAACAATTATTATTTTGATAGAGCGTTGTAAAAGTGTTATCCTTGCTTAATATAAAAGCTATTTTTCAATAATTATACAGATTTCTTAAATTCTGAAGTAGCAAAGATGTTTAATTTCTACTTTCATAAAGAAGGTTATAAATCTGCAATGTATATTTTATACTTAATTTGTAAATATTTAAATATATATTACATATTACATAATCGTTATATTAAAAAAATATTGACATAGAATAATTATAAGTTTATACTTTGATTATCAAAATATTTGAATATCAAAATAAAGGAAGTAGAAAAATATGAAACAATCTTCTTTAAAGAACCAAGTATTAAATGAATTATTAGTTCAAACTTTTAATGACATTTTGAAAATAGAACAAAAAGCATTAGCAGAAAGTGTTTTAAAGGATTTATCTATAACTGAAACACATACCATTGAAGCTATAGGTATGTATGAAGTTAAAACTATGAGTGAAGTTGCACAAAGTTTAAAAATCACTGTAGGAACTTTAACTACAGCAATAAATAAGCTTGTAAAAAAGGGATATGTTGAAAGAAATAGATGTGAAGAAGATAGAAGATCTGTAAAGATAAAACTAACTAGAAAAGGTAAGCTTGCTTATAGAATACATGAAAAATTTCATCATGAGATGATAAAAGCTACCGTTGAAGGACTTTCACAGGAAGAAGAAGATGTTTTAATTAGATCCCTAGAAAAGCTTAATGAATTTTTCAAGTCTAAATATTAAACTTTATGAACGGGGGTTAATAATGAAAAACGTTCAAATTTTAGGTACAGGAAGCTATGTACCTAGCAATATAGTAACTAATGATATGTTGTCTCAATATGTAGAAACTAGTGATGAATGGATAGTTAGTAGAACTGGAATTAAAACTAGATATATATCTAAAGATGAAACTACAACAGAGCTTGCTATAAATGCAGCTAAATTGGCTTTACAAGATAGCAATACAACAGCAGAGGAAATAGAGTTAATTATAGTTGCTACAATAACACAAGATACATTAACACCATCAACAGCTTGTAATGTTCAAGCGGCAATAGGTGCTAAGAATGCTATGGCATTTGATATATCTTCAGCTTGTAGTGGTTTTATATATGGTATAGATATTGCAAGTCAATTTATAAAAAATGGTACTTACAAAAAAGCTTTAGTTATAGGTGCAGAAGTATTATCAAAAATAATTGATTGGAATGATAGAAGTACTTGTGTGCTTTTTGGAGATGGTGCTGGCGCAGCAGTAATTGCTATAGGTGATGAAGTTGGCATAACTTCTGTTCAATGTAAGGCTGATGGTAGCAAAGGAGAATCACTAACTTGTTCTGCTGTAGATTTAAAGAATATATATAATGCTGGCACTAAAGATTTTCACGATAAAGTTGTAATGAATGGCAAAGATATATTTAAGTTTGCTGTAGCTGTATTAGAAAAATCCATAGAAAGAATTTTAGTAGAAAACAATCTTAATATTGATGATATAGACTATATTGTACCTCATCAAGCTAATTTTAGGATAATTGAAGCAGTATCTAAAAGAAAAAATTATGATATTAATAAATTTTATATGAATTTAAGTAAGTATGGCAATACTTCAAGTGCAAGTATTATATTAGCACTTGATGAATTAAATAAAAAAAATTTACTTAAAAAAGGAAGTAAAATTATTATCATAGGATTTGGTGGAGGCCTTACCTATGGTAGTGCATTAATAAATTGGAATAAGGTATCTAAATAAAAAGATTATATGGAGGAATGAAAATGGTATTTGAAAAAGTTAAAAAAATAATAGCAGATCAATTAGGACTAGAAGAGGCTGAGGTGACATTAAATTCAACTTTTAGTGATGATTTAGGAGTAGATTCATTAGAACTATTTGAAGTAATTATTTCATTAGAGGAAGAATTTAATATAGAAATTCCTAATGAAGAAATAGAAGACATAAAAGATGTTAAAGGTATTGTTGATTATATTGAAAAAAAGATAAATAATTAATATGTATAGCTTCTCAGTCATAACTGAGAAGCTTCCACAATTGTACATTTTAAACTGTAAATTGTGCATTAAAAATTGTGGCAAAACCACAATTTTATTTTTATAGGAGGAATAGATATGAGTTCTACAATTTGTGAAATGCTAAATATAAAATATCCTATAATTCAAGGAGCGATGGCTTGGATTGCGGATAGTTCACTAGCAGCAGCAGTTTCAAATGCTGGAGGTCTTGGGGTTATAGCGGCAGGAAATGCTCCAGCAGAGCATGTAAGAGAAGAAATAAGAAAGGCAAAACAGCTAACAGATAAGCCTTTCGGGGTAAATGTTATGATGCTTAGTCCTCATGCAGAAGATATAGCTAAATTAGTTTGTGAAGAAAGAGTAAAAGTAGTTACAACTGGTGCCGGAAATCCTGGTAAATATATTGCAATGTGGAAAGCTCATGGCATAAAAATTATACCAGTAGTACCTTCTGTTGGATTAGCAAAGAGAATGGAACGTTATGGAGCAGACGCTGTAGTAGCAGAAGGATGTGAAGCTGGTGGACACATAGGAGAGCTTACAACTATGGCATTAATTCCACAGGTTGCAGATGGAGTAAATATACCTGTTATAGCCGCTGGTGGTATAGGTGATGGTAGAGGTGTAGCAGCTGCATTCATGTTAGGAGCTAAAGGAGTACAATTAGGTACTAGATTTCTAGTTGCACATGAATGTAACGCACATAAAAATTACAAAGAAAAAGTTATATCTGCAAAAGATATAGATTCAACAGTAACAGGTAGAAGTACAGGGCATCCTGTTAGAGTGCTAAAAAATAAATTGGCTAGAGAATTTCAAAGGCTTGAAAAAGAAAATGTATCTCCAGAACAATTAGATCAATTAGGAAGAGGTGCATTGCCAAAAGCTGTTATAGAGGGAGATATTGATATGGGTTCTGTAATGGCAGGACAAATAGCAGGACTTGTAAGCAAAGAACAAAGCTGTGAAGAAATAATAAAGGAAATTTTTGAAGAAACATATAAGGTGATGCTTAACTTTAGCCATTATTAATAGGAGGAAACTATGGGTAAAATAGCTTTTATATTTCCTGGGCAAGGTTCTCAGTATGTAGGAATGGGAAAAGAACTTTATGAAAATATAGAGATATGTAGGGATATATTTAATACAGCTAACGAAAAATTAGGGTTTGAAATAAGTAAACTTTGTTTTGAAGGACCTATAGAGGAACTTAGCATTACAGAAAATACTCAGCCAGCTATATTAACTATGAGCATAGCTTGTCTTAAAGCACTAGAACATTATGGAATAAAATCTGATATAGCAGCAGGATTAAGTCTTGGAGAGTATTCAGCACTTATTTATAGCGATGTTATAAAATTTGAAGATGCAGTTGGATTAGTTAAAAAAAGAGGAAGGTTTATGCAAGAAGCAGTACCAGTAGGATTTGGTGGAATGTCAGCTGTGTTAGGTTTAAAAGAAAATATTATAAAAGAAATTTGTAATGAAGTAAGTAATGAAGGTATTGTAGAACTTGCCAACTTAAATTGTCCAGGTCAAATTGTTATAGCAGGAGAGATAAAAGCTTTAGAAAAAGCATCACAGTTATGCAAAGAAAAGGGAGCTAAGAAAGTGGTACAATTACCACTTAGTGCACCTTTTCATACATCAATGCTAAAAACAGCAGCGGAAAAATTATCACTAGAACTTGATAAAATAGAATTTAATTCAATGAAGATTCCTGTAATAACTAATGTGACTGGAGATTATATAAATGAAAATGAAAACATCAAAAATATTTTAAAGTTACAAGTTATGAGTTCAGTTAGGTGGGAGGATACCATACGAGCTATGATAAGAGATGGTGTTGATACTTTTATTGAAATTGGACCAGGTAAGACTTTAAATGGATTTGTTAAGAAAATAGATAGAAAATTAAAGATACTAAATGTGGAAGATATATCTTCTTTAGAAAATACAGTAAAAAAAATAAAGAGCTAATAGGAGTGAGGAATATGTTACAGGGAAAGAATGTTGTAATAACAGGTGCAAGTAGAGGTATAGGTAGAGCAATAGCATTAAAATTAGCTTCTTTAGGTGCTAATATAGTCTTTAATTTTAAAAATAGTATTAATAAAGCTGATGAGCTTGTAAAAGAAATAGAAGCTTTAGGTGTAAAGGCTAAGGCAGTTCAAGGTGATATTGCTAAACTAAAAGATGCAGAAGAATTAATTAGGATTTGTAAAGAAATTTTTGGGTCTGTAGATGTGCTAGTAAACAATGCTGGAGTAACTAAAGACAATTTGGTTATGAGAATGAAAGAGGAAGACTTTGATACGGTTATAGATACAAATTTAAAAGGTACGTTTAACACCATAAAGCATGCAACTCCTATTATGATGAAACAAAGAAGTGGAAAGATTATAAATATAAGTTCAGTGGTAGGTGTAGTAGGAAATGCAGGGCAAGCAAACTATAGTGCTTCTAAAGCAGGGGTTATAGGACTTACTAAGTCAGTAGCTAAAGAGCTTGGTAGTAGAGGAATAAATGTAAATGCCATAGCACCAGGATTTATAGAAACAGATATGACAGAGGTTTTAAAGGACAATATTAAAGAAAATTTACTTAATAACATTCCATTAAAGAAGTTAGGTAGTAGTGAGGATATTGCAAATTTAGTAGCTTTCTTAGCCTCTGAACAATCTAAGTATATAACTGGTCAAGTAATAAATGTAGATGGCGGAATGGTGATGTAGAATTATAGGAGGATGCATTTATGGATAGAAGAGTTGTTATAACAGGTATGGGAGCATTGACTCCACTAGGAAATAATTTAGAAACTTTTTGGAATGGTATTAAAGATGGAAAGTGTGGAATAGATTTTATAAAAACTTTTGATGTTTCAAATTTCAAAGCAAAAGTTGCAGGAGAACTTAAAGACTTTAATATAGAAGATTATATGGATAAAAAAGAAGCAAAAAGAATGGATAAGTATTGCCAATATGCCATGGTAGCTGCTGAAGAAGCTATTAAAAATTCAAATTTGGATATTGAGTCTTTAAATAAAGAAAAATTTGGAGTAATTATTGGGTCAGGCATAGGTGGACTTGAAACTATAACAGTTGAGTATAAAAAATTAATGGAAAAGGGACCTAATAGAGTTTCACCATTTATGATACCTATGATAATAGGAAATATAGCAGCTGGAAATGTAGCTATAAAATACGGTGCAAAAGGAATTTGTTCTACTGTGGTTACTGCTTGTGCAACAGGTACAAATGCAATAGGAGAAGCTTTTGAAATGATAAAATCTGGTAGAGCAGANNATGTAATTATTGCAGGAGGATGTGAAGCACCTATAGTTGATATAGCAATGGCAGGATTTTCTTCATTAACAGCACTGACAAAAAGTGAAGATCCTTTAAGGGCATCAATTCCTTTTGATAAAGAACGTAATGGATTTGTTATGGGAGAAGGAGCAGGAATTGTTATTCTTGAATCCCTTGATCATGCAAAGTCAAGAGAAGCGAGGATATATGGAGAAATGTTAGGATATGGTGCCACTGGTGATGCTTTTCATATAACTCAACCATCACCAGATGGCGAAGGAGCAGCAAGGGCTATGAAAATGGCTATAGAAGAAGCTCAAATAGAAGCAAGTGATGTTTCTTATATAAATGCTCATGGAACCAGTACTCCATATAATGATAAATTTGAAACCTTAGCGATAAAATCGGTATTTGGAGAAGAAGCATATAAAATACCAATAAGTTCAACTAAGTCTATGATAGGACATTTACTTGGAGCAGCTGGAGCAGTAGAGGCTATAGTATGTATTAAATCTTTAGAAGAAGGATTTATACCTCCTACTATAGGACTTAAAATTCAAGATGAAGATTGTGATTTAGATTATGTTCCTAATGTGGGAAGAAGTAGAAAATTAAAATATGCACTATCTAACTCTTTAGGATTTGGTGGACATAATGCTAGTATTTTACTTAAAAAATGGGAGGAGTAATTATGGATTTTAAAAGCTTACAGCAGCTTATAAAAGCTGTTAGTGAATCAAATCTTACATCCTTTGAGGTAGAGCAAGATGGCCTAAAAATAAAAATGAAAAAAGAAATTGAAGTTGTTAATATTCTAGAGAAGAATTCATCTTCTGTTATGCATGAAACATCAGTAGATACTCAATTGAATTTAGAAAATAATAGTAAAAAAACTATGGAAAAATCGCCGGAGAGAGTTGAAGCAGAGGCTTATTGTAGTGAAGATCTATGCACTATAAATTCACCTATAGTAGGGACCTTTTACTCATCATCTAGTCCTGATTCTAAAGTTTTTGTAGAGGTGGGAAGTAAGGTTAAAAAGGGAGATGTGCTTTGTATAATAGAAGCTATGAAGCTTATGAATGAAATTGAAAGTGATGTAGATGGCATTATTACAGAGATATTAGTAGAAAATGAAGATATGGTCGAATATGGCCAATGTCTATTTAAGATAAAGAAGGATTAGAATTTAATAAAAAAATTATTATATGGGAGAGAAAAGTTTGGAAAAGAAAAGTTATGATATAAGACAAATACAAGAAATAATACCTCATAGATATCCCTTTTTATTCATAGATAAAATTGAAGAAGTTATTCCAGGTAAAAGTGCTATAGGAATAAAAAATATAACTATGAATGAGTACTTTTTTCAAGGACATTTTCCTAAGGAGCCTGTACTTCCAGGAGTGATAATTATTGAAGCATTGGCACAAGTAGGTGCAGTTGCATTACTTGACACTGATGATTTTAGAGGTAAAACTGCTTATTTTGGCGGAATTAAAAATGCTAGATTTAGAAAGAAAGTAGTTCCAGGAGATACCTTAAAGCTAAAGGTAGAAATAATAAAAATGAGGGGACCTATGGGTATAGGTAAAGCAATAGCAACAGTAAATGAAGAAGTAGCTTGTGAAGCAGAGTTAACTTTTGCAGTAGGTGATTAAGGCATCTTCAAAAAAATAATAAACCAGTATGGTTAGCCTATCTTCTATCATACTGCGTTGTCAGAACCCTCTCATAGCGTCGCTATGAATGGAACCTGACGCCTTGTCTGATAAAAAATATGCTAACATCTTTGATATATTATTTTCTTTCAGATGCCTAAATTTAACATAATAAATTATGATCTATAGACTATGAATCGAACTTATATTTTAATTTTATAAAAAGTTAAATTTTAAATATTATTTAGGCATGCTTTTTCACATGCCTAAACTAGGGAAGGTACAGTTATGTTTAAAAAAATATTGATAGCAAATAGAGGTGAAATAGCTGTTAGAATTATTAGAGCTTGCAGAGAAATGGGCATAAAGACTGTAGCAGTTTATTCTGAAATAGATGTTAATGCACTTCATACTCAATTGGCAGATGAAGCAATTTGTATAGGACCTGCTAAATCTAAAGATAGTTATTTAAATGAAGAAAATATATTAAGTGCTACAGTATTAACAGGAGCAGAAGCTATTCATCCCGGATTTGGATTTTTATCGGAAAATAGTAAATTTGCAAAGATGTGTGAGGAATGTAATATAACATTTATAGGACCAAGTTTTGAAAATATAGAAAATATGGGAAACAAAGCAAGGGCTAGAGAAATGATGATTAATGCTAATGTTCCTATAGTACCTGGTTCTGATGGAATAGTAGAAAATCCTCAAAGTGCTTTAGAAGTATCAAGAAAAATAGGATACCCTGTTATGATAAAGGCATCAGCAGGTGGTGGAGGAAGAGGAATAAGGATTATAAGAAATGAAGAAGAATTCATATCTTCTTTTGAAACTGCTAAAGCAGAGGCAAAGACTGCTTTTGGAGATGATTCTATGTATATTGAAAAATTTATTGAGGAACCAAGGCATATAGAAATACAGATACTTGCAGATAATTATGGAAATACTATCTATCTTGGAGAAAGAGATTGTTCAATACAAAGAAGAAATCAAAAAGTTATGGAAGAAGCTCCAGGTCCTACTATTTCTGAGGAATTGAGAATGTCAATGGGAGAAGTAGCAGTAAAAGCAGCTAAAAGTATTGGTTATAAAAATGCTGGTACTATTGAATTCCTATTAGATAAGCATGGAAATTATTATTTTATGGAGATGAATACTAGAATACAGGTGGAACATCCTATAACAGAAATGATTACGGGAATAGATTTAATAAAGGAACAAATAAAAATAGCTTATGGAGAGAGTTTAGCATTTACTCAAGAAGATATAAAGTTAAATGGGCATGCTATTGAATGTAGAATAAATGCAGAAAATCCAAGTAAAAACTTTATGCCATGTCCTGGACAAATAGATTATCTTCATTTGCCAGGAGGATTAGGGGTAAGGATAGATAGTTCAGTATATCAAGGATATATTATACCGCCTACTTACGATTCTATGATTGCGAAGCTTATTGTACATGGAAGAACAAGAGAGGAAGCAATAAGCAGGATGGAAAGAGCATTAGGAGAAGTTATAATTGATGGAGTTACTACTAATATAGGATTTCAATTAGAAATTTTAAGTAACCCTAAGTTTTTAAGTGGAGACTTTGATACTAGCTTTGTTACTAGTGAACTAGGTTATAACTCTTAAGAGGGGGTAACTCAATGTTTGAGCTTAATAAATTTTTTAAGAAGAATAAATATATTCAATTAAAGATGGATAATATTGATGGCAATTCATCTAAATATGAAGATAATCAAAGTAAACCTAATATACCTAATGGCTTATGGATAAAGTGCAATAATTGTGGCAAGGCACTTTATAAAGGAGATCTAAAAAATAACCACATGGTTTGTGATAGTTGTGGTTATCATTTTAGAATAGGTGCAAGAGAGAGAATTTGTCAAATTATAGATAATGGCACTTTCATAGAATATGATAAATATATGACATCTTCAAATCCTCTTAATTTTAAAGGATATGAAGATAAAATTAGTTCACTTAGAGAGTCTACCAACATCGAAGAAGCTGTAATTACAGGAGAAGGAAAGATTAATGATATTGATATTGTAATTGGAGTTATGGATAGCAGATTTATGATGGGAAGTATGGGATCTGTAGTAGGAGAAAAAATTGCAAGAGCTATTGAAAATGCTACAAAATTTAAAAAGCCTATAATAATATTTACAGCTTCAGGTGGTGCTAGAATGCAAGAGGGAATATATTCCCTCTTGCAGATGGCGAAAACCTCAGCAGCTATAGCAAAACATAACGAAGATGGCAACCTATATATTACTGTACTTACAGATCCAACAACAGGAGGAGTAACTGCTAGTTTTGCCATGCTTGGCGATATAATACTATCTGAACCTAATGCATTAATTGGTTTTGCAGGAAGAAGGGTAATTGAGCAAACTATTAAAGAAAAATTGCCTGATGATTTTCAAAGAGCTGAATTTTTATTAAAAAAAGGTTTTATTGATAAGGTAGTAAAAAGAAACGAATTAAAAGAAACATTATCAAAGCTTTTAAAATATCACAATTTATAATTAATTAGTGATAAAACAGGAGTGAATTTTATGGCACCATTAGAGTTTGAAAAAAGATTATATGAACTTAAAAATAATATAATGGAATTAAAAAAACAAGCTGCTGAAAATGATATGAATTTAGATAATGATATACAAGAATTAGAAATTAAGCTTTATAAAATGCAAAAAGAAGCTTATAAAAACCTTACTTCTTGGGATAAGGTTAGTATAGCAAGATTGGTAGAAAGACCTACTGCTCTTGATTATATAGAGAGAGTATTTAAAGATTTTATAGAGCTTCATGGAGATAGATATTTTGGAGATGATCCTGCTATTGTAGGTGGAATTGCTGATTTTAAAGGAACGCCTGTTACAATAATAGGAATTCAAAAAGGAAAAAATACTAAAGAGAACATAATGAGAAACTTTGGAATGCCTAATGCTGAAGGATACAGGAAAGCATTAAGACTTATGAAACAAGCGGAAAAGTTTAAAAGACCTGTTATATGTTTTATAGATACACCTGGTGCTTTTTGTGGTGTAGGTGCAGAAGAAAGAGGCCAAGGAGAGGCCATTGCGAGAAATCTTATGGAGATGTCCAGCCTAAAAGTACCTATAATATCAATAGTTATAGGAGAAGGTGGAAGTGGCGGAGCATTGGCTATGGCAGTAGCAGATGAAGTGTGGATGCTAGAACATGCTATATATTCAATACTATCTCCAGAAGGATTTGCAAGTATTCTTTATAAGGATGCTTCAAAAGCAAAGGAAGCTGCTGAAGATATGAAAATAACATCAGAACATTTATTAAACTTTGGAATTATAGATAGAATAATTAAAGAGCCAATAGGTGGTGCACATAAAGATATAGAAGAAATGTCTAGTAACATATATAGACATTTAGAAGAGACAATATTTAGATTAAAAAAAGAACCAATAGAAGCATTATTAACACAAAGATATTATAAGTTTAGAAAAATAGGAAAAGTTATTGAATAAATACTAACACATATTAAAAATAATAAGCTAACACAGTAATTTATTGTACATTATGCTACGTTTAGAGAAGGCCTGCATAGCACCATAGGAGAACAAGTTATGGCTTTATTTGATATAAAATACACTAATATTCTTGCTTCATTATTTCTTAAGAGCCCTAAAAGCATAAAAATATCTTAAAATTTAAGATATTTTTATGCTTTCTATTATTTTTAGAGGAATTTTTAGGTTAAATATCTAATTATAGGTATAACATATTACTATATTTAACTTAAATATGCTTAAGAGAATAACTAGATAGTATATTTTGTACTGTATTATTTTTGAATAGTTGTTTTATTCCAGACACTCTATCTAGCTTGTAATAATAAAATAGCAAATGATAACAATAATTATAACTAGAAAAATAATTATTATTAATTTTAGATTATAATTATTAATTTTAGATTATAATTATTAATTTACATTATAATAAACTAATAAATTTTGATAAAATTATAATAAGACATCTTCAAAAAATAATTCATTAGTATGACAATTTATTTTGTACCATACTACTTCAAAAGAAGTTGTAATTTGCCTCATATAAAATATTCGTTGAGTTTTTAATCAACTATTTTATTTTAGGCACCTAAAATTTCTAAATAGTAATCATTGAAAGCTGCTAGGCTTTATGGAAGGGATGATAAGATGAATAAAAATATAGTTTTAATAATAGACTCTGCAAGTACTGTAACTCTTGACTTTATAAAACAAGAAAATGTTATAGGTATAGGAATTAATTGTAGTTACAAAGGCAAAGATGTAATAGATGACTTTGGCGAAGAATTTAATCGTAAGGAATTTTATAAAGCATTAAAATCAGGGGAAATGCCTACAACATCTCAAATAAATAGCTTTAGATTTGAGGAAGTTTTTAAACCTTTAGTTAAGGAAGGCAAATCTATAATATACATATCTTTAGGTGGAGCGTTATCAGGTACTGTTGATAGTGCTAGAATGGCTGTAGAAAATATAAAAGAAGAATATGCTAATGTAGACATATCTGTTATAGATTCAATGTCTGCTAGTTTAGGAGAGGGATTGTTAGGATACTATGCTTATGAAATGATGAAGCAAGGAAAAACTAAAGATGAAATTGTAGATTTTCTAGAAGAAGCAAAAACAAGAACTCATGCGTTCTTTACAGTAAATGATTTATCACATTTAAAAAGAGGAGGAAGAATATCAAGTTCAGCAGCGGTGGTAGGAAGTCTTTTAAATGTTAAGCCTATACTGTATATAAATCATGAGGGACGAATAGTAAGCTATTCAAAGACAAGAGGAACGAAAAAGGCAATAGCAACATTAGTTGAAAAATTTAAAGATAATATAAATCCTGATGAAAAAATAACTGTGGCTATAAGTTATGGGGATAATTATGAAGATGGAAAGCTTTTAGAAGAAGCAATAAGAAAATTTGATAATGTAGAAAAAATAATAACTAATGAAGAAGGAACTATAATTACTAGTCATACAGGACCAGATATGGTTGGATTATTTTTCATGGGAAAATTAAGAGAAAAAATTTAGTAAGGAAAATATTAGTTAACAAATTATATATAGTTGCGTATATAATTAATAATAGGAATAATAAGTAGGTGGTAATTTGAGTTTTAGAAATATGGCACGTAAAATTAAGAAAAACATAATTAACCCTCTACTTAACGATGAAAAAAGCAACAAGAGAGCTGGAAAGTATAATAGAGAGGCTGCAAAAGCTTATGCTGAGATGCATGCAGAAATTCCTAATGCTAATAAATATCCTTTATTTAAGGGGGATGACTGTACGAATTTTATATCTCAGGTTTTATTTGCTGGTGGTATGGAAATGAGAGGACAAGATTATGGTAGCTATCAAAGTTGGTTTTGTTATACAAAGGATGAGAAACAATTAAAAAAAATCTCTTTGAGTTGGAGAAGTGCAAGATATTTTAAGCGATACTGGGGTAATGAAAATGGATTTGGTCAAAATGCTGCTAAGGTATTTAAAAAAATGACAGTATTAGAAGCACTGAATGACTTTAATTCATTATATGATTTTCTTGAAATAGGGGATATAGTTCAATATGGAGATCCTCAAAATTATAATCATCCTTATCACTCTCAAGTTATACATGCCAAAGAATATAATTTAGTTCTTGGTCAAAATGATTTATTTATGGCGCAACATAGTGTAAACAGAAAAGATGTGTCCTTATACGATTATTTAAAGTTATTACAAAATAAAGAAATTAGGTATATATATATCTATCATATTGAGTAAATATTATAAAATGATTAGTCAAAGATATGACGAATATTTTGTGTCATATAGATTAATAGATTTTACTAATAAGTAGTTACATTAGTGGTATGCTGGTTTAGTATATTGATTAGTTATTTTTAAAATGATATCTAAAGTAGGGCTAAGGAATTTCCTTAGCTTTATTTAGACTTCAAGATTAGTAAGTATCGTAATATATTTATTTTGATTTTTTATTAATTTCAAGTTTACATGTAAGTAAAAAATAAATTTCAAGTTATTATAGTAATAACTAATTTTTGTTTAAAAAGTTATATTACATTTATTATAATATTTGGGAACAATATACCTATAACTTACTTAGGTATAGTTGAGTAATAAAATATTAAAACTATAATATAATTTATGTATTATAAATTCAAATATTTATATTGTATTTAAATATATTTAACATGGATAAGATTTATAATAATAAGGTTAAGTTACCTTGTTTTCTATAATTAGGAGGAAAAAAAGATGAACAAATTTAATAGGAATGATATTTGTTGGTGTGGAAGTGGGAAAAAATATAAAAAATGTCATATGAATCAAGATGAATTTTTAGGAAAATTAGAGCTTGAAGTAGGATATACAATACCTAGAGATATCATGAAAACTGAAGAACAAATAGAGGGAATTAGAAAGGCATGTAAGCTTACTAGGGATGTATTAGATATGGTAGGTGAAAAAATAAAATCAGATATTAGTACAGAAGAGATCAATACATGGATACATGAATACACAATTTCACATGGTGGATATCCTGCTACATTAGGATATCACGGGTATCCTAAAAGCACTTGTATTTCTATAAATAATGTAGTATGCCATGGTATTCCAGATGAAAAAACTATATTAAAAGATGGGGACATTGTTAATGTAGATGTTACGTCTATTTTAGATGGGTATTATGGAGATGCAAGTAGAATGTATATCATTGGAGAAGCATCAGAAGAAGCTAAAAACCTTGTAAAAGTTGCAAAAGAATGTTTAGAAATAGGAATAGAGCAAGTTAAGCCTTATAAAACTATTGGAGATATAGGGCACGCTATTCAAAAGCATGCTGAAAGCCATGGCTATTCTGTAGTATACGATTTTGGTGGTCATGGAGTAGGATTAGAGTTTCATGAAGAACCTTTTGTAGCCCATATAGGAAGACCAGGAGAAGGTATGATATTACTCCCAAATATGACTTTAACTATTGAACCTATGATTAATATAGGAAAGCCTGAGATTGTGATACTTGAAGATAATTGGACTGCAGTTACAGAAGATAACTCATTATCTTCTCAGTGGGAGCATACTATAAGAGTTACTGAAAATGGATATGAAATCTTAACATAAAAGTTTGAGTAGATACTTATATTTTCATTATGTTTTAAAATAATGCTGATTTCTAAATGAAGGCACTACTAATTAGTACGATTAAAAAGAGATATGAATAAGGAAGAATTTATTGAAAACTTATTTTACAAATTCCTCATTTTTTAATTTAGTAGTTTTAAGAAGAAGTATAGTAGATCATGATTATTTTACAACATAATATCTATATTAGAGTATCTACTCTATTTTTAAGCAATTTATTTAGATATAAATGGTAAATATTTAAAAAAATGTTTTATTTTGATATAATTATGGTAAATGATTTAGTGAGGGTCATTGAAAAAGGGGTGTAATTAAGGGTGGAAATTTTAAATAATAGATATAGGGTAATTGAACATAAAAAGCAAAGCAGACTATATTCTTCTTATAAGGCAGTAGATATATTAAATAATTCGAAAATAGTACAACTTAACATTCTTAATTCAAAATACATTCCAAAAAATTTTATTAATTTTTGTATAGATAATTGTTCAAGTTTAGGTAGTATTAATAAGGTAGGATTGCTGTCTATATTTGAGTTTGGATTAGTAGACATGATCGATAATAAACAAGTTTATAATAAAATGTACTATTATACTATTGAATTAATGGATAAAGAAGATAAGCTTATTGATTTACAATGGAACACCAAAGAAAAAATAATTGATATTTTTGCTATGTTATGTCAGCTCTTAAACTATCTAAATATACAAGGATATATTTATGAGCATTTAAATGGAGATAGTGTTTATTATGATAGTGAAAATAATATTATAAAATTAAGAGATTTAATTACTGTTGAATTAACAAAATATGAATTTACAGAAGAGCTTGCAAAGGAAAATCTATTTAAGGCTCCAGAAAATTTAAATAAACAAGAATATACAATAAAATCTCAAATTTATTCTTTAGGTGTGTTTTTACTAATATTGTATTTACAAAGTAATGACTACAACTTAAGCAATAAAAGTATTAGTGATGTTATTAAAAGCATAAACAATTATCTTTATGAAGATTGTGAAGTTATAAATAAATTTGATAAAAAGTTTTATAGTATTATTGAAAAGATGATAAAGTTTGACCCTAAAGAAAGATATGATAGTGTAACAGATATTATAATAGATATCAATAATAAATTTAATACAAACTATAAGCCATATAAAAAAGAAGTACTTGAAAAATTAAATTTTAATAATAAATTAGTAGGTCGTGAAGAAGAAATAAAATCTATAATAAATATTTATAATTCTTTAATTAAATATGAAATGTTAAACAAAATAGTTGCTATACATGGAGAAACAGGCATAGGAAAAACTAAATTTTTAAAGCATTTAGAGTATTTATTAAGGTTAAAGAACACAAATGTTTATAGTACCTTAGATAAAAAAATAGATTGTAAAAGCAGTGAGAAAGTTTTTAGTGAATTTATACGACAAGTTGTTTCAAAGGCAAAACAAGAAACTATAAATAAATATGCATATGATATTGTAAAATTTGTTCCTGAAATAGTTGATAATATAGAGATAACACCGATAGAAACTTTAATAGGAGCTAAAGAAAAATTTAGAGTTATAAATAATATCAGTAATTTTATTGAAGAGGTATTTTGGGATAAGCCTATAATAGTATTAATTGATAATTTACACTGTGCAGATGATTTTACATTGGAATTTATTCTTTATAATTTTAGTAAATGTAATAAGAATAATAAATTGATGCTGATATTTACTTATTGTGATGGTGAGTGCCTAAAAAATAAAAAGTTTATGGAATTTATATATAAAGTAAAAGAAGATATAAGACTGGAAATTATACTTAAAGAACTTAATATTGATGAAGTAGGTATTATGATTAAGGATATATTATGTATGCAGCATATACCGGGAAATTTTACTGAATTAATTTATAAAAATACCAGTGGGAATCCCCTATTTGTAGAGGAATTATTAAAAGATATTTTCTTTAGAAAATATATATATATAAATGATAGTAGTGGAAAATGGTATAAAAAATATAATTTTGAAAATCTTCAATTTCCTAAAAATATGCATGAAGCGCTAGAAAGCCAAATAAATGAGTTTGATAAAATAACTTATGAGATCCTTTCAGTAATTTCTATATTTGATAAAGCAACTTCTTTAGAAATGATAAGTATATTTGTAGATATAGACATTAATAAACTTGAAAAATCTATAGATGATTTAATATCTAAAGGAGTATTATGTAAGAAAATTGAAGATAGAGGTTTTGTCTTTGATTTCTATAATAAGTTTTTAAAAATATATATTAACGAGAGAATAGATAAATATGAAAAAAAGAGTAAACATAAATTAGCAGCAGAAATGCTAGAAAAATATTATTTAGAAGGAGGAAATGAATATTTAGAGGAGCTTATTTATCATTTAGAAGGAGCAGAAGACAAAATAAAATTAATAAACTATTATAATAAAAATGCAGAGACAATGTTAATGCTAAATAATAAAAAAGATGCCATAAGTAATTTTCTTAAAATATTACATCATTTAAAAAGTAGTGGAAGCAATAGTAAGTATATATTAAATGTGATGCTAAATATAGGAAATTTATATGTTCAAGAAGATGAACAAAGCACTGCTTTAGAATATTTTAAAGATGCAGTGACACTAGGGGAAAAAGAGAATTGTTATGAGGAAGTAGTGGACGCTCTAATTAATATATTAGAGATATATGTTGAAAGAAATTATATAAAAGAAGCTAAGGTATATGAAGAAAAAGCAAAAGAAGTCTTAAGTAAAATAAATTATGAAGATGGCTTAATAGCATATAATTTTATATTGGCTTCTATGTATTTAGCAGAAAGAAAATATGAAGAATCCTATAATATTTGTATAGAGACCTTAAAAAAATGTGATGAAAAAAACTCAGAATATAAATTTAAATTTTATAGTATAATATGCAGCATATTTATATATACAAATGAAATAAAAGAAGCATTACAAATGCTTACTGAATGTTTAGCATTGTGTAATGATGAAAATTATAGAGAAAAAATAAGGATACTGAATAATATAGGAGTTATATATAGTGATTATTATGAGGACACAGATAAAGCTTTTGAATACTTTAATACAGTATATAATTTAAGTAAGGAAAAGAATTTAGTATATGACGAGATAATAGCATTAATAAATATAGCTTTTGTTCATTATAGCTTGAATCAACATAATGATGCCTATGATAATTATATTTTAGCATCAGAAAAAGCTAAAAAATATGATTATCCTTCTATAGAGTTTTATTGTAATACTTATTTAGGAAATATACTATATAAATTTGGAAGATATAGTGAAACTTATAAATATTATTTACTGAGTAAGAGATATATTGATGAATACAATGTAACAGAAAGGGATGCAGGACAATTTTATCTTTTAGGATATAGAATTCATTATATTTGTGGAGAGATATGTATAGCAGAAAATTATATGAAAAAAGCTTTAGATTCTTACAAGAAATCTGATGTAATATTTAGATTTGAAATTGAGCTTTTAAACTTAATTTTTAAACTTGAACAAAATAAATATGAAGATATAGAAGAATTGTTTAAAGAATTAGAAGAAAAATTTAATAATTTTACTAATAAAGATACTGCGGCTTCAATAATATGTATTTCAGCGACAAATTTTTATTTAAACAATAGTATTAAATTAGCTAAAAGATTGTTAAATTTAATTGAACCAATAGGAAATGAAGTTAAATCCTATAGAAACATTACAAGAGTGATTTTTCTTAAGACAGTATTATATGATAATGTTAATTTAGAAAGCCTAGTTGATGTTTTGAACAGTTGTAAGGAAGAAGAACAAAGTTATTTACTATGGATAGTTTATTTAACTATAGCAAATTATTTTTATAATAAAAAAGAATATTCTTATGCTGCAATCTATTATTTTGAAGCTTGTGGAGTAATTATAGATTTAACATTACAAGTACCTAAGGATTTTAGAGTAGGTTTTATTACTTGCAATAATATGGTATTACCATTTGAAAGATTTAAGTGTATAGTTGATTGCTATAAATATGGAAAAAATACTATAGATTCTAATAAGAATAAAATTGAAGTTAATACAGAGAATGATGTAGAAGATTTATTTAATTTATTAAATTATAATGAATTTATAAAGAATAATTTCTTTATGGATTCTTTAAGAGAACTAAGTTCTTTATCACTATCTACAAAAATAACGAATATAACAGATGTTTTTGAACATTTAACAACAAATAGTATAAAGAATATGGAAATAATAGTTCAATACTTATGTTATTTAACTATATCCAGTAGAGCAATAGTAGTAGTTGAAAATGACAGAAAATTTGAAATTTTAGCAAGTAGTAATAGCAATAAACAATTACCTAGAGATTTAACTATACTTAATAGAGTGAGAGATATGAGAAAACCACTTATTATTAAAGATGATTTTATAGAAAGGGTTACTCTTACATCTTGTAAAATAACTAGTTCATCTATTAAATCAAGTATGTGTATTCCAATAATAATGGATGGTAAAGGTGATAAAGGAATTAAAATTTTAAAAAGGAATTCTGATATATATTATATAGATAATACTATAGGATATATTTATTTAGAGTCTGAGAGAATATTAAACAATATTAATGAAGATAGTTTAAAAGAATGTTTAAAAATTACTAAGATATTAGGCATTATACTCGATAAGTATAATACTCAAATCAGCTCTACTACAGATAAATTAACTTCTACTCTTACTAGAAAGTATTTAGAAAAAGCAATTAATAATCAATTAGAATATTGCAATGAATACAATTCTAATTTTTCTATTCTTATGATTGATATAGATTTATTTAAAGATATAAATGATAGGTTTGGTCATAGAACAGGAGATTTAGTATTAAAAGAAATTTGTGATATTATACTAGATAATATAAGAGAAACAGATATATGTGGAAGATATGGAGGAGAAGAATTTATAGTAATTCTTCCAGAAACGGATATGTATGGAGCTTATACAGTTGCAGAAAAAATTCGTGATAAAATCCATAAGAGAAATATATTAAAGGGTAAACGAGATGTGACTATAAGCTTAGGAGTAGCTACTTTTCCAGAACATGCTACTCAGTATGAAGAATTAATAGAAAAGGTAGATCAAGCTCTGTATATTGCTAAAAATACAGGTAGGAATAGATCAGTAGTTTGGAGTGAAAAATATAGAGGCAAATTGAATCCAACAAACAAGCTTACAGGAATTATTTCTGGTAATATAAATCAAGATTTTAGAAATGTTTCCACCATGATTGAGCTTATTGAAATTGTTGGAGCCAGTAAAGAAAGAGAAGAAATGCTCTATAATGCATTAGGAAGAATTATAGAATCAACAGAATCAGATAATGGAATCATATTCCTATTAAGTGATAGTGAAATAAGAGATATCTATGGAAGAAGAGCATTTGATAAAGAATGGATAAATTCTGAAAAATATAATGAAAGCTTAGTAAGAGATGTTATAGTTAATAAGAATAATATTTGTACTATAGATTGGGATAATATCAATGAATATGATTCTTTAAGTTCTATGCCAAATTGGAAATCAGTGATTGTTTCACCTATTATGAAAAATGACAAAGTTAGAGCAATTTTATATTTATCTGTTTCAGCCAGAAAAAAGGAATTTGCTTTAGATGATGTAAATTTTGTAACTATACTAGGAAAAACTTTACTTTCAAAATTATAAAATAAAGCCATTTGTGTAAAACAAATGGCTTTATTCCTGCTCTATAATTTTCATATATAGAATAAAAAATAAGTATATTATATATGAAAAAGGGTAAAATCATAAAATGATGCTCATATATTATGGATATTATTCATGATGTAGGTGACATTAGGCATCTGAAGGAAAATAGGCTAACATATGGTCTATTATTTTTTTGAAGATGCCTTAATAATGATAGTACTGGAGCGAGAAGTTTATGAAAGAAATATTACATTTAGGAGTGGATGTAGGATCAACTACTATTAAGCTTGTATTATTAGATATGAAAGATAATATTATTTATAGTAAATATGAACGACACTACTCTAATATAAAAGAAACTACAGCTTTACTTATAAAAGAAGCTTTTAATAAATATAAAGATTATAATATTACAGCAATGATGACAGGATCTAGTGGATTATCACTTTCAAAGCTTTTAGAATTATCTTTTATTCAAGAGGTTATTGCTTGCACAAAAGCAATTGAAGCTTTTATAGATACTGCTGATGTAGCGATAGAATTAGGTGGAGAAGATGCAAAAATAACATACTTTGAAGGCTGTTTAGAGCAACGTATGAATGGAGTTTGTGCTGGTGGTACAGGAGCTTTTATAGATCAGATGGCTACATTACTTGAAACTGATGCTCAAGGATTAAATGAGTTAGCTAAAAATTATAAGATTATTTATCCAATTGCTGCAAGATGTGGAGTTTTTGCAAAAACTGATATACAATCTCTTATAAATGAAGGAGCTACAAAGGAAGATATAGCTGCATCTATATTTCAAGCTGTTGTAAATCAAACCATAAGTGGTCTTGCTTGTGGAAAGCCAATAAAGGGAAATGTAGCATTTTTAGGAGGACCTTTATACTTTTTATCAGAGCTTAGAAAAAGATTCATTGAGACTTTAAAATTAAAACAGAAAGAAATATTATTTCCACAAAACTCTCAACTATTTGTAGCTATTGGTACAGCTATTGAATCTAAAAAAGAGAAGGCTATAACCTTTGAACAATTATTAAAATCTGTTGAAAATTTAGATAATAACAATGTATCTACTTCATATACATTAGAGCCATTATTTAAAGATGAACAAGAATTACAAAGCTTTAGAGAAAGGCATTATAACTGTAAGGCTAAAAGAAGAGATATAACTACATATGAAGGTGAAGCTTTCCTAGGAATAGATGCGGGCTCTACAACTACTAAAGCTATATTAATAGATAATGAAGGTACCATATTATATTCTTTTTATGATGGTAATAAGGGGAACCCTTTAGAAAGTACTATAAACATATTAAGAGATATATATAGTAAGATGGATGAGAAAATAAAAATTGTTAAAGCCACTGTTACTGGATATGGAGAAGCCCTTATAAAGTCAGCTTTAAATATTGATATTGGAGAAGTTGAAACCATTGCACATTATAAAGCATCGGAGCACTTTTTAAAAGGTGTGGACTTTATCCTTGACATAGGAGGTCAAGATATGAAGTGCATTAAAATAAAGGATGGAGTGATAAATTCTATTCAATTAAACGAAGCTTGCTCATCAGGATGTGGTTCTTTTCTTGATATGTTTTCACAATCTTTAAATATGAGTATTGAAGAGTTTTCTAGTGAAGGTTTATTATCGCAAAGTCCAGTAGACTTAGGATCAAGATGCACCGTGTTCATGAACTCTAAAGTTAAGCAGGTTCAAAAAGAAGGAGCAAATATTGGAGATATATCTGCTGGATTATCTTATTCTGTAATTAAAAATGCTCTTTATAAAGTTATAAAAATAAAAAATCCTGAGGAACTTGGAGAAAAAATTATAGTTCAAGGAGGAACTTTTTATAATGAGGCTGTTTTAAGAGCCTTTGAGAAAGTTTCTGGCAAAGAAGCTATAAGACCTGATATTGCAGGGCTTATGGGAGCATTTGGTGCTGCTCTTATTGCAAAAGAAAATTATAATAAAAATGAAGTTTCGAGTATTTTAGCAGAATCTGACCTTGAGAAATTTAAAGTAGTAAATGAATTTAATCATTGTGGATTATGTAGTAACAACTGCTTGCTTACTATAAATAAATTTTCCGATGGTAGAAAATTTATTTCTGGTAATAGATGTGAGCGGTGTGTAGGAGTTGCTAAAAATAAAAAGAAAGCGGCAAATTTATTTGATTATAAATATAAAAGGATTTTTGGATATAAGCCTCTTACCATAGAGAAGGCAAAAAGAGGAGAAGTAGGAATACCAAGAGTTTTAAATATGTATGAAAACTATCCATTTTGGTACACTTTCTTTACGGAACTAGGTTTTAGAGTAGTATTATCTCCAAATTCTACAAAGAAAATTTATAATGAAGGTATTGATACAATACCTTCAGAGTCTCTTTGTTATCCTGCGAAAATTGCTCATGGTCATATAGTAAATCTTATAAAAAAGGGTTTAAAATTTATATTTTATCCATGTATTCCTTATGAGAAACTAGAAGATGAGGCCGCAGACAATCACTATAATTGCGCTATAGTAATTTCTTATCCAGAAGTTATTAAAAACAATATTGAATTTTTGAGAAGTGGAGATATTATATATAAAAGTCCATTCTTAAATTTTAATGATAAAAAGTCAATGAAGAAAAATTTATATGACGAATTAAGAGCCTTTGATATAAGCCAAAAAGAAATAAACCTTGCAATTGATAAAGCTTATGAAGAAGCTAAAAAGGTTAAAGAAGATTTAAAAAATAAAGCATTAGAAATTCTAGAAGACTTAGATAAAAGTGGTGGAAAGGGCATTGTATTAAGTGGTAGACCATATCATTTAGATTTAGAAATAAATCATGGTATAGCCAATATGATATCAGAAGAAGGGTTGGCAGTTTTTACAGAGGATTCTGTAGCTGATTTAGCTAAAACTTCAAGACCATTAAGAGTACTTGATCAATGGACTTACCATTCAAGAGCATATAGGGCTGCAAATTTTGTAGGTAATAGAGAAAATCTAGAGTTAATCCAATTAAACTCTTTTGGATGTGGATTAGATGCAATTGCTACAGATCAAGTACAAGAGATATTAGAAAGTTTTGGGAAAATATATACATTACTAAAAATAGACGAAGTCAATAATTTAGGTGCAGCTAGGATTAGAATACGCTCTCTTAAGGCTGCTATAGATAATAGAAATAAATTACAAATTTCTAAGTTAAAAGTTATAAACACATATGATAAAACTGTATTTACAAAAGAGATGAGAGAAAGACATACAATACTTTGTCCACAATTTTCTCCAATACATTTTGAGCTATTGGAAGTTGCTTTTAAAAGTTCAGGATACAATTTAAAAGTGCTACCAACAGTTAATAGACATACTATAGAAGAAGGATTAAAGTATGTAAATAATGATACTTGTTATCCTGCTATTGTAATAATAGGTCAAATTATAAGTGCGCTTAAGTCTGGAGATTATGACTTAAATAGCANNTTCTCAAACAGGAGGTACTTGTAGAGCATCTAACTATATTGGTCTTATAAGAAAGGCTCTAAGAGATTCAGGGTATGAAAAAGTACCAGTTATATCTTTAAGTGTTCAAGGAATAGAGAATAACCCAGGATTTAAGATAACTGTACCAATGGTTAATAAAGGTTTGATGGCAGTAACCTATGGTGATCTGTTTATGAAAATGATAAATAGAGTAAAGCCTTATGAGAAGATAAAAAATTCAACCAACTTACTTTATTTAAAATGGTTAGGCATATGTAAAAACAACATAATTAGTGGAAGTTTTAAAGAATTTAAAAATATTATAAGCCAAATGGTAAATGAATTTGATAGTTTGGAAATTAATAATACAATTAAGCCAGAGGTAGCAGTAGTTGGGGAAATTTTCTTAAAGTATCATAGCTTAGCAAATAATAATATTATAGAAATATTAGAAAAAGAAGGAGCAGAAGTAATAATACCGGATTTAATGTATTTTCTATTATATTGTGCTTATAATCAGAAGTTTAAATATGAGAAGTTAGGTGGAAGTTTAAAAGACTTATTAGGTGGGAAATTAGCTATTAAATATATAGAATTTTATATAAGTGAAATGAAAAAAGCTCTTAGCAGCAGTAGAAGATTTACACCACCAGAGACAATTGAAAAATTAGCAAAAGGAACAGGCGATATTTTATCTCTTGGCAATCAAGCTGGAGAAGGATGGTTATTAACAGCAGAAATTGTTAAATTATTAGAAGCTGGAATTAATAATATGGTTTGTATACAGCCCTTTGCCTGTTTACCAAATCATGTAATAGGAAAAGGTATGATTAGAGAAATTAAGAGAAGATACCCTTATTTAAATATTACACTAATAGATTATGATCCTGGTGCTAGTGAAGTAA
Source organism: Clostridium sp. UBA2485 (assembly GCF_002341865.1). GTDB lineage: Bacteria > Bacillota > Clostridia > Clostridiales > Clostridiaceae > Clostridium_J. The sequence goes on along the minus strand of NZ_DDOV01000119.1, from coordinate 66,397 downwards.
ATCAATTAAATAGAATGAAGCTTATGCTTTCTACTGCAACTAAAAATCTAGAAAAATTAGAAAAAAGTAAAACAGAGATAAAAAATTAATATATTATTAAGTGAATTAATTTTAAATTTTAATGACTTCTTTA
>NZ_DDOV01000119.1:0-66237 GCF_002341865.1 Clostridium sp. UBA2485 | reverse complement strand
TAAAGAAGTCATTAAAATTTAAGGATATAAAAAGTATTCATTTAAATTACAATATAAATATTTAAATGAATATTAAACTTTAACTAAGCAAAATATATTTAAAGGGATATGTGTTTCCTTTATGTATGTTTGATATAATGTAATAAAGTTAGGAGTGATTTTATGAGATATGAAGTAGGTAAAATTTATAATGGATTTAAACTTATAGAAGAAAAAAATATAAAAGAAATAAATTCAATATCAAGAATTTTTGAACATGAAAAGACTAAAGCAAGGTTATTACACCTAGAAAATGATGATAACAATAAAGTTTTTTCAATAGGATTTAGAACCCCACCAGAGGACAGTACAGGGATAGCACATATATTAGAGCATAGTGTACTTTGTGGTTCAAGAAAATTTCCAACAAAAGAACCTTTTGTTGAACTTATAAAGGGGTCCTTAAACACATTTTTAAATGCTATGACCTTTTCAGATAAGACTATATATCCTCTTGCGAGTAAGAACGAAAAAGACTTCTTAAACTTAATGGATGTATATTTAGATGCAGTATTTTACCCTAACATATATAATGAGCCAGAAATATTAATGCAAGAAGGTTGGCATTATGAGCTTGAAAATAAAGAAGATGATTTAACTTATAAAGGCGTTGTATACAATGAAATGAAAGGTGCATTTTCTTCACCAGAAGGAGTGCTAATGAGAAAAATCCAGGAAGGGCTATTTCCTGATACAACCTATGGAGTAGAATCAGGTGGAGATCCTGAACATATTCCAGATTTAACTTATGAAGAGTTTTTAGCATTCCATACTAAATATTATCATCCATCTAATAGTTATATTTTCTTGTATGGAGATATGCACTTAGATAACTGCTTAAAGTTTATAAATGAAGAATATCTAAGTAATTTTGATTATAAAGATATAGATTCTAAGATAGAACTTCAATCACCACCTAAAGAAAAAATTGAAATCATAGAAGAATATCCTATAGCTATAGATGATAGTGAGAAAGATAAAACTTTTATGGCTTTAAATTTTGTAACAGGAAGAGCCTATGAGTCTGAAGTGCATTTAGCATTAGATACTTTAGAATACTTATTATTAGAAACTCAAGGTGCACCACTTAAAAAAGCATTATTAGATGCTAATATAGGTAAAGATGTATATGGAAGTTTAGATGCAAGTATATTGCAACCTATATTTAGTATAGTAGTCAAAAATTCTGATGAAAGTAAAAAAGAAGAATTTGAAAGAATTGTTTATAATACTTTAAAGGAGCTTGTAAATAACGGAATAGACAAAAAGCTTATAGAGGCTTGTATTAACATAACAGAGTTTAGATTAAGAGAAGCAGATCTTCAGGGATTTCCTAAAGGGTTATTTTATTACATATCTCTTATGGATAGTTGGCTATATGGAAAGAACCCTACAATTCATTTAGAATATGACGATATGATTAATAAAATGAAAACTGCATTAACTACAAATTATTTTGAGGATCTTATTAATAAATATTTATTAAATAATAATCACTCATCATTATTAATATTAAAACCTAAAAAAGGATTAGCAGAAGAAATAGATAAGAAAACTTCTGAAAAGCTAAAAGCTTATAAAGAAACGTTAAATGATGAGGAAATTGAGAATATAATAAAACAAACTAATTCTTTAATGGAACGTCAAAATACACCTGATTCACCAGAAGTATTAGAAACCATTCCTATGCTTTCATTAACGGATATAGAAAGAACCGTTGATGACTTAACAATAGTAGATAAAGAGATTAATGGAGTTAGAGTTTTATGGCATGACACTTTTAGTAGTAAAATAGCATATATAAACGTTCATTTTGATGCTATGTCCTTAGAAGAGCAATATATACCTTACGCAAGTTTACTTTCTTCATTATTAGGCAAACTTGATACAGATAAAAAATCCTATGTTGATTTATCTAATGAAATGTTAATTAATACAGGTGGAATTTATTTTAAGAGTGAAATATTTGCAGATGATTTAGATAGTAACAAATATTATCCATATATTGTGGGTTATTCTAAAGGTATTGTGGATAAAATTCCTCATCAATTAGAGTTATTATCAGAGATATTTAACTATACTAATTTTAAGAACAAAAGACGTATAAAGGAAATCGTTCAGCAATTAAAATCTAGAATAGAAATGAAAATGATTGATAGAGGACATCAAGTGGCTGCTTCAAGACTAAACTCTTATTACACACCAGCAGCTAAATATATGGAATATATTTCTGGCTACGAATACTATAAGTTCATAAAGGATATAGAAGAAAACTTTGATAATAAAATAGATGAAGTTATAGAAAAGTTAGAGCATGTTAAAAAGGTTATATTTAATAAAAATAATTTAATNNTATGTAGCTAAAGGATATAATTTGAAAAAACTAGGTTACGAATATAGTGGAAAATTATTAGTATTAAAAACAATAATGAGCCTTGATTATTTATGGAATAAGGTAAGAGTTCAAGGTGGAGCTTATGGTGGCTTTGCAAGTTTAGTTAGAAGTGGAAATTTAGTATTTGTATCATATAGAGATCCAAATTTAGCTGAAACTTTAAAAGCTTATGATAATGTTGTAAATTATATTAAAAACTTTTCTACCTCTGAAAGAGAAATGACTAAATATATTATAGGTACAATTAGTGAATTAGACGCACCTCTAACACCTTCAATGAAGGGGGATAGAGCTGTAGCCTTTTACTTAAGACATATTACTAAAGAAGATAGAGTAAAAGAAAGAGAAGAAGTTTTAAGTACAACAGAAAAAGATATAAGAAATTATGCAAAAATGATGGAAGAGATAATGAATAAAAACTTTTATACTGTATTAGGAAATGACAATAAAATTAAAGCAAATAGTAACCTATTTAATAATTTAGAAAATGTATTTAAATAAGTCATATTCAAAAAAATAACTAGTCATAGGATCGTCTATTTTTCATCATAATGCGTCGTCAGAGCTCCATGATAGCCCAACTATTATGGGAACCTGTCTCCTTGTCTAATGTAAAATATACATCCATCTTTGACTAGTTATTTTATTTCATATGCTAGAATAAAATGCCTTATGGATTTCTATAAGGCATTTTATTTTTAAAGTCTAATTGATAAAATCTTATTAATAGAAAATAATTTAATAAAGTTTCTTATTAGCTAAAAGTTATGATTAATTGGCCTGTACTTAGGAATATAATAGTTTGGAGGTATACTTATGAAAGTATTATTTACTTATAATTATGGTAGAGAAAAGATTAAGGCAATAGAAGATTTAGGTTATGAAGTTATAATTAAAGATGAAAAAACTATAACTTACAGTGAAGAACTAGATGATGTAGAAATATTAGTTTGCTATAATCCCTTTGAAACGTTAGATATAATGAAAATGAAGAGCTTAAAATTAATATTATTGTCTAGTATAGGTATAGATCAAGTACCTAAAGATATCATAAAAGAAAAAAATATAATACTTTGTAATAATAAAGGTGGATATAGCATTCCTATAGGAGAATGGATTGTATTAAAAATATTAGAAATGCTTAAAAAGAGCAAAGCTTCTTATGAAAATCAAAGACTTCATAAATGGAAGATGGATACTTCCTTACTAGAGCTTTATGGAAAGACAGTTACCTTTATAGGTACAGGAAGTCTTGCAAAGGAAGGGGCTAAAAGACTTCAAGGTTTTGAAGCTAATATATTAGGTATTAATACATCAGGTCATGAAGAAGAGTACTTTCATAAATGCTATCCTATAGATGAATTAGATAAAGTACTTCATACTAGTGATGTTGTAGTCATAACTATACCTTATACAGAAAAAACTCATCATTTAATAAATAAAGATACTATAAATAAAATGAAAGATGGCGTATTTTTAGTGAATGTAGCAAGGGGAAGTATAATAGATGAAAATTCACTTATTGAAGCTTTAAAAACAGGTAAAATTTCCTTTGCAGCATTAGATGTTTTTGAGGAAGAACCATTGAATGAAAATAGTATCCTTTGGGAATTAGAAAACGTAATAATAAATTCCCATAATTCATGGATTTCAGAAATGAGAAATGAACGGAGATTTACTACTGTATATAAAAATTTAAGCCATTATAAAAACAATGAAAATTTATTTAATGTTGTAGATTTAAATAAAGGATATTAATTTAAATAATGTAAAGTATTAAAAGAGCTTTTATGGATTTTATCATAAAGGCTTTTTGTTTGCTAAAGAGCTTTAGACAAAGATTTATTACATTTATAATTAGCTATTTTACAAAGATAACTATATAAAAATATAATCAATAAATTGCAAACTATAGAATTTTATAATAAATGAATACATTTTATGCATATTATATTATAATATTTTTCGTATAAAGCATTAAGAATAATTTGGGGTTTAGGGAGGATATATTATGAAAAAGATATTATCATTACTAATGATTTTAGTTTTAAGCATTGGGATAATAGGATGTTCTAGCAAAAGTACAGACAAGGTAGAAGAAAATAAAGAAGATACTATTGCAGTTAATGTAACTGTTGATGAAGCTAAAAAAATGATTGACGAAAGTAAAGAATTACTTGTACTTGACGTAAGAAGCGAAGAAGATTTTGCTAAAGGTCATTTAAAAGATTCAAAACGTATTTTAGTTGATGAACTTGATTCTAAAGTAAGTGAAATTGAGCAATACAAAGATAAAGAAGTTTTAGTTTATTGCAATTCTGGAAAGAAAAGTGATAAAGCTATGAAGATCTTAGAAGATAAAGGATTCACTAAGTTATATCACATGAATGAAGGTATATCTAAGTGGACATATGATATAGAAAAATAACTTAATTTGAGAGAATATTACTTATAAAAGGTAATATTCTCTTTTTTATAACATTTTGCATATTTAAAGTTATAACTTTTTTAATCTTTAGCCATTCCAGTATTATTATCTGTATCCCATGATTGAGATTGAAAAGCGAGAAATATTGCTGTCCATGTATTTTGAGATGGATAATGTATTAAAAGTCCGCCGTCTTGATAAACACCATTTTCATATTGATGATTTCCTTTATTACCTTGATTCATATGTATATTATGCATGCCACAATTAGGTACTAATTTAAATGAGTCGTTAGCTCTGTTTGATTTATATATTCCAGGTGACCATTTTGCTCCAAAGGCATATAGAGCAGCATTTTTATTCCTTGCATCACTTATTATCTGAACAAATTTATCTGTAATATCATTATCATCACCTTCTGCATCATAAGGTAAAGTAATCATATCTTCTTTAGTAAAGCCAAGATTTCCCCGGACATAATCTAAAGTGTATTCAAAACTATAAGAAAATCCATATGGTACATCAATTATCTTTGAGATAATAGGATGAATAAAATTTTTATTTAAATAAAATCTTAATTCACTAGGTTTCTCAGCAGATTTAACATTTATAGCTAATTTATAATGATCATTATTTGCTTGAACGTGAATTTGAAAATGAGGAGTTTTTTCACTCTCTCTTTCTTCCTTATAATCTATAACCTTGCACTTAAGCATTCCATAGCTATTCAAACCTGGAGGGTTACATTGATAATTCTTATATTTATTACGACTATTTTTAGTTTTTCTAGGCATAATATCAATCCTTTCAGATTTAATTTCGCAATAGTATTCTTAACTAAAAAAGTTATTATTAAACTAAGGCTAAAATATAGAAAGTATATTAAATATTATTTGTTTATAAATTTAATTTTATTATTTAATAATAAAAATAGCTAGAGCAAGTAATTTACTTATAGTTTTACATTAATAGGATAATATATTTATAGATATAAAAAATATTAAAAGTAGGTGTGATATAATATAAAGTATAATTATTTTTAAAATTTAAAAAAGTAAAAAGAGGGATTTAAAATGATAGCAGAGATACTATGTGTTGGAACAGAACTATTACTTGGAGATATTGTCAATACTAATGCTCAATATTTAGCAAGAAGACTTAGTGAACTTGGAATATTTGTTTATCATCAAAGTGTTATAGGAGATAATCCTGAAAGATTAAAGGATGCCTATAAATTAGCATTTAGTAGATCAGATTTAGTTATTACTACTGGAGGACTAGGACCTACAAAGGATGATCTAACCAAAGAAGTAGCTTTTGAATATTTTGGGAAAGAAAGTGTATTACATAACGAATCTTTAGAAATAATAGAAGGATATTTCAACAAATTAGGAAAGCCTATGTCAGAGAGCAATAAAAAGCAAGCATATTTTCCTGAAGACGCTATAATACTTCCCAATAATAATGGTACAGCACCAGGATGCATTATTGATGAGGAAGGGAAAATACTTATAACTCTTCCAGGGCCACCAAAAGAGATGAAACCTATGTTTGAAGAAGCGGCAGTACCATATCTCTTAAAATATCAAGATGGTATATTAGTTTCTAAGGTTTTAAGAGTCATAGGAGTAGGTGAAAGTGAAGCCGCAGACATGTTAAGTGATATTATAGATAATCAAACAAACCCTACTGTAGCTCCTTATGCAAAAGATGGAGAAGTAACCTTTAGAATAACTGCTAAATCCCATAGTGAAGAGGAAAGTTATGAATTAATAAAACCTATAGAAGAAAAAGTAAGAAAAATATTAGGAGATAGGGTTTATGGTGAAGGAGAAACTTCCTTAGAAGAAGTATTGGCAGAAATGTTAGTAAAAAATAATTTAACTATTGCTACTGCTGAATCTTGTACAGGAGGAATGATTGCTGCAAAACTTATAAATTATTCTGGTGTATCTTCTTCATTTTTAGAAGGTGCAGTAACTTATAGTAATGAAGCAAAGATAAGAAGACTAGGTGTTAGTAAAAATACCTTAGAAAATTATGGTGCAGTAAGTAGTGAAACTGCTGAAGAAATGGTAAAAGGGATAACAAAAACTTCAGGAGCAGATATAGGTATATCTATTACAGGAATAGCAGGACCAAGTGGTGGAACGGAAGAAAAACCTGTAGGACTTGTATATATAGGATTATCTATTAAAGATGAAATAATAATTAAGAAATTAAATCTTGCAGGAAATCGCCAAAAAATAAGGGAGAGAGCTACAAATATAGCTTTAGATTTATTACGTAGAGAACTTTTAAAAAGAGGGATAAGATAGGATTAAAATTTCTTTATTACCTATTTTTTAATAAAATAATATATTTATATAAAAATAACCTTGATATTAGCTAAAGAGTTAAGTATCAAGGTTTGTTTTCTATTACCATTAAATAATACTTCTCCATATGTTTATGTAAATTAAGAAATAATCTACTAATAGAACAAGCATTAATAGTAAAATAGTCATAAAAATATAAGATAATATTCTCTTTGACATTAAAAACTCTAGAAAAAGAACTGTAGATAGGTGCATTAATTTTTATATACCTATCTACAGTTCAAGTTATATATTTAATTTTTTTGAGGGAGGATATTATCTAAGTTTATATAACCATTACCTTGCATATATTTTTTTTCTTTCAAAAACTTAGAAGATATTTTTAGTAGTCCATAAATATCTTCAAACTTTAAATCATTATTATACTCATATAATAATGCACATACTCCAGCAATAAATCCACAACCGATAGAAGTGCCAGTATAATCTACATAGGAGTGTTTAAGTTTAGCAGGATATAACTTCATCCCATCTCTTTCAGAAACATAATTTATGTCAGTATTTAAAGAGGTTACATTTACACAGGCGGCTACAAAATCAGGTTTAGATAAAACTCTTGAGGATCCACAGGAGGAAAAATCATAAATTTTATTTCCTATAGTTGTATCCATTCCACCTACAGTTATTACCTCTTTTAAAGTTGCTATTCCTCTTATACTATCTTCTCTATTTCCATTGTGACCAGAAGGTACTATTACAATCATTCCATTCTTAATGGCTTTTTTAAATAGCTTTGAATATAAAGCTAATACTCTTTTAGATATATCATAGGTTTCAAAAGGCAAACAGATTATTTTTATGTTAAACTCCTCACTAAGATTAATTAAATTCTCTATAGCTAATAGTGTGGTAGAAATATAAGATTTACCTATATTATCAAAGGCTTTTATCATGACAACATGACTATTTTCTGCAATACCTTTATTTTTACCTTTAGATTCATATCCGCTTCCGCAAATTAATCCTGTTATAAAAGTACCATGTCCGTTATCATCATAAGGATAAGTATGTCCTTTTAAGAGATCTACAAATTTTTTTATTTTATTATTTGAATGAGTAAGATCACTATGAGGATAAGTACCACTATCTACAATACCAATTCCTACGCCTCTACCACTTAAATTATAATTTCCTTTTAGTATGCTATTATTACTTTGAAGAGATATGCCATTAGAATACAACACACTTCTACCGCATAAAAATGCATAATCATCTAACATCATATACTTAACTTCTGGAAATTCTAAAAGTTTATTTATAGCGGAAGAGTTCAAAATAGCAACCATACAATTTATACTTACTATTGAAAATAGATATTCGCCTCTAAAAGATTTTATTTTTTTCTCTAGTCCGTCTTTCAGACTTCTATATTGAATTATCACTCTATAACTATTATACATATTACTGGATAAAGCATCTTTTAACATTGGTGATAACTTTCTTTTAAAAGAGAACATAAAAAGCCTCCTATCGATTGTTACGCTAATAATATTATATGAATATAGTAAATAAATGTTAAAATATATATAAGAGATTTTAGAAAAATAAGTTATATATATCTAAATTAGAAAAGCTTTAATTTATTGTATGAAAAGCAGTGAAGTTTTTTAATTAATTGGTAATGATAGTCGGTAAATTATTTAATAGTCTCTCCATCACGAATTTTTGCATTACAATAGGGGCAAATATAAACATCGTCAATTTCTTTATCAATATTTAATCTAATTGGCAGTCCCTCTTTACAATTTGGACATCGCCAAAATATAAGAGATACTGTAAAAAAAATTATTAACAGTAATATAGACATAATTGTTAAAAACATTATATTATAAGCTATATTGAGTAGACTGATTGTAAAAGATATTATCAAGCATATTGAAGCTGATTTTCTATATTTATTTATATTCCTAACCTTCTTTGGCACTTCCAAGCCTCCTAGTGTATACTTCCTAATGTTTTATATAAAAAAATATTTATATGCTAAAAATTCTTATTTTGTAGATATGAATTTATATAATATAGTAAAATTATACCATATAAAATTAAATAAATTACTATATATACAATTTTATGGATAAAAAAATCAATAGCTAATCTTTAGATTTTAAATAATATATGTTGATAAGAATATTATAAGTTGGTGCATAAATTAGATTACTAAAAATATAATCTAACAATAAATAATTACATCTAAATTTTTGAGAAAGAGAAAAGTTTTTGGATATGTAATAAAGCGGTGCTTGGTAAATTTATTAGTAGTATATTAAGAAATGCAAAATATTGAGGAAATACATTATGGAAATATTTATTATAAATTAACTTAAGGCTTTTCCTCTATTGTAGTGAGTCTAGCTAAATTAGACTCACTACAATAAAAGATCATATATCTTTTACATATAATTATTATTAACAATTAAATCAATCAATTAAATATCTATAAACATTTATAATACTCTTTCTATTTTTTAATATATTTAATGAAATTACTACTTGTGTTTATAATAAATAAATAATTATTTACTAATTATTTTTCAATATACTTAAAGCCATACATATCTTTACACATATTAAAGAAAGCTGTAGCAATAGGTGTAAGAGTTCTTCTAGAACTTACTATAAGATATATACTTCTTTTTAATGAAAGTCCTTGTATAGTACTTATTCTCATTTTATTACAATTAACTAAATCATCACATAGGCATTTTGATAATATGGAAACTCCCATACCTAATTTTAATAATTTAATTTGTGCATCCAAATTGTCAACTTCACATAACACTTTTAATTTATTGACATCTATGTCGCCGTCCATAAGAGCGGATTCAAATGTTTTTCTAGTTGCAGACTCTCTTTCTCTTATTATAAATTTATAATTTAATAAATCCGAAGGTTTAACTACTTCTGGTAAGTTTAGATTTGGATGAGAGACTATAACTAATTCGTCGTCCATAATTTTATAGCTTTTTATTTTGCTATTATGTATCATCGTACCAACTAACCCAATTTCACAATTTAAATCTAAAATGTCTTTTATAATTCCAACGGAGCCCTGTTCTTTTATATTAAATTTAACATTTGAATAAGTATCATTAAAATTACTAATTAGTTCAGGTAATATAGAATTGCAAGGTGTGGTACTTGCAGAAATATGCAATCTTCCAGAAATATTGTTGTTGAAATTTGACATGTCTGCAATGGCATTATTTCTAGTATTTATTATATCTGTTGCATACTCTAGAAAAGACTCCCCGGCAGGAGTTAAATTAACTTCTTTAGAGGTTCTATCAAAAAGTTGAATTTTTAATTCCTTTTCAAGACTAGATATATTAGAGCTTATTGTCGGTTGTGAAAGATAGATAGCGTTTGCAGCCTTAGAGAAACTTCTTAATTTTGCCACAGTTATAAAGGCTTCTAATTGTTTAAAATCCATAATTCTCCCCCTAATATTTTATTACATTCATATATATTATCTATTTAACTATTTAATATTTCAATACAATTTAGTAAAAAGTTTAACAATATTGAAAATTATAGCTATTAATTACTTAATTATGCAAAAAAATATGAATATTTTTACATTAAATGTAACTAATCTGAAGATACTCTTACTAACATTTATAATTAAGTTATATTTTTGAAGTTTTATAACTAGTTATATAATATATTAGTTTAAAAATTAACAACAAATTATAAACTCAATTTTAGAAGAATTAAGTTTTTAAGTACTTTATAATAAAATTAATAACAGTATATATTATTAATTTTATTATAAAATAAAGATTAAAAATAAAAAAGATGTGACCTCATCACACCTTTTGTTAACTTTTCCATTTAAATACTATAATACCTACTATCATAATAGCAATTCCTATAATCTCTTTGATTCCACATACTGCATTACATCCATCTGGAGTAAACCAGCCAAAATGATCTATAAATGCTGCTGCAGTCAATTGAGCAATTAAAATAATCCCTATAGCGTAAGTAGTTCCTAAGGTTGATATACTTTTCATTACTGTATATATAATAACAGCGCCTAAAACTCCTCCTAATAAATAAATTTTATTGGCATCTTTTACAGCTTTTATGTTACCATCACCAGCTAAAAGCATTACTATAAATGTAACTATAAGACCAACCCCTTGAACTATAACATTTGTTTCCCAAAGTCCAACAGTTTCTGAAAGTCTTGTATTAAAAACTCCTTGAAGACTCATACTTATACCTGAAATTATAGCTATTATTATACCTAACATTTAAATCACCATCCTTAAAGATAGTGTTTCCCAATATTAGGATTAATATTAATTTAGATATATTAGATATATTGAAAAAATAACTAGTAAGTATGCTCATCTACTTTGCGTCATAGCGTGTCATTAGAGCTCTATGATGCAAAATATGAGATACATCTTTGCTAGTTATTTCTTCATATGTTTTAGTAACCTTCGTCTTGTCTTTTATGATTTATTTCATTTTTACTTAAGTAAGCTTCTTCAACATCTTTATTGGTAAATCCTAATGCATTTCCTAAAAGAATAAATTGTTCAAATAAATCTATATAACTTTTTTCTAATTTATTCTTAGCAAAAGTATTTATTTTTTCATTAAGGCTTAAGAACATGCCAGTAATATCAGAGTTATTTTTAAAGTCTAAGTTTTGATTAAATTTAATGTTTTGAAGATTAGTCTCAATTCCTATACTTAAAATAAAATGAAGACAATCTACATATTCTTCAAGGATTACTGAAGCTTCAGAAGGTTTTTTTAAGCTCCAAAATTTAAAGCATCTAGTTTCATTAGCTAGTTCCCCTACTTCAACTTGAAGAGCCAATATCTTTTTATAGAATAACTCTTGATTTTGTAAATTATGTTCACTTTCAATTCTATTATCTAGTTTTTCTTGCATTTCAAATAGTTTTTTAAAATTCATTTGTGTTTACCACCTTTCATAAAAGGTTAAGTAAGAGGAAATTTAAAGATTACCATTTCACTTTCATCATTTACAGGTTTCCAAAGCTGTAATTCATTAATTTTAATTATAAAATCTCTATCATTATTTTTAGCAAAACTACAAGCAGAAGCATATTCAAAATCACTCCATTGCTTATTGGAAAAATAACTGTTTGCCAGGGAAATATGAAGATCGTAATTTTCAATATTTTCTCTTACCTTAAATTTTTCCTTTTTTAATATATGATTAATATCCTTTGATAACTTTAATATTCTACCATAATCTCGTATCTTTAAATTTACAGATTTATAGGGTGGATCAAAGCAAATCACACCCTCTGATTTAGCTTCAAAGGAAGAGTATTTCTTTAGTATGTTTTTTAATGATTTTATAAGCATGTCCACATCAGGCTCATCTATAACTTCTATAGTAATGTGAAGCTTAGGCAATTTATCATTTTTATCAAAAAGTTTATAGTTATAACAAATTTCTTTTTGTATTTCTTCAATATACTTATAAGAAGAATCATCTAGTAATGCTACTAAATAATAGATCATAAGAAATACTCCTTTCTAAGATAAAGCATATTCAAAAAATAACTAGTCAATATGATAAAGTACTTTGTGTCATATCTTTGACTAGTTATTTTATTTCAAACTGCCAACTAAAAATCTTTTAAAGGATAGGATTTAACTATATCTTTATTATTATTCATTTGTTTCCAAATCTCAATTCTATTTATTTTTATAAATTTATAAAAATCTTCCTTACTTTTTTTATTATCTATACAAAGATTTCCATTCATTGATGCTTTTCTAATAGAGTGATTAGCATTAGAAATAGGTATATTAAAAGTGGAGCCATTATACTCTTTAATGTTAACTCCATACAGTGATAAAGTATCAAACAATTTTCTAGAAATACGATTTATATATCCTTTATCTTCAACCTTTAGTCCTACCATGTTAGAGTCCTCATTAAATATGATATTATTATTTATACCTATTTTAAATTTTTTATATGGACTTAACATTTTAGTAAGAACACCATCTAGCTTATCAATATCGTTATTATTTACAACTCCTAAAGGTATATGAAGTACAGGAGTATTTTTGTAAAGTCTATATCTTTTGCTTATATTTCTTTGAAGCTCCGTAATTCCAGAAGATGATGATTCATCAAATAGTGCAACTAAATAATATTTCATAAGTTATCCTCCATAACCCAAAGGTTTTTATGTATAGTATGCAACTTTAAAGAATAATTAATTATTTTTTAAAGCCATCTTATAATATATTACACAAAAACTATTTTAATTATAATAATAAAACATTATACCATATTTAAGATAAATTGTATTTAGCCATCTTCAAAAAATAACAAGACAGTATAATTAATTTATTTTTTCAAGATACCCTAAATAAAGTAAAAATTACGAAATATATATACATAATAACTCTTGCATATATAAGCCATAGGCTTTATATTATAATGGGAAATTAAAAGCTATGCATTTTAAAAATTAATGTTAAAATATCATATGTATATGATATAATATATTGTAATGTAAATTTTTAAATTAGAATTTGATGAGAAACTTTAATATATATTAAATAGTGAGGATGATACCGTAATGGAAAAATTAGTGATTAATGGTGGTAAATCCATGTATGGAGAAATAGAAATAAACGGAGCAAAGAATGCAGTAGTGGCTATTTTACCAGCGGCTATTACGGCAAGTAAAGAAGTTTGTTGTATTGAAAATATACCTGATATAGAAGATGTTAATTGTATAGAGAGAATATTTAAATCATTAGGATGTAATGTTGAGAGAGAGAAAAACTCAATAACTATAGATAGTAGAAATGTAGCTAGCTTAAATGCTAACACAGAAGATATGAGAAAAATGAGAGCTTCATATTATTTTTTAGGAGCTTTACTAGGTAGATTTAAAGAAGCAAGAATTGAGCTTCCAGGTGGATGTCCAATAGGGGTTAGACCTATTGATCAGCATATAAAAGGTTTCGAAGCACTAGGTGCTAAAGTTACCATTGAACATGGTGCTGTTAGTGCAAAAGCTGACAAGTTAATTGGAACTAGTATTTATTTTGATGTTGTAAGCGTAGGTGCAACTATAAATGTTATGCTAGCAGCTACTTTTGCTGAGGGAACAACTGTATTAGAAAATGCGGCTAAAGAACCACATGTTGTTGACGTTGCAAACTTTTTAAATAGTATGGGTGCTAATATAAAAGGTGCTGGTACAGATTTAATAAAAATTACAGGCGTTGATGAACTTACAGGATGCAATTATTCTGTAATTCCAGATCAAATAGAGGCAGGAACATTTATGATTGCAACAGCTGCTTGTGGAGGGGAAGTAACACTTAAAAATGTAATTCCGAAGCATTTAGAATCCATATCAGCAAAGCTTATAGAAATGGGTGCAGAAGTTATCGAATGTGATGACATGGTCACTGTTAAATCTAATGGAAGACTTAAAGGGGTTAATATAAAAACGTTACCTTATCCAGGATTTCCAACAGATGTTCAGCAGCCCATGAGTACTTTACTGACTATATCAAATGGAAGAAGCATTATAAATGAAAGTATATATGAAAGTAGATTAAAGCACGTTGATGAACTAAAAAAAATGGGTGCTAATATAAATGTTGAAGGAAGAATTGCTATAATTGATGGAGTTGAAAAGCTTACAGGATCTCATGTGAAAGCTACAGATTTAAGAGCAGGAGCAGCATTAGTTATTGCAGGACTTGTAGCAGAAGGTGTGACTACAGTAGAAGGAATACACCATATAGATAGAGGATATCCTAATATAGAGAAAAAATTTAAAATGCTTGGTGCAGATATAACTAGAGAAATATTTGAGTAGTAGTATAAGCAAATTACTAACTTTCGGTACTTTAGTTTTTTGATACTAGGCAAAGGAGAATTATATGATATTTTGTCCATTGTTTAGCGGAAGTAGTGGGAATAGTATTTTTGTTTCAAGTAATAATGCAAAAATACTAGTGGATGCAGGAGTACCAGGAAAAAATATAGAGGCGCAATTAAAGGAAATAGATCAAAGTCCTAAGGATATAGATGGAATATTTGTTACTCATGAGCATTCAGATCACATAAAAGGCGTAGGGGTTATGTCTCGAAGATATAATATGCCCATATATGCTAATGAATTAACATGGGAAGCCATGAAAGATAAAATAGGCAAGATAAAAGAAGAGAATATTAAAATAATAGATAAACAATACATAGAAATTAAAGATATGACAGTACAGACTTTTAGTATATCACATGATGCTGTAGATCCTTCAGGGTATGCATTTCATACTAAAGAAGGTATGGCATGTATTGCTACAGATTTAGGTCACTTTTCTGAAAGTGTGAAATCTGTTATAAAAGATGCTGATATATTGCTATTGGAAAGCAATCATGATGTTGAGATGTTAAAATTTGGACCCTATCCTTATGTACTAAAGAAAAGAATATTAAGTGATATTGGCCATCTTTCAAATGAAGCTTGTGGTAAGGCTATATTGGAAATAATGAATGAAAAGCAAAGAACTATTTATTTAGGGCATTTAAGTAATACAAATAACTATCCACAATTAGCATATCAAACGGTTTTAAGTCTTTTAAGAGAAAATTCAATAGAGGTAGGAAGAGATATAACTATTACTATGGCACATAGAGATAGACATAGTGAAGTTGTGTCATTATAATATTTTAAGAGCAAGAGGCTTAATAAATGCTAATGTTATTGAGCAATAAGGGGGAAGTTATGAATAAAAAAGTATTAATAGTAGCATTATGTTTAGTTTTAGCATTGGCAGCATTAGCTTTTCGTAGTTTTGAAAGCAAGGATAGAAATAGTATTTTAAGTAAAGAAAAGCTTCAAAATTTAAAATTACCATCAGAAAAAGGTGAATATATTGATATAAAGCTTTATTTTGATGGCTCTAAAAATGATAAAGATGTAAAGATAGCTAAAGAAGAAAGACTTGTTAATAAGGAAGAACTAGTAGGCGAAATAATAATGCAGGAGCTTATAAAAGGACCAGCTGTTGTTAGTGAATCTAAATCTATTCTTCCTAAGGAAACAAGACTACTTAGTTTTTCAATAAAAGAAGGAATAGCTTATGTTAATTTAAGCAGTGTAGCAGAAGTTACAATGTCTCCAGAGCAGGAGAAGACAACCTTAACTTGTATAGCTACGTCCTTAACTCAACTACCTTCCATACAGCAAATAATGATTACTGTTGAAAATAAGAATATAGAAAGTTTAGGCGGAAATTATAATATATCTAAGCCGTTTTCGAAACAAGAAATAGATGGAATGCGTAAGCGATAAAATCATAATAAATATTGAAAGAAATTTAAATATTTATTATAATTAAGTATAATCAACAAAGGTATAATATTTTTATGCATAAAGGAGATAAAAACATGAGTTTATATAATGCTTGGACTAATTACGTAGTAGAGTTCGTAAAAAATAATGGTGAACCAGCATTCTGGAAAGAGTATGCTAAAATAGAAACCCTTATATATAGTAAGGTTCTAACTAATCTTGAAGGAAAAGTAAGTGGAAAGGTTAGTGATTTAGCAAAAGAGCATGAAGTAACAGATGTTCATTTCATGGGATTTTTAGATGGAATAAATGAAAGCTTAGAAAAAGAATTAGATTTAGAAAGCATAGAAGCTGATTCACAAATTGAAATTCAAATTAACTTTGACAAGCTATATTTCAACATGCTAGAATCAAAGGCTGATTACTTATACAGCTTACCACAATGGGACAGAATATTCTCAGAAGAAAAGAGAAAAGAGATAACTAAAGAGTGGAGAAGCTCTAAAGTAATAGTTAAAGAAGAAAAGATTGGCAGAAATGATCCGTGTACTTGTGGAAGCGGTAAAAAGTACAAAAAATGTTGCGGAAAATAATTTAAATCTAATTTCCTAATGGAATTATTTTGTTGATATTTAAATTATAAAATTCAGTGAAAGATTAATAATCCCTGTAAATAAAAAGAGTTTTATAGGGATTCTTTGTTTTGTAGAAAATTAATTAAGATATATTGGAAGAAACTAAGATATTTTTAAGAAGTGAATAATTATAATTTTATCTTTAGTTCTAATGGCTGTGACTGTGTCACAGCTTTTTATTTTTTAGTAATTTTATTATTAGTATTTGAATAAATAATGTAAAATTCATAAAAACTATAGGTGTTAAATGATAGGAGTGGAGGAAGTGGAATATTTATTTGTTGTACAGGATAATTTAATAATCCCATTAATATCATCAGCATCTGTACTTACAGGAACATTAATAGGAGCTTTATTAAATTGGATTATAAATAAGAAGATTACAGAGAGGACTATTAAGGAGCAGTATAAGCTTAGGGAACAAAGTAGAAAATATCAAGAAGAAATTAACACTCAAGAAATTTGTAAATATGTAAACAATATAAGATTAGACATAGCTACTGCAATATTTCAAAGCATTAGAACCATTAAAGATATAAAAGATGGAAAGGATGCTTATAATCATATAATACCTATAAACAAAAATTATCCCAATATCATTTCTTGTCTGATAGAAAAATATAATTTAAATGATATAAGTTATATATATCAGTTGTATGGAATAATAGAAAAGGTAAATCATGATGTGCTTAGAAGTAACTTTTATGACAAAAATATACTAAAACAAATAGAAAAGGATTATTATAATATACTTATAAAACTATATGGTGAAAATGTAGATAAAATCATAGAAGTTGATATAGAAAATATTCAGTATAGGGATTTATACGATAATGATTTAATAAATAAAAAATATAAAGACATACTACAAAAACTAGATAAATTATGCTATTTAGAAAATCTTAAAAATTTTAATGAGGAACCATAATTAACGGACACATACATTAAGTAGTTAATACATTTAAAAAATATAATTATTTATATCATTAAAAACAAAGTAGACATTTTTATCTCCTTTTCATAGGCTAATAAAGGAGGGAGATTAATAAATGGTACAAGATAACAAAGTTGAAAGCAAAAATAATATTGAATATCAAGAGCCAAGTGAATTGATGAAAGAATCAGCAAGTCTTTTATATAGAATTCCAGTATTTCTAAGTCATCCGAGTCGACTTAATAGTGTTCAACAACAATTTGTAAATATTTTAATTAGAGAAATCAGAACGGCTTTATTATTTCCAAGGACATTACCAATCAGCGAACAATATACTGAAACGCCGTTAACTAATATACGTCGAATGATTTCATCTAGTTATGGATTGGTGGCACTTAATTTAAAGCAAAGAAAAGTTAATGTTATAGAAAATAATCTTGGTCAGCCTCAAGACCAGACTATATGGGAAGGTAGTCCATTTGCTCAGATTGAACCAGCTATGGCTTATCAATTTGGACTTCCACTTCTTCTCATTAGGGAAGTAGATGTGGAGCAAAATGGCATTTGGGCCTTTGGAATAGGACCATTCCTACTTTTAGAATGGGATTCTAATCAACCAATTGGGGATTTCTTTAGAAGGAATGATTGGAAAGAAATTTTTCAGAATTGGATAAGCCATGTAAGAAATGGCTATTATATTCAAACACAACCTGAGTTCCGATATAGTTGTGAAAAAAACAGTGGAAATTAATTAAGTTTTTAATATATAATAAAAATAAAAAATCAGAATTGGTCCCTAGCGTTTTTACCCAAAACCTAGGGACTAATTTTGATTATAAAATTATTTTAAAAGGATAGCTAATAATTAAGATTAATATTATCAAATAATAAACACAAAATAAGTTATGCTATAATATTATGTGAATTATTTTTACTATAAGGAGAAAACATATGAACATGACACTGATAACCGTAGGAAAAATAAAAGAAAAATATTTAAAAGATGGAATAGATGAATACTCAAAAAGGCTTCAAAGATACTGTAAGCTTTCAATAATAGAACTACCAGATGAAAAAACACCAGACAATGCTTCAGAAAAAGAAGAACTACAAATAAAAAGCAAAGAAGGAGAAGCTATCCTAAAATCAATAAAAGATAATATGTACGTAATAGCTCTAGACTTAAAAGGCAAAAATCTAACCTCAGAAGAATTCTCAAACTACATACAAGATCTAGGAACCATGGGCAAAAGTGATATAACATTCATAATTGGAGGCTCCCTAGGTCTATCACAAGAAGTTCTAAACAGAGCCAACTACAAATTATGCTTTTCTAAAATGACCTTCCCTCACCAATTATTTAGAATGATGCTGCTAGAGCAAGTTTATAGAGGATTTAGGATAATGAAGGGGGAGCCATATCATAAGTAAGTGAGTTTTTTTAGCCTTAACCATTGATATAACTTGGTTAAGGCTATATTTGCAAGTGGAAATACTGTATCGCAAATAAAATTCAACTGCTCCAAAAACTATAATTATGTCTCCACTTTTAGCTTCACTAAGGATTTTACTACATATTTTATCGGAGCTTTCTATATATTCCGCTTTATTTATATCTATTTTATTACATAGCATATTTAAATTAACAGGCTTTATGTTTTTATTTGCTTCTCGTCCTAAAAAGGTTTTGTAATAATAACTCTATCTGCCTTCTTTAATGCTGCAACCAACTCATTAAAGAAATAGCTTTGTCGTTGAAAGTTGATGGGGCTCAAAAACAGCAAAAACCTTTTTTTTGGATAACTAAGTTTAATTTAATCTAATGTAGTTGCTACTGCTGTAGGATGATGAGCAAAGTCATCAAAAAATTTAATATCATCAGCATCTGCTATTAATTCTAGCCTTCTTCCTATTCTTTTAAAATTTTCAAAGGAATTCTTTATTGCATCTATATCAGCACCTAGCTCTAAGCCAGTAATTATACTCTTTATCTCCATTTAATACTTTAAATGATGAATATTCAGGTGTATTTGAATTGAATTCTGCCTTATACTCCATGTCAAAAGGAAATTCAATCTTATTATCTATATAATATTCAACTATAGCCCTTAAACTTTTCAATATCTAATGTTCCTTGATAAAATTATCCAGTTATTAAAAAATGTATTATTTATTTAAAGTACTGCTTGAACTATGGAGGACAATGTAAAGTCTAAAAGTAATTTTATTCCAATATATAGGTATATATGTAAGAATAAGTAAAATGGAGGAAAAAGTAAAAAGTATTAATTAAATTACTTATATAACCATTTGAGGACGTATATGGATTTTGAAAAAATTGGCAACTAAGAGTATAACTAAACTGACCAGTCAGTTAATGATAAAGAGAGATTATACAAGGAGGCATAATTATGGAAAAGTTTTATCAAGACTTAAAAGTCAGCTTAGTTGAGCAGTATTCTCAATGTCCGGCTTATAAATTGTTATGTGATAGTCAAGGGTTTAATCCTACTATAAATTTAAACTCTGAAAAAGACGTGGAAAGAGTTCCGTTTATAACAACTACACTATTTAAAAAGTCAGCTGGAATATTTACTAATTTACTTAAAGTACCTATAAATACAATTGATAAGTGGACAGTATCAAGTAGTACAAGTGGTGATCCAAGTGTAGTAGGAAGACGTATGTGCGACATGATGCAGATAAGGGAATTTAACGAACTTCAAAATAAATCTTTAAGACCTGATACTGAGCAGGAATGCGTCTTTTTTCCGGATCCTGATACTATGAAAAAATATAAAAGTGAAGTAATATACGGCAAGAGGACAGAATCATATATGGGGAATCTTTTGGATATGTTTGGCTTTAAAGAAAATACAGTCTTCATTATAAAGCCGGAAGGAGACAATTTAATTGTTGATGTAGATGCATTTAAAAAGTTTTTAGTTAGTAATGATAAATTGGATAAACATCTTTCTATAAGAGGATCTGCACTTTCACTTTTTAACACAATAAATTTACTGAAAAAAACAATGCCATCATTCAACCTTGGGAAAAATGTATTAATTCAAACTGGAGGTGGTGGCTGGGATGGAAAAAAAGGAACCATAAGTAATGGTACAGCTATAAGAAAGCAAGAATTTGTTGAAACAGTTGCTGATTTTCTTGGAGTACCAGAAGAAAACTTCATTGATTCTTATTCCTTTACAGAAAACACTTTCTTTATTATCGGACATTATTCAAAAAAATATAAAGATTATCTTTTTCATGTTCCAAAATGGGGTAAGGTTATAATAAGGGATATTAAAACTTTAGAACCACTGCATAATCCTGGAGATAGAGGGTTTATACAAATGTTAAATGCATATGGAACTCTTTCTTTTGCCGGAGCATCAATATTAGTAGATGATATTGGTGAAATAGTTTCAATAGATGAGTGCCCTGATTGCAAAGAAAAGCTTATGACAATAAGACTTATCGGTAGAGTAAAAGGCTCAGAAGCAAAAGGATGCGGAGCTACACTTAATGTAAGGGGGGAAGAATAATGAAAATTGAATATACATGTGGAAATACTGTATTATCCAAAAATGTTAATGATATAAATCTTGAGCTTATTTCTTCAGACGAGAATCAGATTCTTTGTGAAATAGATAGACTTACTGCAAATAAAAACAAAGTACATGATATTCCTGTGCGAGAGACTATCGAAATCTTAGATAAGTGTGCAAAGTTATGGTTAAATAGGGAATATTCTAAAAAGCATATAGAAATCTTAGCTCATATATTAAGTCAAAGTGAAGAACTTATAACATATGAACTTGAAAGTTCTATGCATATGCTTTTAAGAGAAAACTTGGAAAGAACAATTACGGAAGAACTTGGAAATATAGACGTGCTGGATAAGTGGATTAAGACAAGCTATGGAGAAGTTCACAGACAACCAAGAGGGGTTATGTTCCATAATATTTCAGGGAATGCATTTGTAGTAATTCCTATGAGCATTTCAATGGGACTATTATCAAAGAACTGCAATTTAGTAAAGGTATCCGGTGATGAGCCATATTTTGCCAATGCGTTTTATGAGAGCTTATGTGAGGTTGATCCGGACATAAATGAAAGATTGGCAGTAGTATATTTTAATAGTGAATGCTCGGATATATATGAAACTATAGTTAAAAAAGTAGATTGTGTAATACATTGGGGAGGCGAATATTCAGGTAGAATAATGGCAGAACTTTGTGCTAAGTATAATAGTCACTTAATAATGCATGGAGCAAAAATTAGTTTTGAAGTTATAGATGAGGCGGAAGATATTAATATGCTTGCTGAAGCTGTAGCAAAAGATGTTATATGCTGGGAGCAAAAAGCATGCTTATCGCCTAGATTAATATTTATAAACAATAAAATAGATACTAATTTATTTGCTAGAAGTGTTGCGGAAAGTTTGAAAAAACTCTCACTAAGCTTTCCAAAAGCATATTTAAATCCTTGGAGTTCTATCAAGACACTGCAAGATAGACAATATTGTTTGTTAAAGTATGGAATTAATAAAAAGCAAGATATAGAAGTATATTCATCGTACAATGCGGATTACACTGTTATTTTGAATAGTACAATGCCTGATAAGAATGATATAGACAGGTGTTTCAATAGATTTATATTTGTTTGTCCCTATAGTGATAGCAAAGAAGTATATGAATATGTTGAAAATAATCTTAAACGATATTTACAAACTATGGGATATAAAGGAACAGATGAGCAATTTATTGAGAAGATGACTATGTTAGGCGTTAGTATAGTAACTAGACCAGGTGAAATGCCACTACATTATCCTGGAACTTCTCATGATGGAATTCACAATTTAAAAGAAATGACTTCTATAGTTAGTAATCAGTTAAATTACTAAACCTATTTCATTATAAATCAAAATATAAATAGTGATAAGGAGAAAATTGGTCATGGATTTAAATAACAAGAAAATAATATTAACAGGAGCGTCATCAGGAATAGGAAAAGAAATTCTAAAGCAGCTGCAGCTATATGATGTAAAGGTAATAGCAGTTGGAAGAAATATTTCTAAAATACCTGAAGTAAAAGATAAGATAATTCCTTTTGCATGTGATGTATCAAAAAAAGAAGAGGTAGATAAGCTATTTGATTTTGCAGTAAAGACACTGGGAGGAATAGATATTTTTATAGCAAATGCAGGTTTTGCCTTTTGCGAAAATATTGAAGAGGCAAATTGGGAGCGTATAGAGCAAATATTTAGTACAAATGTTTTTTCTCCAATATATTCTGTAGAGAAAATGAGGGTTCTTAATGGAAATAGAAAATATTCAGTAGTTATAACCTGCTCAGCTGTTAGTGAAATTCCTCTACCGGGGTATTCATTATACTGCTCTACAAAGTATGCAATTAATGGCTTTGGGAGGGTATTCATGAATGAAGTAAGAGATAATGAGATAATTTCATTAGTTTATCCTATAGCTACAAATACAAACTTTTTCAAAAATGCTGCTGATAAAGCACCAATACCATGGCCAGTCCAAGGACCAGAAAAGGTTGCGCATAGTGTAATAACAGGAATCAAGAATGAAAAGAGGTTTATCTATCCATCTAAATACTTTGCAATCTCAAGAGGTTTTACTAGAGTATTTCCTTTTATGACTTCAATATATGTGAAGGTGCAAAGAAATAAGTTTATTAAGTGGGTACAAACTCAAAATAGCAGTCTATAATGCCACGGGGACGTTTCCTTTGGAACACTAAAGCATTTTGGATACATTAACAATTAAAGAAAGAAAGTCAAAGGATAAATAGATTTAGAATATAATATGGTGAACCGTACCATAAGGGGCGGCATACTTTTAGAATATAATATGTTCAAAACCTGTAGACTTTTTAACTTGCAATTTGCAAAAAGAATAGGAGTGTAATAGGCTGCAAAAAGCATATTCACTCCTTTTAAAATGTCCTTCTATATATTATTTCTTAAATTCAATAGTTTTAGTTATTCCCATATTGTTTTTAAATGGTTTAGATATTCTATCCATTTAGGATTGTTTTGAAAGTGTGGGAAAAATCTTGATAATTCATCAACTGTCCATTTCCATCCTTTTTCAACTTCTTTGTTTAGTAATCTAATTACTGAATCAACATTATTTGCTTTCATCCAGCATACAGTGCAATCCCAAAATAAACGTGGTTCTTCTTCCAGTGCTTTTTCATAGAATAGAGCCCATTCTTCCCACTGCTCTAAAGTTAAATCACTTTCGTTTTCTATTGGTGGATATGGAGTAAAAGCATAATAATCATTTTTTCTTATAAATCCAAGTTTTTCAGCTATTGCAATTGATCCAACATTGGTATCAACACATAACCAATCTATTTCTGTTATCCCATTACAAAGACAATAATCTGCAGTTGCAGCTGTAGCAATTGATCCAAAACCATTCTTACGATAATTAGAATCACAATGAATCCCTATTGCAACTCTTTTGTCATATACACAATCAGTTAGTGACCAGCTGACAATAGTATCCTCGTTTCTTACCATAAAACCTACACCGTATTTGCTGAAGTCATCAATACTTCCCCAATTATTAACCCAATCCATTACTTTTTCTGAGTTCTTGAGATTACATTTATTTATATAGTTTGGATCTACTTTTTCTAAGGAAAATCCTTCTTTTACATTCTGCTTATAATCGTGATATTTTAGATTATTTAAAGCATAATGACGTCTTTTATACTTTCTAATAAACTTGTTTTGGTGAACTTCGGAAAGTTTAGTTTCCCATTCATCAGTATCTAAAATCAAGTCATCCCAAAAATCTAGTTCTTCTTTTACCTCAGAATTAAACCTTTCATTATTGGGACTTCCTGCAAGAAGATTGCATTCTGAAGTTTGTATTAATGCTGATGTTGGATTATCATCGCAATCTACAAAAATTTCACCTGGCATAACTCCATTAATTACAGAAAATATAGATAAATCTTGGGATGAATTTTTAATTAAGTTTTTTACAATATGATAATTGTTCTCTTTTAATTTTAGCATTCAATTTAGCCTCTTTTCGTATTTCTTTTATAAATTTATTTATTCTGTTATTATAATAGGATTTTTTGTTATCCTTTAGAGTTTTAAGTTCTTTCAATTGGCTTTTATAGCTATTAAATCTTTTAATGCTTAATATTTCATCTTAACTTTTCTAAACTCACAAAGTCTCCCTTTCAGCAGTAAGCTAAATTTTAAAGCTTAATTTGAGTTTGAGACAAAGTTATATGAAGTTTTATATAAAAAAGTATATAAAAATACCACAGCAAGATTAACCTACTGTGGTATACCTAATATTTGGGCACAAAAAATACACGCTAACCTGTACCGTGAATTCTAATACAAACTATTAAGGCTGAAAGGTTAAATCAAAGTTGCTCAAAAGGCATAACAAATAAAGAGTATACTAAGTACTCATAAAAAATCCTTTTGAACCAATATGCAATTATTTTAAAATCACCTCATATAACTTTTGCATAAAAAAAATTCACTCCTTTCGCCTAAAATTAACTATTAAGCTTTAACCATAATATACCATGTGATTATTTAAAATACAATACTTAATTCTACTATTAAATTCAAATTTCAATAGCAAAATTAAACTAAGGAAAATTTGAGTGTTCTTGGAGGTTTGCTAGGTCTATCACAACAAGCTCTAAACAAAGCTAACCACAAACTATGCTTTTCAAAAATGACTTTCCCACACCAATTATTTAGAATGATGTTACTAAGCAAGTTTATAGAGGATTTAGGATAATGAAGAGAGAACGCTATCATAAATAAATGTGCAAAATAGTTTTAGGTGTTGATATAACTTGCCTAAAGTTATTCTTATAAGTAAAAATGCCGTGTCATAAGTAATAAAATGATTTTAATATACAATATTTACAAAAAGTGTTACAGTTAATGGTAGATGAGGCGGTGCTAATATGCCTTTTAAATATAGGATGAAATATGATTTAATCAATTTGAAAGGAAATATATAGTAGATGGATAAGTCAATAAAGTTAATAATACTAAGAGGTAATTCAGGAAGTGGTAAAACTACAACAGGCAAGGTATTACAAAAGAAATTTGGACATGGCACAATGTTAATTTCGCAAGATATTGTTAGAAGAGAAATGCTATTTGTGAAAGATGGACCTAATACAGAAGCAAGTAAATTATTAAATGAACTTGCACTATATGGGAAAAAACATTGTAATATTGTAATTTTAGAGGGTATTTTAAATTCAGAGTGGTATAGAAAGCTATTTGAAAATTTACTTGACGAATTTGGAAATCAAATTTTTGCATATTACTTCGATATACCTTTTGAAGAAACCTTAAATCGACATAAACAAAAACCTAATGCACATGAATTTGGAGAAAATGAAATGAGAAGATGGTGGAATGAAAAAGATTTGTTAGGTATCATTCCAGAGGCATGTCTACATAAAGAACTAAGCTTAAATGAAATAGTGGATATGATTTATCAGGATGTTATAAAGTGAAAATTCTAAAATAAATAACTATAGAGGTTTATTTTTTATATAAATTTGATATAATATAAATAAGAGAAGCTTAGTGCGCTAACACTAAGCTAATCCTTAGAACATTTATTTTGTTTTAGGGCTATTGGATAAATTTAATAGTTAAATTTGAGAGATTAAAGCACTAATCATTGGAGGATGGGTGCTTTTTCTCTTTGCCATTAAGTTCTATATCAATACCAAGAAATTTAATCTTAATAGTTAACTTAGATATAAAAAGACAATGCTTTAAAACTATTTTTATAATACAAATAGTAGTAAAACTTTTTATAATTAATTCTAGCATATCCAATACCACCCCCTAACTATGATGAGATATCATCAATAGTCCAAGGGGGATAAAACGTTCAAAACCCCCGTAGCCATCCTACTACGGAATTTTCATATTGTAACTTGGATATTATACCATAATTATGTAGAATAAATATAGAGGATTAAATGGAAAAAGCTCACTTACAATAGTTACAGAGAACCGTATAATAAGTAACAAAGAATTTTTTAGAATTAGAATTATAAGATTTTACTTTTGGCACTTTTATAAAATAATCAATGTAAAAATTATTTTTTCAACTAATATGCGAGTTGATTCGCATGTTGCGTTATAGGTTTGACTGAATGCCTATGTTAGCATTAAGCTATTAAATTTAAGGAGGTCATTATATGACAACAGTTAAACTCAAAATTGCAGAATTGAGGAAATCTAAAGGGATAGGGCAGCAAGATTTGGCAGATGTATTAGGTGTATCGTTTCAATCAGTTAGCAAATGGGAGACTGGTACGACGATGCCTGATATTACCCTATTGCCAAGTATAGCTGAGTATTTTAATGTTTCTGTAGATGAATTATTAGGGCTAAAACCACTACATCATCAGTCATACATACCAAGGAATTCAGATAATCGTGATAGTTGGAATGGAAAGACGGACAAGCTTTATAAAAATAGAAAATACTTTTGGAATGATGACTATTTAAGATTTCTTGTAAAAAATGTTTGGCATGTAGAATCGCCAATTGATGTTATTGAATTTAGGTGTGAAGAAGGTTACTTAAGAAAGCAGTTGCTTGAGTTTTTACCTAATGGAAGTACCTATACAGGGGTTGATAATGAATATTTTATTAATAGAGCTAAATTAAGTTTTAATGATATGGAGGTTAATGCAAATTTCATCGTATCAGATATATATTCTCTTGAAACAGATAAAAAATATGATATAGCTATTTGTCAGGCCGGCTTGCGGCATATGAACAAACCGATGGAAGTATTAAAAAAAATGGTGGCTTCCGTTAAGAAAGATGGTATTGTTGCTTGTGTAGATGTCAATCGAGAGTTTGAAAATGATGGATTATATTTTGATGACATTAGTTATGATTATCTTTGTACAGCCTTTGATTTTCATAAGGTGTGGAAGAAAGAATTGGAATGTGAAGGTAGAGATTACGCAATCGGAATGCGGTTACCATTTTATATGCAACAGTTGGGCTTAAAGGATATTGATATTCGTATGAATGACAGAGTGATGTATGTAAACCCTGATACACAGGATTATGAGGAGAAGGTACAGGACTTTATTGAAATCAATGGATGGGACGAATCCTTTAGCATGTCTAGTCGGGAAAGCACTATTGAATTATTTATGAATCGAGGAATTGATAGGGCTGAGGCAGAAGCCTATATTAAAATGCAATCTAAAATAGCGGAATATTTTAGAAATACTGAAAGTAGAAAATCATTTTTAAAAGTACAAGGGTTGCTTATTACATATGGAAGAAAATGAGCATAATTAGTGGATAGTTAATATGTAAGATGGCTTATTTGAAAGAGCTCAAGTCCTTATTTAATATATAATTTAGAAAAAAGTTTACGTTATATCAGTTATGGTGAACCGTATCATAAATAAAGAAGTATAAACAAATAAAGCTATTATTTTTGACTATAAAAGGTCAGAGATAATAGCTTTAATTTAGCGGTTTTTAATGATGAAGTCAGCAGCTTCTTCTGGTGATTAGAACATTGAATATTGCAATAACTATCTAAAATATAAGTTCTTTTCAAAGATACTTTAATCATAATATTTTGAATATACTATATACATATAACTGCGGTATAATAAAGTGGAAAAGTACTTGCATAATTTACCTAAAATACAAGTATAGGATATAAATCTAAAGGGAGCTGAAAAGGACCACTTCTAAATAACTCCTAAAAGGTTTTAACCTACGATATTAAATACTGAGGAAAGGTGCTTATGAAAGAAATAAAAGATTTTGATAAGGTTTACAAGTATTATGATAAATTTATGGCTATGTTTAATTTATATAAGCATGAAGAAATAAAGTCTGCTGCAAATATTGATGGGCATGAAGTAGTTGTAGATATAGGGGGAGGAACTGGAAAGTTAGCTAAGTATATTTGCAATAGTTGTAAGACTGTATATGTGCTTGATGAAAGTGAACAGATGCTTTCAATGGTAAATCAGGGAAAAAATTTGGTATGCATAAGGGGAAATGCTCTGAAGACTCCATTTGAGGATAATTCTATTGATATAGTAATATTAAGTGATGTTTTCCATCATATTAAAGAACAAAAAGACCTTATAGTTGAAATAAATAGAATATTAAAATATGGCGGAAAGATAGTTATGTTGGACTTTAATAGAAAGCACATAAAAACAAAATTACTGAGAGCCTTTGAATTTACTCTATTTGGACAATTATTTTTTAGAACTAGAGATGAAGTTAGGAGTTTATTAGAAGAATGTTTTTACATACAAAGAGTTTATGATAAGGGGTATTATTTTATATTTGTAGGAGAGAAAAGATGATAAATAAAATATGGTTCTACTCAAAACTTGGATATAAGCTTATAAAAAAAGAAGTTGTAAGCAAGGATGACTATAAGGAAGAGTATGATAAAGTTTCAGATACATATCATTTTTGGCTTAAAGAGATGAGTAGATATACAGACAATATTATCCATTCAAAATACATAGAAACAGATAGTGAATTAAAAATACTTGATTTTGCTTGTGGGACAGGCTACATAACAAAAAGTTTATTGAATAAATCTATAAAATATAAAATTACTTCTGTAGATCAGTCAAATAAAATGCTTGAAAAGCTTTTGAATACCAATAATCTTAGAGTGACAGCTATTCAGAGTGATGGTATCGAATTTTTAAAAACTACTAATGAAAAATATGATGTTATATTTTTTGGTTGGGCACTTTCTTATTTTGATCATAATGAACTATTAAAACTTTTTAATAGAGTTTTAAAACCAGGAGGTATATTAGCAATAATCACAAATGTTGAAGGAACTTTGGATAAGATAGAAAGTATTTTTTTGAGGGTTATGAGTGAGAAACAAAAGGAAGTAATTAAACCTATGGATATAAAATTAAATTTACCTAAAGGAAAGAAAGGATTAGTTAAATGGTGCAGCCAATACGGATTTAAAGCTTTGGAGGTAGAAGAAGATGAGGTATTCTTTAATTTTAAAGAACCAGAGGAACTTTTACAGTGGCTGAATATAACTGGGGCAGCAGCAGGAACTAGGAAAATTTTTAAAAATTACAATGAAGTTAAGCCTTTAATAATTGAAAAAATAAAAAAAGAAAAATATAAAAATGGAGCGTATGGGATAAATCATAAATTTGCATATGGTATCTTTAGAAAGGAGTAGAAATGAATGAGTATTAATAATTTAAAAATTATGGCAAAAATGATTATAGATAAAAATGTTCTAAAGAGCCTATTAGAAATTTATAATATTTTAAAAGAAGATGAGAAATTCACCCTATTAAAGTACATAAAAATGATGAAGGGTATTTTAAAGGGAGAGAAGTTAGTGAAGCATCAGGATAAATACATATTGAGCACCTTTTTTCCACCTTTTCCATCTAAATCCTTTATACAAAATATCTTAGCAGTAGATAAACCTATAAATATATTCACAAAGCAAATGTATGCTGAAAGAACGGCACCTATATCTATGTACTTATGTATAACAAATAAATGCCCTAATAATTGTCGTTATTGCAGTGCAAAAAATAGGGCAGCAGAAAAGGAATTAACAAAGGAAGAATGGATTAAGGTTATAAGGGAACTTCAAGATATGAATGTACCTATT
Source organism: Clostridium sp. UBA2485 (assembly GCF_002341865.1). Classification (GTDB taxonomy): domain Bacteria; phylum Bacillota; class Clostridia; order Clostridiales; family Clostridiaceae; genus Clostridium_J. The sequence goes on along the minus strand of NZ_DDOV01000119.1, from coordinate 35,383 downwards.
ATTGGAATAACAGGAGGAGAACCCTTAGTACGTGAGGACATATTTGATATTATAAGGTCTATAGATAGTAGAAGCACATCAATTCTATTTACTAGCGGTTTTAATTTAAGTTATGAGAAAGCAAAAAAATTAAAGGATAGTGGACTATTTGGCATAGGAATAAGCTTAGATTCTTATGATAAAGAGAAACATAATAAGAATAGAAATAGTGAAAATGCTTTTGATTATGCACTTGAGGCACTTAGAAATGCAAATAAGGCAGGGCTGTATACTATGGCACAAACAGTTATATTAAAGGAGAATCTTGATGAAGAAAAGCTGTTTAGATTATTTAAGCTTGCTAAAGATAATGGTGCTCATGAAGTAAAAATACTGGAACCTATACTAAGCGGAAATCTTTTAACTGAAAAGCAATTAAACAATGTATTTTATAATGAGAGTGATAGAGAAAAGCTTATAAAAATCCAACATAAGGCAAATAAAAGAAGCGATTTACCGAAGATAACAACTTTTGCGTATACAGAAAGTGAAGCAAAATTTGGTTGCGGTGCAGGAAATCAACATTCTTATGTAAGTGCTTCAGGAGAGTTGTATCCTTGTGATTTTGTACCTATGAGTTTTGGAAATGTAAAACAAGAGTCTATAAAAAGCCTTTGGATTAAAATGAAAAATTATATTGGTAAGCCTAAAGTAGGGTGCTTTGCCCAGAAGGTGAATAAAGAAGTGTTTAAGCAATCAGAAGGTACGCTGCCGCTTAACAAGGAAAAGGCAATAAGCATTTGTAATAAAAATAAAAGTGATAAATATCCAAAATACTATAGGGATTTGCATAAATAGCATTTAAATGTGAATTGTTAAAAAGCTGTAGATAAAACTACAGCTTTTTTAGCCTATAGAAGGCTAGTACACAATTTGGATCAAAAAGTTCATACATGACTTTGTGGTTTGATATTAATATCTAAGTAGTATACATGAAGCAACTACACCAGCTCCAACTGTCCATAAAATAACATAATCTCCACGTTTAAGGTTACCATTTGAAACAGAATCTGCTAAGGCCATAAATGGGCTTGTAACACTTGTATATCCAAATCTGTCACCTACAAATGGAAATTTGTGTTCTGGTTCTTCTAAAGTCTCTCTTATCATATCAATGTTTTTCTTTGCAAATTGAGATAAGCAATATAATTTAACATCATCTTTAGTTAGATTATTTCGACCTAGTATTTCATTTATTGAATCAACAGAACTTGCGAATGCATCATCTGTATTAAAATCTAGCCATTCTATTAGTCTATTATCTTTTGGCGTATCTCCATCTATTGGTAATATCTTAGAAAAGCCATCATAAGGAAATTTTATATAGCAGTTTAATGAACTATCTACGTAAGATGAACTATCTATGAAATCTGATATATTATCATCAGTGTTTTCTAGTAAAACAGCACATGCAGATTCTCCAAAATTAGCATAAGTAATAGGTTCTGATTTTCTTGAATATCTAAATGATAAATCTGAACCTACAAGTAAGCTATATTTAATTCTGCTATTACTTTTCATTGTTCTACAGACTTGATCCATGGCAATGATCATTCCTGAACAATTACCATTCATATCATATGCATTTGCATTCTTAGATAAACCTAAAGCATCATGAATTTTAACAGCATTTGTGGGAGATAGATATTCTGGGGTAGAAGATACAAATACAACTAAATTTATATCTTGTACATCTATATTTGCAGTACTTATTACTTTGTTGCAAGCTTCTATAGCCATAGTTAAAGAATTTTCATGGAAATCTTCAGAAATATATCTCTGGTCTCTTCCAGTAACATTTAATAACCCGGAAATATCTACGTCTTGCTTTGAAAAATGCTTCAAAAAATATTCATTAGAATAGCTTGTTTTAGGATGGTAATACTTGATGTTTTTAATTTTTATACTCATTTTATCTCCGCCTTATCCTTATTGTTAAATATGTCCATTTATAATTATCGAAGAATATTTCAGTAAATTAAGAAAACTATACAAAAAAGTGAGGAATGTGGTAAAGCTATATAGCAATATTACGAAAATAATAATGGGGCATTGAGCAAGGGGGAATAGTAATGGATTATAAAAAAAATGCGGAATTGAAGAATAAAATAATGTTGGCAGCATTTATATCATCAGTAGTATTAAGGGCAATTGTTGATATCATTTTAAATACAGATAGGAATGCAATATTAATATTAGTTGGAGTTTCCATACCTTTAGCTGTAATCGATTTTGTATTAATAAAAAAGAAATATATTATTCAAACAATGTATTATACGGTAATGATGTACACTGTTGTTATATGTATAATGTTTATATCAAACTCAAATTGGGCTAATTTTATTTTGATATATTATGGTGTTATATTAATGAGTGTATATCAAGATTTAAGGATATTAATTATTGAAGCAATTTTGGCTATAGTACTTGTAGTGTATTTCTTTTTAGGCTATAAAACAACATTGTTTGCTTCAGCAGAATACTATGAATTAGTATTTTATATAGGATACATAATAGCAGGATCAGCTATATTATCAATTAATGCCATTACTACCAAAAGGATTTATAAAGATTTAGAAGAAACTCATAAGGCTACTGAAGAAGCTAAATCTAGAGCAGAGTTGTTGCTAGAAAAAATGCATAGTACTATAAAAGTTTTAACATTAACTAATGAGAAAATAAAAAGCGGAATTTCTGTAGCAGGACAAATAGCAGAAGAAATAACCAGCTCTACAAGCGATGTTGCTAATAGTGCAGCCAAAGAAGTGGATGTAATGAGTGGAATGAAAGCCTCAATGGAGGGTGGAGTAGAAAAAGTAGAAGAAGTCACGAATGCCATTAAAACTATGGAGGAATTATCTAAGTCAACTGAAAATGTTGTATTAGAAGGTAATAATAAAGTAGATATATTATCTTCAGAAATGAATAAGGTAAATACAAATATTTTAAGTGTGGTATCTATGATAAATGAATTAAGTGATGAAAATACAAAAATAGTTCATATTATTAACAGTATTACAAAAATATCAGAGCAAACCAATCTATTAGCTCTTAATGCATCAATAGAAGCAGCTAGAGCTGGAGAGTATGGAAAAGGTTTTGCTGTGGTTGCAGAAGAAGTAAGAAAACTTGCTGAGGATTCAAAAACATCTACAGATCAAATAGAATTAATATTAAATAATATATCTAATAAAACAAAGATAGTTGCAGAAGAAATACTAAAAGAGGAAAAATCAATCGAATTATGTAATGAACATACAAACGATGTTAAAGAGTTATTTAAAGATGTTAATAAGAATACCTCTAATGTATTAAGTTATTCAGGAAATGTTGGATCACAATCTGTATTGCTTGAAAGTACGATGAAAAATACATTAAGTTTAGTAAATGATATTAGTGAAACCGTAGAATCCACTGCAACTGCTATGGAAGAAATTTTTGCGGCTATTGATGAGCTTAATAATAGCATAATGGATATAACAAGTAGCTATGACGAAATAGATGATATATGTAATGAATTAAACTCTATAAGTGAATAAAGTAGATAATATAAAAAGATGGTTATTGCAAATTAGCAGTGATCATATTTTTGACATAGCATAGTTATAGTGGATAATGTTAAAAAATAAGACTAATTGATAGCTATTCTTGTATAATAAATAACAAGGAGAATTCTCTAATGATGGGAAGGCTCCTTATTTTTTATTATAGATATAGGCAGCGGATATAGAGATACAGTACGAAAATTTAATATATACTTTGGAAAATAGATTTTCTATAAAAATAGCTTAAATCCTTAGAAATTAAGGATTAATAATGAAGAATGAATAATTTAGGAAAAAATTCACTAAAGGTGAATTTCTTAAAATAAAATTTGATTTTAAAAAACTCCAAAGGCTTTGACCGTGGAGTTTTAGCCATAATTCGTATCTTTCATTCTTAATTTTTTATTCATAGAAAAGAATTTTTGTTATTGAAATTAAAATCATGCATAAGTTAAATTTTCATTGTGGAACCCTATAGAAGAGTGTTGACTCTAACATAACGTCATAGTGTAATATAAAAACAAGCTTGAATATATTAACAAAAACTCATAGTCGACGGAGTGTTAAATAGTATTAATAGCTTTAAAATTAAATTTAGAGGTGTAGCAATGAGAACAGTGAAACAAGTTTCAGATTTGACAGGAATAAGTGTGCGCGCACTACATTATTACGATGAAATAGGACTGTTAAAACCAAGTAAAATTACAGAGGCAGGTTATAGGCTCTATGACGATGAAGCTCTTAAAACCTTGCAGCAGATTTTATTTTTTAAAGAACTTGATATACCTTTAAAAGAAATTAAAGATATAATGATGAGTCCATATTTTGATAAAATGCAAGCTCTAAAAAATCAGAAAAAGCTGCTTATATTAAAACGGAAAAGATTGAATGGTTTAATAGAGCTTATAAATAAAACATTAAAAGGAGAAAGCACAATGAATTTTAAAGAATTTGATATGAGTGAATATTTTAATGTATTAGAAGAATTTAAAACAGAACATGAGGATAAGGTAATTGAAATTTATGGTAGTGTAGATAAATATAATGATTTAATTGAAAAAATTAAATCTAAGGAATATAAAATTGCTAAAAGTGCTATAAAACAATATGGAAGTATTGAAAGATATGCTAAAGCTATAAAGAAAAGTCTTAATAATGATATGCTAACTACTATGGCAGAGCAATATGATAAGTTTAAAAAAGATTGTTTAGAAGATAAGCATCCTAAATTAAAAGAACTATATAAAAAGCTTGTATCTGACCTAAGTAAAGATCCTTCTTCAAAGGAGATTCAACAAATTGCTGGAGAAATAACAAATACAGCAAAGAAAGATTACGAAATTTTCAAAATGGAAAATGGGGATGATCATTGGTACTACATGGTAAAAATTTATCTGGTATCCCCTGAATGGATAGAAGCAGTTGATAAGAAATATAGTCATGGTGCATCTAAATTTATCGGAGAAGCTCTAAAAAATTGCTTGGGAAATAAGCAGCCTAAATTAGAAGAACTATATGAAAAGCTTGCATCAGACTTAAGTAAAGATCCCACTTCAAAGGAGATTCAACAAATCGTTGAAGAAATATCATATGAAACTAAAAAAAATCATGAATTTTACAAAGTAGATGAGGGAGATAATTATTTAGGATACATGGCAGAACTATATCTATCAAATCCTAGCTGGATAAATGTAACTGACGAAAAGTCTGGCGCTGGCGCATCTAGATTTATTGGAGAAGCTTTTAAATTTTATTCTGAAAATAATAAGTAGTAAATTAAAAACTATAAGTTATTTGACATAAGAAACTAAAATTATAAATATTAAAAAATCAACTGCAATTAAATAGTTAGAAATGAAAAATCCCGTAATTTTAAGAAATGAAATTATGGGATTTTTCTTAATACTACTAAGGGTTATATTAAAAGTGTTATCATAAGATATGTGATGTTGTGAATAGACTAAAAAAGTGACTTTATAAAAATACATAATTGATAAAGTATTATTTGGAGGGTATATGAAAAAGAGTATATTAATGATAACTCCTGAAAATAAGGAGATTAATAGATTTAGAAAAAGGCAGATAAACAACTTTATACAAATAACAATGCCGTATTTAGCGACATTTATTGATGAGAATAAATATGAAATTACATTAATAGATGAATATAATCAAAAAATACCTTTTGAAAAGCATTATAATTTAGTTGTAATTACAGTTAACACTGCAAATGCACCTCATTGCTATGACCTTTCCAAAACATTTAGAAGTAAAGGTAGTAAAGTTGTTTTTGGAGGACCTCATGCAACTCTTTTGCCAGAGGAAGTAAGAGAACACTGTGATGTAGTAATTATAGGAGAAGCTGAGGACAGTTGGCCAAGGTTTTTAGAAGAATTTTATTATGGAAATTATGACAGTGAATATAGATGTTTAAATACTCCAACGTTAGAGGGAATTCCGATACCAAGAAGAGACTTAATAAAGAGAAGATGGTTTACTAAAGGTGCAGTATTTGCAACAAGGGGGTGCCCTTATAGTTGTGCTTATTGTAATCTAAAGCAAATATATAAAGATTCCTTTAGAAAAAGGCCAATAAATGAAGTGATAGAGGATATTAAAAATAGCAAAAGTAAATTTTTTGTTTTTTGGGATGATAATTTCTTTGGAGACATTGAATATGCAAAAGAACTATTAAAAGAACTTAGCAAATTAAATAAAAAGTGGGCAGCACAGGTTACTTTAGAAAGATGTAAAGATGAAGAATTACTGAGTTTAGCGCAAAAATCAGGATGTATTTATTTCTTTGTTGGATTAGAATCTTTTTCAAAAGAAGCTCTACAGAGTGTAAACAAGGGAGTAAATAATGTAGATAAATATAAGGAGCTGATAGATTCTGTTCATAAATATGGCATTTGTGTACAAGCAGGAATAATATTTGGATTTGATACTGATACAAAAAAAGTATTTAAAACAACTCTAGACATGTGCAATTACCTAGGAATTGATGGAGTTACAGTTAGTATACTAACGCCATTACCAAAGACACCATTGTATTATCAGTTAAAGGAAGAAGGACGATTATTAACTGATGATTGGTCATATTATAATGGAAAAACTAGAGTAGCATTTAAACCTAAAAATATGAGTGCAGAGGAATTGTTTGATGGATATATGTGGTTTAGAAGAAATTTCTATTCACTAAAATCAATAACTACTCGATTAAGAAAATCAAAATCCAATATTTTATATAATTTAATAATTAACTTAGGATACAAGGTTTCAATAAGAAAAACAGTGTAATTAATGTAAGTATAATAAGGTATGATAAGCCAAAGATGCTTGGAATATAGATTGAAAACACTATCCTTTAGAGAGGTAACGGAGAACAGTATTACAAATAAATGAGGCTTTTACTAATTTTAGATTATAGTATTAAGGTATGGATCGTTTCAACTATTGAAATTCATAAAAGGTATTATCATAATATTATGATAATACCTTTTGTTATATGAATACACATTGATTCAGAAGAATGGTATAATGGGAAAAGAAAATGCATAGAAGTATTTGTTTTATAATCTCAAGGGATATGAAAAAATAGAGACGTAAGTTAATTAATTTAAATATTTATGTATAAAATATTGATACAGATTCGCATGTATATAAGAAATAATAAAATTTAAGGAAGTATTCCAGAATGATAAAGAGAATTAAAAATTTTAGGAATGTAGCAGTATGACCTAAGTTAAGTGATATTTAAAACTTAAATTTAGGAGGATAAGATGAATAATACATTTAATCATTGGACAGAAATAAAATATTTAAAGGATACAGTAAAAAATCCCTTAATTGAAGTTGGAAAATATACATATTATTCAGGATATTATGCAGGTGGGAATTTTGAAGATATATGTGTAAGATATATATGGGGAGATGAAAAATCTAAGGAGATGTATAATCCCATAGAAGACTATGGATGGACTTTAGATAGAATAAAAATAGGTAAGTATTGTTGTATTGCCAGTGGAGTAATATTTATGATGGGAGGAAATCACAATCATAACCCTGAATGGATAACTGTATATCCATTTAAAGATAAGTTATTAGATTCATATAAGCCCAAGGGAGATACAATTATAGGCAATGATGTATGGATTGGTACAGAAGCTATGATTATGCCAGGAATTACAATTGGAGATGGTGCAATAATTGCATCTAGATCGGTAGTTACAAAAGATGTAGAACCTTATACTGTTGTAGGTGGAAATCCTGCAAAACATATAAAAGAAAGATTCGATAAAGATAAGATAGATATGCTACTTGAAATGAAATGGTGGGATTGGGAAGAAAATCATATTAAAAATAGTATAGATATATTGTCTAGCTCGGATATAAATAAATTGTATAAATACTATGAAATCAACATAAAGTAATACACATTTATTTTATTAAGATTTTATGTAAGGGCATAATTACAAAATAATAGATGATATAAATAAAAGAATTAGAACATTTTAAAATGTCATAGTGAAAAAGTTATTAAATCAAGTATTAGTGAAATTTTATACTATTAGGATCATTCTGATGACTGTCAGAGTGATCTTTTAATTTATGATTCATTAGAATATATTTTAATAATTAATATCCAACTGAATGTATAAATGAAGAATAAAATATAAATATAGAGAAATGGTGTCTGTAGAGGTTATGCCTTCTTTTTTGTTTCAAGAAAAAGATTATAGATAAATTTGAATAAAAAATAGTTAGAGGTAGGATGGTTATAAAGCGGTGTAGTATATCATTAATATAGAAAACCTTGATTATTTATGATACGGAGAATCGTATCATAAATAATTAAGGAACCTAGCCTATAACTTAACTAAGGCTATTTTTTTATTTAAAATATATACAACTAAATCGAGTATTTATATAATTAATGTACAAGGTGTTGAGGAAGTGATATAAGTGAATATAATCAAAATGGTAAAAGAATTGCAGAGTGTTATGAATTTAGAATTTGATGGAAGGGCTAAATTTTTTCATGAATGTAAAGAAAAATTAGAAATAGAGGTTAATAATAATCCTTCTAATATTCAAGCTTTTTCGCTTATGGCAATGATAAATTTAGAATTACGGAATGATACAAAAATTTCAATTGATATTTTAGAAGATTGTTATAACAAAAATAAAAATAATATGTCAAAGGATGAATATTGTTTTTGGGCTACTAATATGGCTTATTTGTTAAGTGAGGAATACGAAGAGGTCGATAAATCAATTGAATTACTTACAAAAGCAATAGAATATGAATCAAAATATGATAATACATATTATGCTTTAGGAAAATTATTTTTTAAGAAAAAGGACTATAAAGAAGCAATAACATTGTTTAATAAGGCTTTTGAAATTTCTCCTCATAAGGTATATAAATATAATGAAGCTATTAGTTTAATTGCCTCAAATAATAAGCAAGAAGGGATTCTTCAATTAAAGGCAATTTACACATACCCATATAAAGATGAAGAGATAGATGGAAGAATTGCATTACTTCTTGGAAGAGAGTTAGCGTTGAATGGAGAATTAGAAGAGGGTAAAAAAATAATTCAATTATTATTAGAGAGTAGTTATGAAAGCTTAGAGGTTGGAGCTAATGAATTAGCAGAATGTATGTATATACTTGGTGATTATCATAAATGTATAGAGTTATATAATGAAGATAAACTTTATGAAGATGAAAGTTGGATTGGACAGTATTTTTATGCACTAAAAGAATCATATAGTATAGATGCATCAGAGAAAAAGATGAATGAAATTGAAAAAGAAATAGAGCAGAATATTTATGAAGAAGAAACCAATTATGCAGATTGGGATAGTGAAGAGGAGTGTAAAGAATATATTGATGGAGAAAAGGTTAGATTAAATAAAATTAAAGAATGTTATAGACAGGTTGTTAATGGCATTAAGCCTTTTATAGAAGTAGATTACGATATATTTTATAAATGTTATTACATAAATTGCCCTCGTCATTATATAGAGTAAATATTTAAAATTAAAACATTTATTTTGTTTTAAGGCTATCAAATGAATTATAAAGATAAAGTTTGATGGTATGAAAAATCTTATCATAGGAAATGAAATGATTCTTTATATACTGCGAAATTTTGAATATATGTAGAATTATGGATATTTGTGTTGTATATTGAGATAAATGTTGCAAAATGGTACAATTAGGAAAGATTATTGATATGAGGTGATAAAATGATAATTTGGGGATGGGGGAAAGTGACTAGAAAGATTGTCGGACCAGTATTTGAACGTCCATGTAACTATTGTAATAGTACTGAAGTTTGGAATTTATGTGTTGTAAGAACATGGTTTACGTTATTTTTCATTCCAATAATACCATATAGAAAGCAATATTGTATTACTTGTCCAAAATGTTATAGTTACATAGATCTTACAGAAGAGCAATTTCAAGAAATGAAGCTCTCTATAACATCTCAATCTAATAATATCAACCAAAATCCTGTTAATGATGATATGAAATATAGAGGAAAGACAGAAACTCAAATTAACTATTTAAAACAGATGGAGGAGTATAAAGATGAGGCTAACTAGAAAATAGTTAACCTATCTTTTGTGATGTTATTATAAAATTATAATTATTAATAGAAAAGTCCTTAACATTTTCGTTAGGGACTTTTATATTAACACATTTATTGGTAATTATAAATTAGAATATTAAGCATAGCGTAGATAAATTTCAATTTATCATGATAGCCTTGAATTTACTAAACAAGAGAATCTAAGAATAAGTATAAGCTTAGCAGTTTCTGAAGATGTATACGTAGATGGTAAAATAGGAAATATGGTTATTTCGCAGGGCAAGTATGCAATTGGTCACTTTGAAATTGATGATCCAAGTGATCATGCAAATGCTTGGAATTATATTTATGATGAGTGGTCCCCAAACAGTGGTTTTCAACCAGAAGACGGTTACGTTTTCGAGATGTATATGAATGACCCTAATACACATACAGAGAAAAAACATTTTCTCGATATTTATATGCTAATAAAATCAATGTAGCTGTCGAGGAAAGATTAGCTTTAGCAGTATTGTTTCTATTGAATTTAAAATAATAAAACCTCCCTTATTTGTGATATTGAGAACCGTATCTTAAATAAGGGAGGTTTTTATTTCTTAAATACGTAAACAAAATATGGTATAATTTGAATATAAAACAAAAATTTAATTAATAAGTAAATAGCAATCTCTCATATTTGTGCATTAGATGAGAGGTTTTTAAATTTATAATTCACTATACTATTATTTGTAAGGAGATAGCTTAATGGAATGGTTAGAAAATTTAAATGAAGCACTAGGATATATTGAAGCAAATTTAGATGGAGAAATTGAGTATGAAAAAGCAGCAAAGATAGCATGTTGTACAGTTTATCATTTTCAACGAATGTTCTCATATATAGCAGGAGTGCCACTATCAGAGTATATAAGAAATAGGAGATTAACAAAAGCTGCCCTTGATTTACAAAGTGGAGATAAGGTAATTGACGTAGCCTTACGCTATGGTTATGAATCTCCAACTGCTTTTAACAGGGCTTTTCAAAAAATACATCATGTATCACCTTCAGTAGCTCAAAAAGAGGGAACCTTCCTAAAAGCATATCCTCCTATTAGTTTTAAAATAACAATAAAAGGAGTAGGAGAAATGGAGTATAGTATAGTTAAAAAAGAAGAAATTAGAATAGTGGGAGTAAAAGCACTATTAGAAAAGAATATTGAGAAAAATTTTAAATCTGTACCTAAGTTATGGCAAGAATCAGCACAAAATGGAACAATTAATCAAATAGTATCTCTTATGAATGCAGACTCTAAGGGGGTATTAGGGGTTAGTGCTTGTATGGATAACTTAGAGAGATGGGAATATTATGTAGCTGTAGAAACTGATAAAGAAGTACCAGAGGGGATGTATGAATATGTAATACCTACAGGCACTTGGGCAGTTTTTCCTGGACAAGGTACTATGCCAACAGCAATTCAAGAAATTGAAAAAAGAATAATTACAGAGTGGTTACCAACGTCAGGATATGAATATGCAGATGCACCAGATATTGAATTATATTTAAATCAAGATCCAGCTAATTCAAAGTTTGAAGTTTGGATACCAATTAGAAAAAACCAATAAAAGTTGAGAGAAGAAACTAACAATTATTAGTATTAAATTTATTTTAATATAGATAAACTACTTTAAAAAATAATATATAGCTAAATTTGGCTATCTTTAAATATTTTAATTTGCAAATTTAATTAATGGAGAATTGAGAATAGACAATTGAGAATTATGATGGAAATTAGTTTTAATAAAACTAATTTCTTTAACAGATTTTTTAATACAAGTGACTGTGTCACACGAAAAGAAATCAATTGAAAATTTCTCTTATAAAAGAGAAGTATCCATAATTGTCCATTGTCAATCGTCAATTCTCAATTACATAAATATATGAAGGTGGATGAATTTATATGGCAAGCTACAAAGAGATAACTTGTACTACAGCATGTAATAAATTAAAAAGAAAAATACCATTTGCTTGGGATTTAAATATATATAGGGGGTGTGAGCATGGCTGTAAATACTGTTATGCTATGTACTCACATCAATATATGGGTTCTGAGCAATATTTTGAGGATATATATGTTAAAACTAATATTGTTGAACGATTGGAAGAACAACTCAGCAGTCCAACTTGGAAAAGAGAAGTTGTTAATATTGGTGGCGTAACCGATAGCTATCAACAAATAGAAGCACATTACAAAATAATGCCAGATATTCTACGACTAATGATAAAATACAAAACACCTTGCATCATTTCCACAAAGTCAGATTTGATTTTGCGAGACTATGATTTAATTGCAGAACTTAGTTCTATTACTTATGTAAATGTTGCAGCAACCATTACTTGTATGGATGAAAATATTCGTAGAAAAATAGAGCCAAATGGTGTGGAATCCCTTAAAAGATTTGCTATGTTAAAGGAGTTCTCAAAGACAAAGGCATCCACGGGACTTCACTTTATGCCAATCATTCCGTATATAACAGATGGAAGAGATAATATTGATGCTCTATATTCTAACGCTGCTGATTGTAGGGTTAGTTATGTACTACCTGGAGTACTCTATCTAAGAGGAAAGACTCGTTCGGTATTCTTTGATTTTATAAAAAAGGATTTTAATCATTTGTATGAGCCATTACAAACCATATATAAAACAGGTGGTGCCAACAAGGAGTATAAGGATAAGCTTTATATTATGGTTAATGAATTAAAAGGCAAATACAATCTTTCCGATAGTTATTCAAAGCCAATGAAAGATAAATTAAATAAATCTACTAATGAGCAGTTATCTTTTCTTTAATATTTATATTATAAGCATAGGAATAGATTGCATTAAGCCAAGTGACAGTCACTTGGCTTAATGTCGAAGAAAATTTCATTAATCCACATCTTTAAATCGGTATAACCTATGCCATTTCCCCGGTAATTCTTATTTAAAATTACAATTTTAATTTTCATCCAGAAGGTTTCTTGTGCTTTCCAATACCAATTGACTTAATCAGTTATTTTGTCATTGTCTTTATTTACTAGTATCTTTTTATTTTTTATCACATTTATTGGTCTTTTTAAGAATAGTTTTTTAAGCTTTTATCCACTATTTTTTCTGTAATATGACCACTAAACCTATGGAATCATGATGAAATCTATAAAGGTCAGATTAAACTGAAAGGTAAGGTTATCACTGCTTCGAATATCTTATTGTTAAATATGGAAGCCACAAAATATTTAATATCACAATTAATATCAAAATAAAATATTAAATATGTGTTACTATCCTTAAAAAGGAGGAATGTTTAATGATAGACACCAATATGAAAAGAATACTGGATTTTGTCGAGAAAAATTTAACAGAGGATTTTTCCCTAAGTGAATTGGCAATGCAGTGCAATTTTTCACCCTATTATTGTTCTGTTATTTTTCATCGTTATTTTGGTGAAACCATGAAAAGCTATATGCAAAAGCGACGTTTGGTTTGTGCTGCAAGTGAGCTTAAAAGTACTAATGACAGAATTATTGATATTGCGATAAAATACGGTTATTCGTCTCAGGAGGCATTTTCAAGAGCGTTTTCTGCTATGATTGGAATGTCACCAAAAAGGTTTCGTGAAAATCCGCTGCCGCTTGCTGTTTATCAGAAAAATAGTTCTCCACCATTTCAAAATAAGGAGAATACAGCAATGAAAAATGAAATTATTAAGAATGTACAAAGTCAAATTGAAAGAAACTATCCCTTAAAAACATTGCATATTTTAAACGGTTTGTGTATGCTTGATTCTTTTCAAAGAGATAACTTGATGAATGAAAAAGCTGTCTATATTCCATTTAATGAAGCCATGTGCTGGGGTGAAACGGACGAAAAAATTTTTTCGCCTGAATTTATTGAAAAAAGAGCGCATTCCCTCAACTCGACAATTGAAGGATATAAAAAAATTGTAATAGAGCCGCTAAAGCCGCTGTTTAATGAACAGTTTGACATTATCGTTTTATGGTTTGGTGATGATATGTTCTGCCAGATGAATCTTATTACGATTCTTTCGTATTTGGAGCAAATTCATTTTGATGGTGATGTACTTTTTTGCATGGCACAAGAGCAAAAGGATAAAATGCTGCCTGATGCTGTGGAAATTGATACAGATGGTTATAATTATATTTATAAAACCATACTTTGTGATAGAAAAAAATGTGATGCAAAAATGCTGCCTGTCACTTATCAGGCAATGAATTTATATCTTGGCTACCGAGAAGAAAACAGTGATATCATACGTTATATCAGAAACAATCTTAATAAGGAAAATCTCGTAAAAGAGCTACTCACACTGTTTTCACAGTACGGACTTGGAGATTTACAATATGAGTGGATGATTGAAGAAATAAAAAAGGAAAAGACTATATGAAAATTGATTAACCGTAGCGGCAAACAGTGTTCGCCACATATTATTGAATAAATGTTAAACTATAAGGCATATTAAAAAGAACTGGCGAACANNATTTTAGAGCTGATATATCTATATATATTATATAAGCTTGGTGGGTAAAGTTTGTAGTAAAAAGTAGCTTAAAGTAAAACTATTGTTAGTTTGCTAAAGAAGTTAAATAGGGATAAGCGTGAATTTTCATTGATGTAAATCTACGCTTATCCCTATACTTAATTTCTATTTTTATTATTTTATTGTTTTGAAATAATCTAGTCAATATAGTGCCTGGCTGGTTAATCTAATAAACTGTATCCTTCTTCTTGCAGCTTTGCTTCATGGGCAATGAGACCATTAACAATGGTATCTACATGATCATTAAATTCAACACCTAATTCTTCAGCAGATGTTATTAGTTGTTCTCGATTTACTGCTTTGGCAAAGGCCTTATCTTTCATTTTCTTTTTTACAGATTTGGCATTTAATCCTTCAAGTTTTGTAGGACGCATTAATGCAATTGCAATGATGAAGCTTGCCATTTCATCCACTGCATGTAGGCATTGACGTTCTTTTGAGTCTCTTGGGATTTTAGTTTCTGAAGAGTGAGAAAGAACACTTGCAATAAATGTTTCATCAAAGCCTGCAGCTTCAAGAATTTCAGGAGCGCGATTTGGATGTTCTTCAGGGTATTTTTCAAAGTCAATATCATGAAGTAATCCTAATAATCCCCAATAATCTTCATCTTGCCCAAATTTTATTGCATAAGCTATCATTGCACCTTCAACAGCAAGAGAATGCCTTAATACACGGTCTGTCTTAACATGTTCTTTTAATAATGCTAATGCTTCTTTACGTTCCATATGTAACCTCCTCTTTAAGCTAAAGTTAATAGTAACTTTTTAACTTAATTCATATTTATATATAAACTTGCCTATTTAACTAGAAGCTGTGATTTTAATTTGTAAAAATAAAAATATAGATAAAGATTAGGCAAGTATTTAACAGAACTATTTTTTAGATAATAAAATTTTATAATGATTATATTAGAATTAATTATTTTTTAATTTTCAAATAGTTATTGACTAAAGAAATAATGAGATAGAACAATAGACAAGCAATAGTGCCATAACAATATTGACAATTTTATAATTTTTTATAAGGAACCTTTGAAAAATAGAACCAAACAATGCCCAGCAGCAGGTTCCTACAAAGCCAACAAAAGCGAGAATTAAAGAAAAATATAAAAGCGTAAATGTAGATTTGTAATAAGGCATTATAAATGTTGAAACTGTTGCAAGACTATAAATAATAACACTAGGATTTACAAATTGTAAAAGTAATCCCGATAAAAGTGTGTTTGTACGCTTTTGTGTCTTATCGTCATTTTGAGGGTTACTTTTGTAGATTTGCCATGCAAGCCATAGAATATAAGCTGCACCAACGTAGGCCATAATTAATTTAATTGATGGGATATAGTCATAAAGTATTACACTAAATATACTGCTTAGAACAAATATAGTAAATACACCAAAGAAAACACCTACATTAAACATTATGCTTTTCTTAAATCCGTATCGGCCTGCATTTGACATTGATATAATAGTATTTGCCCCAGGAGCAAAGTTTGCAATAAGGACATAGGATAAGAATGCTGTGAGATTTGGCATGTATATTTACCTCCTAATTTTCGTATGATATAATATACAAAAAGAACGATATATTATACTGTACAATATAATGATACTATTTGTGCAGTATACTGTCAATGAATTGGAGGTTAAATTTTGGAAAAGCTTAATTTGATTATTGCGAAAAATTTAAAAAGACTTCGTGAAGAAAAAGCACTTAGCCTTAACGATCTTTCGAAGATGACTGATGTAAGTAAGAGTATGCTTGGTCAGATTGAACGATGTGAAGTAAATCCTACTGTGTCAACAATATGGAAGATTGCAAATGGACTTAAAATATCATGTACTGAACTTATGAGTATATCAGAGGCTGATTTTGAAATTATAGATAAGTCTCAAGTACAGCCACTTATTGAGGACGAGGGTAAGATTAGGATATTTCCTATATTTCCTTTTGATAACACAACTCGATTTGAAACTTATTCTATTGAAATTGATAATAAAGGACATTTAGCTTCAGAAGCTCACCAACAAGGTACCCAAGAATTTATAACTGTGTTTTCCGGAGAGCTTACTATAAGTGTAAACGGTGAGGATTTTATTATAACAAAAGGTAATTCTATAAGATTTAAGGCGGATAAACCTCATGTTTATAAAAATACAGGTGATACAATTTGCTCATTAAGTATGGTTATTTACTATCCAATTTAGAATCTCGCTTCTTGTGATAATAAAGAGAGGGTATGTAGTTTAATATGAGTAGGTATTTTATGATATTTAAAGTAATAATATACTAAGGCCTTTGAGTACATTTATTGTATTAGAAAAAGTGATAACTTATTAAAGATATCACTTTTTTATTAGTTTGGAGAAGTGCATAAATCTCTAGAAATTTATGAAAAAATATAGGAAATTAAGAATATTTATTTTGTTTTAGGGAATAAATTTAATTAATTAAAACAAAATAGTCAGTCTTTACTTGAAAATCAGTATGAATATATATATAATTAATAAATAATAAAATATAGCAAAAAACAGTGATTATAAAAGCTACGATTTATGAATTTCTTCAGAGAGCCGATGGATGGTGTGAATCGGTGAAAGACTAAATCTTTCCACTTTTGGAGCTGTCGGTGATGAATCGAAAGGGTGGTATCCTCTATAATACTAATTTCGAGTGGCTGATTTTTATTATTTATCAGCAATTTGGGTGGCAACGCGGATACCTTCCGTCCCAGTTTATATATTGGGATGGGGGTTTTTTTATTTTATGGTTTCAAATAATAATATATATATATTTAATCAGGAGGTAAAAATATGTTAGATTTAAGATTTGTAAGAGAAAATCCAGATATTGTTAAGCAAAACATAAAAAATAAGTTTCAAGACAATAAGCTAAATTTAGTAGATGAAGTTATTGCTTTAGATGCTGAGTTAAGAGATACAAAAAAGGAGGCTGAAGCTTTAAGAGCTAATAGAAATAAGATTTCAAAGCAAATCGGTGCATTAATGGCTCAGGGGAAAAAGGAAGAAGCAGAAGAAACAAAGAAGCAGGTTACTGCAAATTCTGAACGTTTGGCTGAGTTAGAAGCAAAGGAAGATGAACTAGAGAAAAAAGTTAAAAAAATTATGATGACTATTCCAAATATAATTGATCCAAGTGTACCAATTGGAAAAGATGATAGTGAAAATGCAGAGATAGAGCGTTATGGTGAACCCGTTGTACCTAATTTCGAAATTCCATATCATACTGAAATTATGGAAAAATTAAATGGAATTGATTTAGATAGTGCTAGAAAAGTTGCTGGTAATGGTTTTTACTACTTGATGGGCGATATTGCAAGACTTCATTCTGCAGTAATTTCTTATGCTAGAGACTTTATGATAAATCGTGGTTTTACATATTGTATTCCACCATTTATGATTCGTAGCGAAGTTGTAACTAGTGTTATGAGCTTCGCAGAAATGGATTCTATGATGTATAAAATCGAAGGCGAAGATTTATATTTAATAGGAACCAGTGAACATTCTATGATTGGTAAATTTATTGATACCATATTACCAGAAGCTTCTTTACCTCAAACATTAACAAGTTATTCACCTTGTTTTAGAAAGGAAAAAGGAGCTCATGGAATAGAAGAAAGAGGAGTATATAGAATTCATCAATTTGAAAAGCAGGAAATGATTGTTGTATGTAAGCCTGAAGACAGTATGATGTGGTATGATAAATTATGGCAAAATACAGTAGATTTCTTTAGATCTTTGAATATACCAGTGAGAACTTTAGAGTGTTGTTCTGGAGATTTGGCAGATTTAAAAGTAAAATCAGTGGATGTAGAAGCTTGGTCTCCTAGACAAAAGAAGTATTTTGAAGTGGGAAGTTGCTCTAACTTAGGCGATGCACAAGCTCGTCGTTTAAAAATCCGTGTAGATAGCGAAAATGGAAAATACTTTGCACATACATTAAATAATACAGTAGCAGCACCTCCAAGAATGTTGATTGCTTTTTTAGAGAACAATTTAAACGAAGATGGCTCTGTAAATATTCCAGCTGCATTACAACCATATATGGGCGGTATGACAGTAATTAAATAATAGTAAAAAATATTTAAGATTAATATATAATTTTATGAAATGATGAGCATAAAGATTTTGGAAAAGTATCTAACTAAATAAAATTTCATAGAAAAAAAGCCTGATTTAGGGGTTAACCTAGATCAGGCTTTTTTACTTTTTTCTAAAAAATAAAAATATAAATATTTTAGAAGGAGTTAATCATGGGAATATAACAAAGCCATTATTATCAATGCTTAGAAGGATGTTTTTATTATATTATTTTACATCGAATAATGACCTATATAAAAATACTTTTTTCTACAAAATCATACTTTAAAACTATGTAATATCCATATATGTAAATTTTATGAAAATTTATATAATAAAATTTATAATATACACCTCATGAATAGAATTTAGAGCTAATTTAATATAATGAAAATATTCAATAAGCCTCGTATACAGTTAGTCTTACCATGTTACATATAATGTAAAAAATATATATTAATTTTTTAAAGATGAATATTAAATTAATATGCTATGATAGTCAAATTAAAAAAATCCTAATTTTTAGTTTTAATTTATAAAATATAAAAATATTATTAAAAAAATGATAATTTTAAATACATAAATTAACTGTGAATTACAAAATAATATGATAAATTACAATTTACAACAAATTTGAAAAAATAAAATAAAAATAATATAAAATGTAAATTTAGTATAAAGAAAGGAAATTTCCATACGATTAATTTAAACGTGCGATAAAAATTAAATGATGTAATATATAAAAATGTAAAGAGGTGACATGAATGGAAGTTATTGAACAGACTAATCGAACCATATTATTTGAGGAAATAAATCCTGAAAGGTTAGATTTAATCTCAATAATAGGTGACACAAAAGGTCTTAATAGTCTAAATGACGATAAGATAAAAGAAATTAATGAACATCTTCTAGTTAGAAATTTTGATGAGTTTTTAGATAAGTTTTCACCAGTTGTTTATTCTTTCTATAATGCAACAAATCAAAAAGTTATGTATACCTTAGAAAAACCAGAAAATCTACCAGAAGGGTATGTAACAGAAATTCCTATTAATCAGTCAAATGATTTTCTTAAAATGTTGTTTACATTAATTGATACAAAGAGTGCTCAAGGTATAGCAAATGTAGATTTTAAATTTGAAAACTTGCTAGATATGATATCACCAAAAAAAGTTATGGATGATATTAAACAATCAAGAAAAGAAATTCAATATTTATATTCTAAATATGAGGAACTAGATGAAGAAGATCCAAGCAAGTTGGATTTAGGAGACAAGCTTAACTACATGTTCGAAGAAGCTAGTAATAACTATAACAATGTTATGGCTATGATTCCTCTAGCTATTGAGGATATCAAAACTAGGTTACTTCTTGGACAAGAAGAAAATAAATCAGATAGTGTTGAGCTTAAAATTGGTGCATTAAGCATGGGTGAAAATGGAGAACTTAAAATATTAGAAGCTCCTAAAACTGAAGATACAGCACTAGTTGCCTTAGATGATAATGCAAATGCTGGATTAATTGAAGCTTTTGAAGAAGATTATGAAGCAGTAAATGATGTCCAAACAGATTATGTAAAAAGCTTAGTGGTAAGAACATTTTGTCCTTTAGCTTCAACTATGGAGAGTAAGATAGATGTAGAAAAAGAGGCAACAAATTATAATACATATTTAGAGTTTTATAAAAGTGCAAAAGATGACTTCATAAAAACAGTTAAACCACTAGTAGAAAAACTAATAGGAGTTAAAATGTTCTTTGATCAATATAAAACAAAGAACAAAGGTATGGTTCCATCTTTATTAGTTACTAATGTATCAGTTAATAGATTGGTTAATCCAAATAATTTACCAAGATTTAATGCTTATTTAAATACAGTAAATGATAAAAACGATTTTACTAATACAATTTGGTTTGGAATAGCTCCATCTGTTGAGTTAGAAGGAGTAAGTAAAAATAAAGTAAGAAGAGAGAGATTTAAAGGTAATGTTCAGTCAAATAAGACGGATGGAACTACTATGGAAGATTTAGCACTACTTTTAGATTGTGTAAAAAATTATCGTATTCAAGTTTTCTTTAGTTTCCAAACAGGAGAGGAAACAAGCTTTAATCATATAGCTACAGCGGGAATAGATAGATTCATAGATAAATGTTCTCCATTAATTAGAAAGGACTATAGTGAATTCGCTATACCGTGCTTACCTAACTTTACAATAATTCCAAAGGATAAATCAGGAGTTGTTCTTGATAATAGAATGATTGTAACTGACGAAGGTGTAGCTAAACTTTCTAAAGAAAAGGAAGATATATTAAAGCTTTGGATAGAAGGTGTTTATATAGGAGGAGCATATATATCAGCAGGACTTGTAGCTGCATATCAATGCCCAGAGTTTTTAAAAGAATCCTATAAAAATGTATCTTATGAATATCCAGGAGTTAGATTCGATATTGAATCCTCAGATAATTCATTAAAAGTTACAACTACACTAGCAAAAGAAATATCAGGCTTTACTAATGAAATAAAAAATTCAATAAATAGAAAGAAATTTGGATTTATATTTTCATCAGATAATGCACAGATAGATGGAAAAGATATAAAACAAATAACAGTTTATAAGGCAAGAAGTCTACTAACTGTAGGTTCAGACTTTGAGTCAATATATAAAACCTTAGTAACTACTTATATAGAAAGAATGTTACGATTCCATACTAATGACTTTAAACAAGATAATATTGTTAAGTTCTTTAGCAATAATCCAAGTAGTATGAAGAGTAAATGGTTATCTAGCAAAGGTAATATAAATTCTATTATTCAAGAGGGAGATGACATAAGCTTCTCCATAGATGAAAGTAGTGGTACTTGCAATATAGACATAATCTTCAACGGAAACGTTAAGAATTTAGAAGTTGAAATAACAACAAGTGTTGCAGGTTAACTTATAATTTAATTTTATATAATAGTTTAAGTTTAAAAACTTAAAAAATAACTAAGCAAATTGCTTTTGATAATAAATATTACCAAAAGTCAATTATAAATATAACTTATAGAAGGAGGAGAGAAAATGGGATTTAAATTAAAGGTTGAAGGTCCTGAAACTATCGATCTAGGAATCGAAAACATTCTAACAGTGGAGTTTAATACAGATACTCCAGACGATTCTAATGCACGTTCCACAGACCTTGGAACATCATTAATTATTAAAGGAAAAATATTAACACCAGTAGATGGTGAGGCTGCAGACAGTACTATAAAGTTAGCACAATGGTCACTTGTTCCAGCAGAGAAAGCAGATTGTTATAGAAATGTAGCAATAGATGTTATATCAGCATCTCAAATAGTAAGACAAATAAATCTTCCAAATGCTTTTGTGGTTGATTATGTAGAAGATTATGGTGATGAAGAAGGCGTAGGAACTTTTGAGTTACATCTTAAACAAAAGAAAGACAAAACTGCAATGGTTAAATTCGAAGGTGGATTTGGACAATAGTAAATCCTTATGAAAAATAAAATTAAAATATTTAAGGGAGTGAGAAAATGGGATTTAGAGTATTAATAGAAGGCGCTGACAAGATATCACTTGGAGTAGAAAGCGTTAAAAAGGTAGTTCTTAAAACAGATACTCCTAAAGATTCAAATGCTCGTTCAAAAGATGTTGGAAGCACTATGGTTATTAGTGGAAAAATACTAACAGCTTTAGATGGAGAAGAATTTGATAGCACAAGACAAATGGGAGTTTGGTCATTAATTCCAGCAGAAAAGGCTGATTGCTATAGAAAGGTTACTGTAGAAGTACTTTCAGCAGACCAAATTATAAGAAAGATATTCTTCCCAAATGCTTTTGTTGTAGATTATAAAGAGTATTTTGGAGATACAGAAGGAGTAGGTACTTTTGAGCTTATAATTAAGCAAAAGAAAGACAAGCTTGATAAAGTTACAATAGAAGGTGGCTACGGCGCTTAATAAAGAGCAGTAGACAAGTAAATTCTAAAGTATAAATTATGGGAGACTTAGTTCTCCTATAATTTTTAAAATTGAGGGAAAGTATGAAAAATTTTTATGAAATATTAGAGGTATCTAAAGATGCAACTAAGGATGAGATAAAAAAGTCCTTTAGAAACTTAGCTAAAAAGTATCATCCCGATACTAACATAAAAGATAAGACCTTAAGTGAAAAGTTTCAACTTATAAATGAAGCTTATAGTGTTTTAAGTGATGAGAAAAGTAGAAAAGAATATGATGAGAAAATCTTTAAAACACAAGACCCTTTAAAAAATAATAGGGAAAAGAAAAAGGGTAATACATATAGTAAAAAAACTGGAGATATTAAAGATGCTATGGAGAATTTAAATAGCAAATTTGAAGAATTCTTTGGGTTTAATGGAAACACCAGTGAAGTAAGAGATGATTTTTTAAAAAAGGATTCAAAAAATCCTATGGACACTTCTGCAATTTTCAATAGCTTTTTTAACTCAAAAAAGAAGTAACGGAGTGAATTACTTTGAATCATGAAAAGATAAAAAATAAAGATAAGAAAATATTAAAAGTAATAGAAATAATAAATTTATTTATGGGAATAATTCTTACCCTAATAGGGGTTTTAATATATGTAACAATAGAATCACAAGAAATTAAAACCATACTTATAACAGGGTTAGTGATAATAGGAATAATATTTTTTATTAAGATAATTGAAGGTATAGATAGGCCATATGATGCTCATTCAATTAAATCCATAGTTTTAGTAAATGAAGATAATCAAATTATAAAAGAGTGGAATTTATCAGAAAAAGTATCAATGGTAATTGGTAAAAGTAATAAAGAAAACAAAGTAGATATAGATTTAAGTGAATCTATATACTCTAATTTAATAGATTATGAACATGCAGTATTAAATTATGCAGGGGGAGAATGGTATATAGAAGATCTATGCTCAGTTAATGAAATATCTATAGAAAAGAAAGAAGACAATATTGTTTATAAAGTAGCAAAATATAGTCCCTGTACCATAAAAAAAGGAGACATATTATTTGTTGGGAAAATTAAGCTTTTACTTAGATGAAATGGAGTGATTTAAAATGGGACTTATNNAGATGTGAAAATGGTCATATGTTTAGTGAGAGACGTTATGGGACTTTATGCCCATATTGTAACATAGAAACTGCTTCAAAAAAGAGTAATGAAGTTACTTCCCAAAAGGAATTGGACATAGAAACAGATCTTTTATATGAAGAAATTGAACCAGTCTGTGGATGGCTTGTATGCATTGAAGGAGCAAGAGTAGGTAAAGATTATAAAATTAAAGCAGGAAAAAACTTCATAGGTAGAGCAGATGACATGGACATACAAATAATTGGGGATAATAAGGTTTCTCTTAGAAATCATGCAATTGTTGTATATGATCAAAAGAAGAAAAACAATGTATTGCTGCCAGGAGATTCATCAGGAATTGCTTACTTAAATGGGGATGCAGCTTATATGCCAACAGAACTAACAGCTTATGATGTAATTGAACTTGGAAAAAGCAAGTTTTTATTTGTACCATTCTGTGGAGAACATTTTGAATGGGAAGATAATGATTAGAGGTAATTACTATGATGGATTTAATTAAAAGTAATTACTATATTTTATTAGCTGTTCTTATAAGCTTATTAATTTTTCTTATATTATTAAAAATTTATTTGCTTAAAATATACAAAAAAGAAATTATACAGGTAGAAGCAGCATGTACCATAGGTAGGGAAGAAGTGCAAGAGGATAGCTTTAAAGTGGTAACTTCAAATTTTGGAACTCTTGCAGTTTTAGCAGATGGATTTGGAAAGAATAGGGGAGGGAAAATATCTAGCAAAGTAGCAGTTAATACTTTTATAGATATTTTTTTAAATCATAGAACTTCAGGAAAAATGGAATATTTTTTTAATAAAGCATTTAGTTCTTCCAATAGAGAAATTTTAAATAGAATTAATGGTAGTTATGGAGGCACTAGCTTAGTAAGTGCGGCAATAATAGATGGATTTCTCTATTACGCTATGGTAGGAGATACGATTATAGCAGTTTTAAGAGATGATGAACTTTTTAAAGTAAATGAAGGACATACTTTAGATGTTTTAGCAAAACAAGGGTTTTATGAGGGAAAACTTTCCAGGGAAATGGCATTATCCGCTGTTAATGAGAGAAAACTTTTATATTATCTTGGTATGGAGGAATTTAAAAACTTTGAAATTTTTGATACTCCTATAAAGATGAAAAAGAATGACATTATTATTTTAATGAATAGAGGTATTTATGAAGCTTTAACATGGGCTGATATAGAAAGCACTATTAAGGATAATAATTTTTCTGGTATAGGAGAGAAAATAATAGATAAAATAGATAATTTGCAAAAAGAGGATAAATATAATGGGGCTATTATACTTATGAAATACTTATAACTATAAAGAGGTTTAGAGGTGAAAGAATGAGAAAATTAAATTCAAAATTCAAGACTGCTTTTGTATCAGAGGCAGGCACGTTTTTACAAAATAAAGATTACTTTGCGTTTATAGAATTAGATGATTATGCATGTTATGTAATAGCAGATGGTATAGATGATGATAATAAATTAGAAAGTGCTAAAATGGCTGTTACAAGTATTATAAGAAGTTTCACTGAAAAACCTACTATGAAAAAAAGATTTATAAAAAAGTACCTAAAGGAAGCTAATGAAGAACTTTCTTCAGCTGGTATTTATACAAAGTTAAAGGCATCTATAACGGTGGTTGTAACAGATTATGTGAAGGTTAGATATGCCGTAGCTGGAAATACAAGATTTCATTTGTTTAGAGATGGAGCTTTAAGATATAAAAGTAATGATCAGTCTCTTACACAAGTTTTAGCAAATAAAGAAGAGGTTTCTGTAGATAAGATAGCAACTCACAGTGAGAGAAATAACTTATATTGTTATTTAGGACAAGATGAATTAAGAGAACCGTACATATCAAAGAAAATAAAGTTAATAGATGGAGATATTATTACCCTTATTACAAGGGGAATATGGGAAAACATAGATGAAAAAGAAATAGAAGATGCCATTGATGAGGCAAAAGAACCAAAAGAGTTAGCAAATAGTGTTGAAGATATGTTGTTATCAAAACAGCTTAAGGACATAGAGAATTATACTATAGCAGGAATTTTTATAGATAAAACTTATAGGAATCCTAATAGAGAAAAGATTATAAAAAAGATAATAAGTATAGCTATACCTATACTTATAATTTTAATTATTTCCGGGGTGATTTTTAATATACAAAGAAAGAAGAAGAAAGACAATATAGAAAATATGAATGGCTATAAAGTAAGTGCAGTAAAATATGTGGACAATGGTAATATAACTAAAGCCAATGAAGAATATAAAAAAGCCTTGGAAATAGCCACAAAATATAAATTGAAAGATGAAAAGAAAAGTTTAGATAGATATTGTAAATTTACAGAAATTATAATTGATGCAGATAACAAATTAAAGGATAAAAAGCAAGAAGAGGCTTTAGATGGATATTTAAATGCTTCAGATGAAATGGATGAGGTTGATAATTTAGCTAAAGATTATGTATTGGACAAGCTAGATTTAGTTAGAAACTCTATAAAAGTAATGGATTTATTATACTTAGGAGATACAAACTTAGACCTTAAAAATATAGGTGAAGCAGAGAAACTTTATAAAGAAGCAAAGACCTTAGCAACAGATCTTCATTTAAACGAAGAAAGAAAAGAAGCAATGGAAAAATTAGATAAGATTTATGAAGAGAAAGCAGAAAAACAAAAAGAAAATAAAGAAGCAGAAGAAAAGAAAAAGAAAGAAGAAGAAGATAAGAAAAAAGAAAAAGATGAGAAAGAAAAAGAGAAACTAGAAATTGAAGATAAGGCTGTAAATCACATTAAACAAGGAGATACAAGCTATAGCGCAGGAGATTATGTTGGGGCTAAAATGTATTATATTATGGCAAAACAGCTTTATGATCAAATAGGCTCTAATATTTTTTCAACTGAATTAAACAGCAAGATAAAACTTATGGATAAGAAAATAGATGAAAGTTCCAGCAGAAAATCTAAAGCAGATAGATATCAAAGGGATGGAGACGAAAAAAATATCAAAGGTAATTTTAAAGAGGCAAAGGTACTATATACTTTAGCAAAAGAATTATATGAAAAAGAGGGCCTTAAGGAAGAAGTAAAAAAGATAGATGAAAAGCTAGAAATGATAAATAAGGATTTAGATAAGGAATTGAGTAAGGAATAGGGAGAAAAAATGAAAAATGAGATTTATGAAAAGCTAAATAATATTGAGAATTTAGAAGATAGATTGATTTTAAAAAAGATTTTAAGCGGTGTATTTATGTCTTTAGAGGAGTATACAGAAAATAGATTCAATGATTTGGAAGAAAGAGTTTTTAATGAGATTGAAGATATAAAAGGAAAGTATAATGTATTCTCTACCATAGCAAAACGGGAAGAATTAGATCCAACTAATGAATTTTTGTATCCTATATTAAAAGAAGATATGGAAGAAAGCATATATGAGGTGGAGGAATTTTTAAATTCCTTAAGAGAAAATCAACCTATGACTATGTTTAAGGTATTTTTAAAGTGTGACTATTTAATGGTTAAAGATATACTTAACAGTAAAAAAACTTTCAAAGGTATTATTGAGACAAATAAAAATACATATGAAGCTTATTTTTCTTTAAAAGAAAACAAGGAATATATAAAAAAGCTCAATGAACTTTATAAGATGTTTATAAATAATAACATTCCATGGACTACAATAAACAATCCTTATATATATAAAATAGCTAATGTAGTTTTAATAAACTGTAAAGAAGATATAGGTGAAGATGAAAATATAAATAAAATTTCCATAGACTTTGAAGAATGTGAGGAATTCATTGAGTATGATATGGTTCCTCTTTGGAATATAAAAGAGATTTCTCTTAAAAGTCTCGGTTTCCCAATGCCTTGTGAGGATAAGATTAATTATGAACATATGATATCCATTGAAAAGGAAAGGGGAAATCATGGATACTTAGTTAATTATGAAGGTAATAATATTCAATATGTAAAGTTTATGAAAGATTCAATAGTTATATGCTCCTCAGAAGAAGAGGGCAGAAAATGGGATGTGTATAAAATTATTTCTAAAAATACCTCGTCTATAGATATCTATAACTATGAACTTATGTCTAACGAGGTGGACTCTAGTTTTATTGGAAAATTATCATTAAATAACAAATGCAATGTAAAAACCAAGGCAGAATTAGAGAGAATTATAAAGTCCTTTAAGGTATCTAAATATCTAGAATTTAAATATTTAGAGCTAAATGAAGAAAAAGAGGACAAAACCAATTTTGAAAATCAAGCCAAAACTTCAGAGAGCTACAATATGAATGAATTTATTCTTGATGAAATAAGAGATGGAGATAGAGGAAAGGTATTAGCTCTCTATTTTAGAGCAAAGGACAATAATTTTTATTTAAACAGAGACATACTAAGTTTTCTAGTATCAGAAATTCAATTGTTTTATCCAGAGTATCATTGTGAAGGAAGATTAATATGAATTACATTTGGGATATATTATTAAAAGCAGATAAAGAGAACATACCTAGAGAAGAAGTTCAATTTACATTAGCTAAGGTATCTAGCCCATACATGGAAATTGCTTTTACAGATATTAATACTAGCTCTTTACCAGAAGATAAGGTTGTAGAGGTTAATCCTTATTATAGATTTTATGATATATTTAAAGACTTATTTGATGTCAACATAGAGGAAAGCAGCCAGTTAAGAGAAGTGTTATTTGATATAGTGATTCATTATCTAGGAAGATTAGATTTAAATCAAGGTATAAGCAAAGAAGAGTTTTATAAAAAGTTTATTATGAAAGATATAAAAAATGGATTCTTTGGAGAGGAATTATATTTAAATATTAAGCACTTTAAAAAAGATGAACTAGACTACATATTAACTGGGCTTATTACTTTATATAAAACAGGAGCATCTCTACACTTATTTAATAAAATACTAAACAAAGTATTTAAAAATAACAGAGTATATATAAATCAAGATAATCCAAAAGAAATGTATATATATTTAGGCAGACGCAAAACTCAGGAGTTAAATAAAAAAATAGAAACTATAATAAAACTATTTTTGCCTATAAATACTAATGCATTTATATATTGGAATCAACACTTTGGAATTTTAGGTGCTGAAAATACCATGATACTTGATGAAATCATTATGATGTAAAACTTAAGGAGGTAAAATGGCTTCGTATTCATATAAATTATATAAAGATAATAGAAAAGAAAAAGATAATAAAAATACATATAAAGAAAAAGACCTTAAGCTTATGACTACCTTCCAACTAAGAGAAATATGCATTAAAGAGAAAATAGTAAAGAGCTTAGTTAATCCCTTAGATAAAGAAGAATTAATAAAGCTTATAATGAAATACCGTGGAGAAGAAGATAGCCTTCTTATAAGCGAGCTTAGAGAAGGTGGGCTAGAGAGAATAGAAAGATTTTTAAAAAAATCAGAAAAGCTTGTATTAGAAGATAAAAAAATAGAGTATCCAGGGAAGTTAACAATATATAAGGGACTTAATACTGAGATATATGATGGATATAAAATAGAAAGCAAAGATAAATTAGAAGAAGCAAATATGCTTTTAGTAGATGGCGATTTTAAAATTTGCAGTATATTTAATGTTAAAAAAATAAATGAATGTGGAGAAAATAAATATTTTTTGATAAATAATGGAGATATTCCATCAGAAGAATCAATAGTTAAAAATTATAGCTTACTTTATTTTGAAAAGGAAGAATCAGAACTTATTTATAACATTTATGAAGGAAACAAAGACATAACAAAGGGATTTATAAAGTTTCACTCATTACCTATATTGCAATTTGAAATAAAAGAAGTAGAAGAAACCTCAATGCCACTTGCTATAGATTTTGGAACATCTAATACTACAGCAGGTATCTATATAAATAAAGAAAAATTTTTATCACTGAATAATAGAGATGAGTCTAATGAGGATGCGAATAAAAGTCAAGTAAGACTTGTGGAAATTTTAGACACAAC
Organism: Clostridium sp. UBA2485; assembly: GCF_002341865.1. Lineage (GTDB taxonomy): Bacteria > Bacillota > Clostridia > Clostridiales > Clostridiaceae > Clostridium_J. Next base: position 5,412 of record NZ_DDOV01000119.1, on the reverse strand, counting down.
TAAGGACTATGGAAAAGTAACACCACTTATTCCAAGTGTAGTAGCTATAAGAAGTATAGGAGAAGAAAATATAGAATACATGTTTGCTTATGATGCAATTAAAGAATCCAAAAGAAGCTATATAGATGATGGATTAACTATATTTTACGATATTAAAAGATGGGTAAGTGATTTTGAAAAAGTTGAAAAAGTAGTAGATAAAAATGGTAAAGTCACATTTATAGCAAGAAAATATATTATAAAAGCATATTTAACTTATATAATATCCCAGGCAAACCAAAGATTCAAATGTAAATTTAAGCACATATATATATCTTGTCCATCAAAACAGAAATATAAATTCCATAGTTTGTTTAAAGAAATACTAAATGATTATGTAGTTGAAGAAGAAAATATTTTAGATGAAAGTGCAGCAGTTCTCTATAACACTATATCTGAATTAATAGAAAAAAAGAACTATGTTCAGGGTGAGGAATATAAAGCTCTAATAATAGATTGTGGAGGGGGAACCACTGACCTTTCAGCTTGTAATTTTACCATATACAATAATAGAGTTTCTTATGAACTAAATATAGAAACCTCCTATGAAAATGGAGATACGGATTTTGGAGGTAATAATCTTACCTTTAGAATAATGCAGTTTATAAAGATTTTAATGGCTAAAGAGTTATCTAAAAATAATGCCATGATAAATAAGACTATAATGGATGAGTTTGATATAGACATATTTAGGTCTATAGATAAATACGGAATAGAAAAAGTATATGAGCTATTAAATGAAGAGTATGAAAAGGCAGAAGAGATAATTCCTACTAAATTTAAACTTTATGAATGCAAGCGAAAAGAAGAATATTACAAGGTGAAAAGCAACTATTATTTCTTATTTGAACTAGCAGAGCAGGTAAAAAAGAAATTCTTTAGTGATCCTAGTCTTTTAAAATTGAATTTAACATCAAAAGATAGTGAAGGCGTAAATGAAGATACTATAAGGTTTGATAAGTGGAAGCTTTCTTATATATATAACGGCAAACTTCAAATAGTGAAAGATGCTCCCAATATAGATATAAGTGTATATGAAATAAACACTTTACTTAAGGGAGATATATATAACATAATAAAGAGTTTTTTAGAAAATCTCTATGAGAACAATGAGCTTTTTGATTACTCAATAATAAAATTAACTGGACAATCATGTAGGGTTGAAATATTTAAGGATGCCTTAAAGGAATTTATCCCTGGAAAAGTTATTCAAGTTAAGAGAAATAAAAAGGATACTAAGGAGAACTATGACCTAAAACTTGCTTGTATTAATGGATCACTTAAGTATTTACATGCTAAGAATTTTGGATATGCTGATATAAAAATAGATATAAAAACTCCAGCACTTCCTTATATTATAAGTGGTTATACCCATGAGGGGGAAGAAAAAAGCTTAATTAAAGGCAGAGATAAAACTAAGGGACATATATCTAGATTTATGGAAAATGTCATGGAAAAGGTGACTTTAAAGATATATCTAAAGGATATACACGGACAAATAAGATACGAATACGACTATGAAACAGAAGAAGAAAATTTAAAACCCATATTACCAGAGGAAATAGAGAAAATGTATGATGGCGTTATTGCTCAGCAGGATACAGATAGTATTGTAAACAACGAAGTAAAATTCTTTGTTTGGGCAAAGGAAGAACTATGGGGATTTTATGTCACTTCAGTTTTAAGACATAATGAGAAACTCTATATAGGTAAAGATAAATTTTATCCTTTTGAAAATGACCAGTGGGAGAAAAATTTCTTTGATGGACTTAAGTAGCCTTAAGTTAAGTATTGAGAACTAAAACAAATATGGAGGAGAATCATGGATAATGAAAAAGCATTGAATTACATAAAAAGTGCATGGGGGTTAGCAATAGCATGTAGTTTAATAACATTATTAGGAATAACAATATCAGTTCTGGGAAATAACAATTTTTTAGGATTAAGTTTATACGGTTTAATAGATGTAGTTCTTTTATTAGGATTGGGTTTTGGAGTATATAAAAAAAGTAGAGTATGTGCAGTGATACTATTCATTTATTTTACATTAGGTAAGCTATATATGTTGAGTAGCGGTATGAGTAATATTGGAGGCCTTATAATAAGCATTGCTTTTGGAACATGTTATTTCCAGGGAATAAGGGGAACAATACATTATCACAAAAATAAAAAGATAGAAATCAATGAAGACTTACATAAATTTTAAATAAATTAAATATATTCTAAGTCATATTATAGGGTCCATTAATGAAAATTTAACTTATGCNNATTATTAATTCTTAATTTCTAAGGATTTAAGCTATTTTTATAGAAAATTTATTTTCCAGAGTATATATTAAGTTTTCGCATTGTATCTCTATAATTTAGGAGGTGAGAAGCTGTGTTTTCAAATACATATCCACTATTTAAACCGGGAAGAATTTTGAAGATTGAAATGCTAGAAGAACTTAGAGATTTCCCAAGAGAAGTTTTAGATATAAGTTTTAAAGAATATTCTAATGGAATAATTTCAGGATGCAGTATAGAGGTAAATAATGATTACATAATTGTGACTAAAGGCATAATAAAGCATCAAGATATGATTTATATACTAAAGGAAAACTATACTATTCCATATGAATCAACTAACCAAGTTCAAGTATTAAAAATAAGATTCTTGGGAGAAACCATAAATAAGGATTTCATTAAATTAGAGTCTGAAATATTTTTAGATGACAACTTACAAATAAATATAGATGAAATGGAGCTTTGCAGATTTAAGCTAAAAAAGGGAGCTAGGCTTAGAAATAATTATGTAGATTTTAGGGATATGTCAACGGAGTATGACACAGTGAATACAATAAATGCACCTTATTCAGCTTATGGTGAAAGCAGTTTAAATCCTGATATTTTAAGACAATTTGGAAGGCAATTAGTAAGTTCCAACGTTAGTGAAGCATGGGACATATCCTTTGGAATGACTTGTATTCAAAGTAGGGATACTGTTCAAAAAGAAATAATCACGAGCTATTTATTATACAAATTAGGTATTGAGAAAAAGGATTACTCCAATGAAGAATTATATCTTTATCTTTTAGATGTATTAAATAGGGAAAATAATGGACAAGCCGGTAGTGAACGTAGAAAAAGCGGAAAATTTAAGACTATACTTATAGATTAGCAAATAATAATGTTTAAAAATCCAAGTATCATTATAAATTTTTCAAGAATTTAATCTTTAATTGTGAAAATATAGGAGGATGGGAAAAGTGGATAAGAGAGTTGATGAGAAAATCTTAGATTTTATAAATGAAGCGGAAAAGAGAGAAGAAAAAAGAGATATATGTAATGGCACAGTAAAAATCGGAGAGAGATATTATGAGTTTGAAGAGAAAGAATTCTTTGACGAAAAGTTAAAAATATATATTCCAAAAGATTTTGAGGATATGCCGTTAGAAGTAAGAAAATTTAAATATCCATCAGAAAGTCGTCCAGAAATAATAAAGAGCAATGAAGATGGAAGTATAGCAGTAACCTTAAATATTATTGATAGTCCACTAGATGAGGAAAGTGTAGAAGAATTAAAAGACGGAATGAAGACTATTATAAGAAAAACTAATCCATCTAATGTATTTTATGAAGATGGTGTTGTAAATATTGATTCTAAAAATATAGGATATTTTGAGTTTAAGAGTTCAGCAATAGATGATTTTTTATATAATTTAATGTTCTTTCTTGAATTTGAAGAAAAGACTTTAATGGGAACTTTTAGCTGCTTGTATAAAAACTATGAGGACTGGAGAGATGTTGCATTTCAAATTGTTAACACTATAAGAGTGGTAAAGGAAGAGAATGGAGATGAAGTTTAATGAGTGGGGAATACATGTATACTCAGGGAGACATTTTAGTAGCACCTTATAAGTTTCAAAAAATAACAAAACTAAAGATAACTAGAGAAGTGAATGAGCATGCAAAGCTTTATATAAGTGGAATCATTGATGAAGAAAATGCAGACAAATATGTTGAAACAGCAGATGCTGATACGAACATTGCACTATCAGTAAAAGACGACAAAAATTCTGTAACTCATGTCTTTCAAGGAGTAGTTACTAACATTCAAGTTAATGCAAATAGAGAGGTTAGAACTTTGGAGATAGAAGCCTTAAGTAGAACTTTTCTTATGGATATAAGCAAAAAAAGCAGAACATTCCAAAATGAAAGTTCAGGCTATAAGGATGTCTTTAATATTGTAAACACTGGATATAAAAGTATTCAAATGCTAGATAAGATTACTAATGGAACTAAAATAGATAAATTCATAGTTCAGTATAAAGAAACAGATTGGGAATTTATAAAAAGATTAGCTTCACATTTTAATGTACCAGTAGTGCCAGAATGCCAATTAGAAAATATAAGATATTCAATAGGAAATTCAGGATGTTGTAAAACATATAAGCTTGATGAATTTAACTACTCAATAAAGAAGGAATTACAAGAATATAAGCTTAAATCAGGAAATGGTGTTAATGGCTTAAATGATGTAAATTTAATAAGCTATGAAGTGATAACAAACCAAATAATGTATTTACACAATTTAGTTAATTTTAAAGGCAGGAGCCTTTATATATACAAGTCAGAAATGGAACTTGTAAATGGTGTAATTTCGAACAAATATGTTTTGAGAGATGCAAAAGGAATAAAAGTAAGAAAAATTTATAATGACAAGATAGTGGGTATATCTTTAGAAGGAAATATTTTAGATACAAAAAATGATGTGGTTAAAATTAATCTAAAAATAGATGGAGGCCAAAATAAAGGTGGATCAAGATGGTTTCCTTACTCCACAGTTTATTCATCACCAGATGGTACAGGCTGGTACTGTATGCCTGAGGTTGGAGATGCTATAAGATTATATTTCCCGGATAATGAAGAAAAAAATGCATATGCAATAAGCTCAGTAAATCTTCAATCAAGTGATTCTAAAAAACGAAGCGATCCTTCTGTAAAAAGTCTTGGTACAAAGTATGGTAAAGAAGTAGTAATGAAACCAGGAGCAGTTGAAATAATAGGAAATGGTAATTTGCTTATGAGATTAACAGATGATGGCGGAATAGAAGTTAAGAGTGATAAAAAAATAGTGCTGGATGCCAAAGAGGATATTGAGATAACTGGAGGCGGAAAAGTATCTATTCAAGGAAGCAGTGGAGTTGATTTAACTCAAGCAGGAGCTAACGTGAAGATACAAGACAATGTAACAATGAGCGGCGGAAAAGTTAAAATCGAGTAAATCCAATTAAACGAATTTCTTTAATAAACTTTGTAGCGGCGAGCAGTGTTCGCCACTCTCCCACCTCTGGGGATTTATCAATGCACAATGCACAGTTCACAATTCAC
>NZ_DDOV01000067.1 GCF_002341865.1 Clostridium sp. UBA2485 | reverse complement strand
TGTCTGTCCACGATACTGGCGCATAGCTCTTCGAGCATGGCCAGGCGTTGTTCCTGATTTAATTCACTTGGAAAAGCGATTTCAAATTCTCGGGCAACTGTCGAGTTTTTTCGGGTTTCCCGTTGTTCAACTTCGTTCCAGAGTCTTTCCCGGTTTTTTAAATGTTCTGGTGCGCCTTCGGGTAAATAAATTTCTTTATATTCCACACCGGTTTTTCGGCTGTAGTCATGTTCTCGGCCTTCACGTTCACAATAGATCTTTTCACCGGCCCGATAGGCGATTGCAGCAGTGGCGGAACGCCCTGCTGATCGTGCTACGGTTTTGACTGAAAAGTGGTAAATCGCCATGCCTGTTTTTCGCTTTTAAATTTTCACGTNNCGGTTGTCGGGGTATTGGGGAGGCCCCAATCGTACTTGCAAACGAAGTTTGCATAAGTGCGCTCTTCGAGGAAAACATTACTATACATATAGCACCTTGAATGCATATTCAAGTGCGCATATGTTAGGGATGGTTTCCCAAGATGATGGTATTGGATTAATGAGCATTACTGAAACACTAGATAGCAAAATCAAAGCACAGGAAGAAAAGCTAAAGCAGTTAAAGGCTCAAAGACAGGCAGCACTGGCAAGAGAACGCGCCAAAGAGAAAGAACAGGCAAGAAAGGACGATACCAGACGTAAGATTTTAATCGGATCCTGCATGTTGAAAATCACCGAAGAGGATGAACAGGCTCGGGCAAAACTGATTGCTCAAATGGATAAGTATTTAACAGATGAAAGAGATCGTAAGTTGTTTGATCTGCCAATATTTAATTATTGATTTGTTGAAAAGATAAATAGGAATGTGAAATGAGATTGTTGATTGCTTTAATTTTTCCCTGGCTGCTGTTCTTCACGATAGGACGACCATTTGCAGGCATCATTTGTTTGGTACTTCAGATTACAGTTTTAGGTTGGATCCCTGCTGCCATCTGGGCAGTATATGCTTTGTCGCAATATAAGACTGATCAGAAAATTAAAAGAGCAATTCGCTCTTCATAAATAGTTTAATTTTCTGATTTTTAGATCTGATTAATTTTGTGATTTCCATCACACTTATCCATAAGTTAGTGATCGGTTTTGGGGGTCTTAGGGGTGATTGTTTGATCAATAAGTGATCTAATAAGTCTTATAACAATAACTATAAAACTCCAGAGGGAAAAAAAATTAACCCTCTAATTCTTAGTTAGAAAAAAAATAAAATAAGAATTAGAGGGTTTCATTTTTTATTAAATTCACTCTATTTTTTCCACAAAGCTCCTATCCAATATCGGTATGGGGCTATTTTTTTGAACTTCGCATAAGAGATTTTATGTTAAGTAGCCATCTTATCTCACTAAACGGTGTCTAAAAAATCGATGGATATTCAATATTTAATCTAATCAATATGTTTAAAAAACAAGTGAAAACTAAGCGTGGATCGATTTAATTCAAATAAAAAGCCCAATCTAACTAGATTGGACTTTTTGTATCAGGATAAAGTTTTGAAATTTATGATACTTTCTGCATAAATTTTTATTAGCAAAAAAGATTATTTTTAGATGAAAAAATTTAATTTTCTATTAGAAGATCTTCCAGATGATGGTGAGTATTTTGGGTATGAGGATTTTAGACTAGATCAACCTGACCGTGGATTATTCTATATAGGAATTGGCAGTCGTAGAAGAGTGAAAATACCTGAAAGAGATCATAATAGAGGACATCGAAATATAGCGAATACACACGGTGTTCTTCGCAAAGTAGTTAAAGTTTTTTCTAGCATTGAAGAAATGAATACGTGGGAAATATCACGTATCAAGGAAGTTCGTGAATTAGGTCTAACCTTGGTTAATAAAGCAGATGGTGGTGAAGGTACTCGTGGATTGATGCCATGTCGCAACTTGGAAACAGGTGAGGTAAAAGTTCTTCGAATTAAAGATATACCAGAAGGTTGGGTACATGCATCTACAGGGATGGTTCCTTGCCATAATATATTAACTGGTGAATCAAAAAACTTTTCAAAAGATGCTATTCCTGATGGATGGCAAACTTTTGGTAAAGGGATGATTCAAGCAAGAAACACTGTTACTGGGGAAATAAAGCGAATTCTCTCTAATGAGATGTCTAAAGAATGGGTTGGTATTAACAAAAAAAGAGCAACTTACAAAAATCCTAGAACTGGTGAGACAGCAATGTTTTATAGCAATCAAGTTCCAGAAGGTTGGGTTCATATATTTAAGGGCTTAGTTAGTTGTATAAATCTTCAAACAGGTGAAAAAGCAGCCTTTCCAAAAGATGCTATTCCACTAGGGTGGTCTGGAGTAACAAAGGGTAAAGTGGCAATGAAAAATCCATTAACTGGAGAAACAGGTTCCTTCTATAAAGATGAGGTTCCNNGGTTGGAATGAACAGTGGCAATAAAAAAACGAACTCTACCTTCCAAAAAGTCCAAGATATAATCACTTCAAATCCTGATGCACCCATAAAAAAACTGATCGAGCTATGTGTTGAATCAGGTATTAATAAAAGTACAAGTGGAGTTTATTGTCGTAAGTTAAAAAGACTTGCAAAATAAAATTCTTACGCTTGAATTTAGCTTATTGAATACCTACCGATTTTGTGGACACTTTTTATAGTTCTTCTAAAATTAACATAATACTGATTATGCGAAACGAGAGCCTA
>NZ_DDOV01000009.1 GCF_002341865.1 Clostridium sp. UBA2485 | reverse complement strand
ATTTTGGTATTATAAGGAGGTTGGTTCGACCTTTTGAGCGTGGGTAAACTTGCTCCGTTGGGAGTATTGGCCACGAAGCTACTACTTCAATGAAGTAAGTGGTAGTAGTTCACTCTATACTAGGATATAATAAAGGTATATCTTAGGAAAGAAGGGTTTAGAGGTATGAAATATAGAGAAATATATAAATCATGGATAGAAAGTGATTATTTTGATGAAGCTACAAAGAAAGAACTTATAGATATAGAAAGTAATGAAGAAGAAATAGAGGATAGATTTTATAAAGATTTAGAGTTTGGAACTGCTGGGTTAAGAGGTAAGATTGGAGCAGGGACCAATAGGATGAACAGATATATAATTGCTAGAGCCTCACAGGGCCTTGCAGACTATATAAATGATGTAGAGAATAAGTCAGCAGATAAATCAGTAGCAATAGCTTATGATTGTAGGCACTTTTCCGAAGAATTTGCAAGAACCGCTGCTAGTGTTTTAGCAGCCAATAATATAAAAGCTTATATTTTTGACTCTTTAAGACCTACACCGGAGCTATCTTTTGCAGTAAGAGTTTTAGGATGTACTGCAGGAATTGTGGTAACAGCAAGTCATAACCCAAAAGAATATAATGGATTTAAAGTTTACTGGAAAGATGGAGCACAAATATTATCTGATATAGCCGATGGAATACTAAATAAAATTAATCAAATAAATGATTTTAAAGCTATTCCAAGTATGGAAATTCAAAGTGGAACAGAAGAAGGACTTATTGTATTTTTAGAAAGGGATATAGATGACTTATATCTTCAAAAAGTAAAATCATTATCTTTAAGTGAAGATATTGATAAAGATATAAATGTAGTTTATACACCTCTAAATGGTACAGGAATGGTATTTGTACCTAGAGTATTAAATGAAAGAGGATTTACTAATATTTATATTGTAAAAGAGCAGAAGGATCCAGATCCGGATTTTACTACCGTAGGATATCCTAATCCAGAAGATGTGAATGCTTTTAAACTTTCTATTGACCTTGGTAAAAAGGTTAATGCAGGCTTATTGATGGCGACAGATCCTGATTGTGATAGGATAGCCATAATGGTTAGAGATGAAAATAATGAATATGTAGCCTTCAATGGAAATCAAAGTGGTGCTATATTAGTTAAATATATCCTTGAAGGAATGAGAAATAAAAATATACTTCCACCTAATGGAGTTATAGTTAAATCTATTGTTACGGGAGATTTAGGTAAAGTTATAGCTAAAAGTTATGGTGTTCATACCGATGAAGCTCTTACAGGTTTTAAAAATATTTGTGGAAAAATCAATGAATATGAGGCAGAAGGAAGTTATCAATATATTTTAGGATATGAAGAAAGTATAGGATACAATGTAGGCACATTTGTAAGAGATAAAGATGGAGTAACTGCATCTATGCTTCTTTGTGAAGCAACTGCTTACTATAAAAAAAGAGGAAAAACATTAATTGATGTATTAAATGAAATCTATGAAGAATTTGGATACTATAGGGAAAAGCAAATTTCTCTTGTTCTTGAAGGGATAAGTGGACAACAGAGAATAAAGAGAATGATGGAAGGGTATAGAAGAGAATATCCTCATAGTATAGAAAATTTAAAGTTAATTGAGACAATAGATTATACAAAACCAGAAGAAACTAATATGCCATATTCAGATGTGTTAAAATTTAAGTTTAATGATGGATCATGGTATGCAGTAAGACCTTCAGGTACAGAACCTAAAATAAAAATATATATTTACTCTAAAGGACATACTTTAAAAGACGCGAAAGATAAAATCAATATGATAAAAGAAGTTGTTTTAGGGAAAATAAATTCTATAGAATAAGTTTTACTTATTAAAAAAGCGTGATAAAAATCACGCTTTTTTTAATCATGTCTGGGATTAGCTGAAACCACTTCTATTGCCCTAAGCACGGAAGAAGTTATTGCAATCATTTCTCCATGGTTAATTTCTGTTTGAGCCTTTGTATATAACTGACCTTTTTCAGAAACTACATAACGAGGCTTTACATAATTAAGTGAAAGTGCCATCATATCAGCTTTACACTTTTCACATTTACATATGTCAGAATAGCTTAGTAATAGTTTATCTAAAAGATTTCTAACTATTACTTCTGAATAATTTAAAAACTCCCGTGACATCTTAGTTAATATCTAGAAGGAATTAAAATTCCATCTTTTTAACATTGTCTGGTATTATTAAATCAGCTAATGTTGCATTTTTTACATCCTCAATTGTAGCTTCAGGTCCTAGTTCTCTTAATACAAGACCCTCTTTAGTAACTTCCATAACAGCCATTTCAGTAATGATTAGGTTAACTTGATTAGCAGCAGTTAATGGTAGTGTACATTTTTTTAGAATTTTAGGATTTCCTTTTGCAGTATGTTCCATAGCAACTATAACCTTTTTAGCTCCAACTACGAGGTCCATAGCGCCACCCATACCAGGAACTTTTTTTCCTGGTATCATCCAGTTAGCAAGGTTTCCTTCTTGGTCAACCTCTAATGCACCTAGTACAGTTGCATCAACATGCCCGCCTCTTATTATTCCAAAAGATATTGAGCTGTCAAAAAATGCAGCACCAGGTAAAACGGTTACAAATTGTCCGCCAGCATTAACTAAGTCTTTATCTTCTTTTCCTTCAGCAGGAGCAGGTCCTATTCCTACGAATCCGTTTTCAGATTGTAGTGTTACGTCTACTCCTTCTGGTATATAGTTAGCAACAAGAGTTGGAAGACCTATACCTAAGTTTACAACGTCTCCATCTTTTAATTCTTTAGCAACTCTTTTTGCGATTACTTCTCTTATCATATTTTTATCCATATTATTTGTCCTCCTTTACGATGTAGTCAACAAATATTGATGGTGTCATCACTATGTTTGCATCTAATTCTCCAGCTTTTACTAATTCTTCAGCTTCAACGATTACAATATCAGCAGCTGCAGCCATTAATGGGTTAAAGTTTCTTGTAGATTCGTGATAGTATACGTTTCCTTTTTCATCAACTTTAGAACCAAATATTAATGCTATATCAGCTTTTAGCGGAGTTTCAAGAAGGTATTCAGTACCGTTAACAGTTATTTTTTCTTTTCCTTCTTCAACAATTGTTCCAAGACCAGTTGGAGTTAAAAATCCGCCAAGTCCAGCACCACCACATCTAACTCTTTCAGCTAGTGTGCCTTGAGGAACAAGTTCCACTTCCATTTCTTTTTCATTCATTTGTCTTCCAGTTTCAGGGTTCGTTCCAATGTGAGAAGCGATTGTTCTCTTAACTTGCTTATTAATTATTAGCTTACCAATTCCTCTATCAGGGAATCCAGTATCATTAGCTATGATAGTTAAATCTTTAACACCCTTTTCTACTAGCGCATCCACAAGCTTTTCAGGAGTTCCAACAGCTAAGAAACCACCAATCATTAATGTCATTCCATCTTGAACATGTGCTAGAGCTTCTTCTACAGTAACAATTTTTTTCATATTTCTACCTCCATTGAATTAAACTTTCTTTAAAAATTCATCAAATAAAAAATTTGTAGAATATTAGAACTATATAAACATTCTACATATATTCGTTAAATCCTCTTTTTATTTGAAATTTCATAAAAAATTTAATTATATTTATTTTATTTAAGAGTTTTTTTGAAAAATTTAAGAAATTTGTAGAATAATTTTTTTATCTTAATGAAAAAGTTTTTGAATTTAAGGTAAAATATATAGTAAATAGAATTGGGAAAAAATATGCAAGTTAATACAGATATGATAGGTATTTAAATTTACAATGTAAAGTACAAAGTTTACAATTTGAAAAATAATCATATAATTGCTTAAAAATTAACTATGAATTTTTAAATGACATAATGATTGTTCCCTTTTTATAATAAATTTATGAAACTAATTACAACTTTATTACAGAGGATGTGAAAATATTGAGTTTAAGATTTATATTTGGAGGAGCTGGTAGTGGAAAAAGCTATCGTTGTATTGAGGAAATAAAAAGAAAAAAAGAAGATGGAGTAGACCATCCCTTAATTTTATTAGTACCAGAGCAGCTTTCTTTTAGAGCAGAAAAATTGTTAATAGAGAAAATAGGGGCTACAGGAATAAATAATGTATATGTACTTAGCTTTAAGAGAATGGCATATACCATTTTCAATGAGGTAGGTGGAATTACTCATGCTCATATGAGTTCAACAGGGAAGGCAATGATTATAGATAGAATAATGAAGGAAGTGCATGAAGATCTAAAAATATTTTCTTTAGCTTCAAGACAAAAAGGTTTTGTAGAAACTATTTCTGAAATGATAAATGAATTTAAAAGATACAATGTTTCCGTGGAGACCTTAAATATATTAAAAGAAGATGTAAGTCATAGTTCTTTACTTACAGATAAACTTTCAGATATATCATTAATTTATAGTAAGTATGAGGAAATATTAAAGAGTGGATATTTTGACCCAGAAGATGATTTAACTATTCTTTATGAGAAAATAGATGAAAGTAAGTTATTTAAAGGAGCAGAAATATGGATAGATGAGTTTTCAGGTTTTACTCCACAACAATATAAAATTATTGAAAGACTTTTTAAAAACTGCAGAAGAGTTAATATAACTCTTCCTTATGAAGGTAGTGATGTTAAAGGTATAAGAGAAGGTGAAATAGATAGTACAGATGCTTTTTATACTGTGTATTATACAGAAAAAACTATACTGAAAATAGCAGGAGAAAATAATATTGCCTATGACAAACCATTAGTTTTAAAGGGAAATCCACGAAATGAATATAACTATAGATTTATAAATTCGGAGGAATTAGGATATTTAGAGAAAAATTATTTTTCAATAAACTCCAAGCCTTATGAAGGTGATACAAAGGATATAAAGATTTTTAAAGCCTTAAATACATATTCAGAAGTGGAGTATGTGGCTAGAGAAATATTAACACTTTGTAGAGAAAAAAATTATAGATTTAATGACATAGCTGTAGTTGCTAGAGATTTAAATTCATATGAAGAAATAGTGAAAGTTATTTTTGATGAATATGAAATACCACATTTTTTAGATAGGAAGAAAGATATAGATAATAATCCTGTTATTATATTGATAAAATCTTCTCTTGAGATATTTACAAAGAATTTTAGCTATGAATCAGTATTTAGATATTTAAAAAGCGGACTTTTAGATTTAACTTATGATGAAATTGATACTTTAGAAAATTATGTATTAGCTTATGGAATAAAAGGTAAGAAGAGATATGTAGATGATGATTATTGGAAGGATGATACAGTAAAAGAGATTAAAAATAAATTTATAAATCCACTTATTAACTTTAGAAATAAGATTACTAATAGAAGCTATGTTAAAGATATTTGCAAAGCAATCTTTGAATTTTTAGAGGAAATTGAAATTCACGAAAAGCTTACTATATGGATTGAAAATTTTAAAGAAGATAAAAATTTAATAGCAGTAAATGAGTATAGTTCAATATGGAACTTGCTAATTGAGCTTTTAGATCAATTTGTAGAGGTTTTAGGTGAAGAAATATTACCACTAGGTGAGTTTATAGATATTTTTTCTATGGGAATATCAACTCATGAGATAGGATTAATTCCTCCTGCATTGGATCAGGTTATAGTAGGTAATATAGACCGTATAAGAACTCATGAGATAAAAGCACTTTATGTTATAGGAGTTAATGATGGAGTATTTCCTAAAATTATAAATGAAGAAGGTATTTTTAGTGATATGGATAGGGCTGTTTTTGAAGGTAATGGTATTAAACTTGCCAATGATACTAAAGCACTAGCCTTTGCAGAACAGTATTTAATATATGCAACTTTAACTGTACCTAGTGAAAAGTTATGCCTTAGTTATCCTATTGCAAATTTTGAAGGTAAAACTCTTAGACCGTCTATAATCATTCCTAGACTGAAATCTATATTTAAGGATATTAAAGAAGAAAGTAATATATCAGAATTATGGGAACAGCATAATAGTATAGAAAAAGTGGCAGCAAAACTTCCTTCTTTTAATGAACTTATTATGGAAATAAGAAAATTTATTGATAATAATGAAATTTCTCCATTATGGGAGGAAATATATAGATGGTTTATGGAGGAAGAGGAATTTAGAGAAAAAAGTAAAACTATTTTTGAAGGTTTTTCTTATACAAATGTTATTAATGCTATTAGTAGTGAAAAAATAAGAAAACTTTATGGTGGAAACAATTATTTTAGTGTTTCTAAAATTGAAAAATATGCTCAATGTCCCTTTGCTTATTTTATTCAATATGGCTTAAAAGCAAAGGAAAGGAAAGTATATAATTTTTCAGCACCAGACTTAGGAACCTTTATGCATAATGTACTAGATACTTTTTCAAAGAAAATTGAAAAGGATAATCTTAAATGGAAAGATTTAAATAAGGAATATTGTGAAAAAACCATAGAGTATATTGTTGAACTTATGGTTAGTGAAGATAGAAGCTTTGTTTTAAATAGTTCTGCTAGATATAAGTATATAACTGAAAGATTAAAAAGAGTTTTAATTAGAGCTGTACTAGTAATTGTTGAACAACTTAGAGTAAGCGGATTTGAACCACATGGCTATGAAATTTCCTTTGGTCTTAAGGATACAGATTACCCACCTATAGTACTAAAACTTTCAAGTGGAGAAACTGTAAGACTTATGGGAAGAATAGATAGAATCGATAAGTTCGTAGGTAATAATGAGGTTTATTATAGAATTATAGATTATAAGTCTGGTAATAAAGAATTTAAACTTAGTGATGTTTATTATGGACTTCAAGTGCAGTTATTAACCTATCTTGATGCAATTTTAAGTAATGAAGAGAAAAACAATACATTTTCAAAACCAGCAGGAGTCTTGTACTTTAAGATAGATGATCCTATTATTGCTATTAAAAAAGGAGCAAGTAATGAGGAGATAGAGAAAGAAATTCTAAAAGAATTAAAGATGAAGGGGCTTCTAATTAAAGACATAGAGATTTTAAGACAAATGGATAGCACTATGGATAATGGAAATAATTCTTCAGTAATACCGGTAGGGATTAAAAAAGATGGAGAACTTACATCTGCATCTTCTGTTATATCTTATGAAGGATTTAGTGCACTTAGAAATCATGTAAAACAGGAATTAGCTAAAAATTGTGAAGAAATGCTCAGTGGAGAAATTGGTATAAAACCTTATAAAAGAGGAGGAGAAAATCCATGTAGTTTTTGTAAACTTTCTCCTATATGTCAATTTGATTTATCCTTTGAAGAAAATAAATTTAGATTAATAAAGGAAAAAAAGGATAAAGAAATATTAGAAATACTAGAAAAGAAAGGAGATAGCAGTGATGAGCAGTAAAGAAGAAACAAAAGTAAGTTGGACTAGAGAACAGTTGGCTGCAATTAACACAAGAGGAGCAAATTTATTAGTTGCAGCAGCTGCTGGTTCAGGAAAAACAGCAGTTTTAGTTGAAAGAATAATAAAGATGATAACAGATAGAGATAATCCTGTTGATATAGATAGACTTTTAGTTGTTACTTTTACAAATGCTGCTGCCTCTGAGATGAGAGAAAGAATAGGAGAAGCAATTTCAAAAGAAATTCATAAAAACCCCAATTCTAAGAGCCTACAAAGACAGCTAACTCTTTTAAATAAAGCAAGTATTACTACTATACACTCATTTTGTCTTGAAGTAATAAAAACAAATTTTCATATGATAGATTTAGATCCAGCCTTTAGAGTTGCAGATGAGACAGAGGCAATTCTTTTAAAACAAGAAGCTTTAGATGAGGTTTTTGAGGATATGTATGATAGGGATGACAAGCTGTTTTTAAAGCTAGTAGAATGCTATTGTAACAATAAAAATGATAGTCAGCTTTTTGATATGGTGTTGAATCTCTATAACTTTGCTATGAGTAGTCCTAGTCCTATAGAGTGGCTTAAAGAAAAAGTTGATGTATTTAATGTAAGTGATAACTTTTCCTTTCAAGATTCAAAGCTAGGGCAAGCGCTACTTAAAGATGTGAGAATAGAATTAGAGAGTGTTGTAAGTTCTATGAATATTGCTAGGGAAATAGTTAATAATACTCCTTCATTATTAAGTTATCAGGAAAATATAAATCCAGAGTATGAAATGATTAAAGGATTATATGAAAGCTCTAATTCCTTTGAAGATTTAAAGCGCGGCTTTGAAGATGTAGCTTTTGGAAAGCTTACTACAATAAGAGGATGTAAAGATAAAATAGAGCAAGAAGAAGTAAAAAAAATAAGAGATAATGCTAAGAAAAAAATAGGTGAGCTTTCAAATATGATAATTCAAGCTTCTTCAAAGAAGAGTATAGAGGATCTAAAATATTTATATCCTCTTATGAATAAGCTTTCAGATCTTGTGATTAAAATGAAGGAAGTCTATGATAAAAAGAAAAAAGAAAGAGCATTAATAGATTTTAATGATTTTGAACATTTTGCCTTAGACATCTTAGCGGAAAAGGATGATGAAGGAAAAATAATTCCTTCTAAAGTTGCAGAAGAATTAAGAGAAAAGTATGGAGAAATTTTAATAGATGAGTATCAGGATTCTAACTATGTTCAAGAGTATATTCTTA
Organism: Clostridium sp. UBA2485; assembly: GCF_002341865.1. Taxonomy (GTDB): domain Bacteria; phylum Bacillota; class Clostridia; order Clostridiales; family Clostridiaceae; genus Clostridium_J. Next base: position 21,764 of record NZ_DDOV01000009.1, on the reverse strand, counting down.
CTATGATTTCAAGAAATCCCCTAGGAGAAAATAATATGTTTATGGTAGGGGATGTTAAACAGAGTATTTATAGGTTTAGGATGGCTAAGCCGGAGCTATTTCTTCATAAAAAAAATACTTATAGTGAAGAAGAAGATGCAGATGCAGATGAAATAATAATAAAACTATATAAAAATTTTAGAAGTAGAAAAGAAGTTATAGATGCTACTAATTTTATATTTAAACATATAATGTCAAATAATGTAGGAGAGCTTGAATATACAGAGGAAGAGGCACTAAATTTAGGAGCGGATTATAAGCCTTTAGAAGATGATGGTATAGTAGGTGGACCTGTAGAAATAATGCTTTTTGAGAAAAATAAGGATATTGAAGAAGTTGAAGAAGAAGATAGTGAATCATTAACCAATATTCAAATAGAAGCTAGAGCAGTAGGAAATAGAATTAAGGAACTTACCAATATAGAAAGTGGTTTTAAAGTTTTTGATAAAAATAACAAAAACTATAGAAATGTAGAATATAAAGATATAGTAATATTACTTCGTGCCACCTCTGAGTATGCACCGGTATTTAGTGAGGAACTTAAAAATTTAGGTATTCCCGTATATGCAGATACTTCAGAAGGATATTTTAATACATTAGAAATTCAAATTATGATAAGTCTTCTTCAAATTATAGATAATCCAAGACAAGACATTCCATTATTAGCAGTACTTCGTTCTCCTATAGGTGGATTTTCAGCAGAAAATCTAGTAGATATAAGAGTAAATAGTCCTGAAACTACAGTTTATGAGGCTATGAATAGTTATCTAAATGAGGAAGAAGATTTAGAGCTTAAGAAAAAAGTTGAAAAATTTTTAGAAAAGCTAGTTCATTGGAGAAATAAAGCTTTAATAACTCCTATTGATGAGTTTATTTGGTATTTATATATGGATACAGGATATTATGGGTATGTAGGTGCCATGCCAGCAGGAATTCAAAGACAGGCAAATTTAAGGATTTTATTTCAAAGGGCAAGACAATATGAAAATACAAGCTACAAGGGATTATTTAATTTTGTTAATTTTATTAATAAGTTAAGAGTAAGTAGTGGTGATTTAGGAAGTGCTAAAACCATAGGAGAAAATGAAAATGTAGTTAGAATTATGAGTATTCACAAAAGTAAGGGATTGGAATTTCCTATTGTATTTTTAAGTGCCATGGGTAAAAACTTTAATCGTATGGATAGCAGGAAAAAAGTGTTGTTTCATCATGATTTAGGTTTTGGACCTGAGCTTGTTAATATAGAAAAAAGAATCTCTTATTCTCCTACTGTAAAGGAAATATTGAAAAGCAAAATCAATATAGAAAGTCTTTCTGAGGAGATGAGGGTTTTATACGTTGGATTTACAAGAGCTAAGGAAAAATTGATATTAACAGGTACTTGTAGGGATTTTGATAAGTCTATAGAAAATTGGATTTCGGTGGCAAGAAATAGTGAAGATAAGATTTTAGAAGGATATTTATTAAAAGGGAATAGCTATCTAGATTGGGTTATGCCTTGTATTATAAAGCATAAAGATGGTGAACCATTAAGAAATTACTTGAAGATCAACGAGGAGTCAGTGAAATCAGTGCAAGATAATTCTAAATGGAGTGTAAAACTTATGAATTATAAGGATTTAGATATAGAAGAGGACATAGCTAAACTAGAGGCTATAGACATTAAAGAAAAGTTAAAGGAAATAGAATTAAAAGAAATTAATATTCATTATAGAGATGAAATAGAAAAAAGACTTAATTTTAAATATAAATATGAAGCTTCTACAAAGATACCTGGTGTACTTACTGTATCAGAATTAAAGCGTACCTATAATCAAAGCTTAAACGATGAGTTTGTTAATACAAATTATATACCTACTATTGTTAGAAAACCTATATTTCTAGAGGAGAAAAGAGGATTAACTCCTACAGAAAAAGGAACTGCAATGCATAGTGTGATGCAGAGGCTAGATCTTAATAACATTAATTCGAAGGAAGACATAATATCTCAAATTGAAAATATGGTTATGAAAGAGCTGATTACGGAAGAGCAAGCTAAATCTATTAGAGTAGAAAAGATATTGAAAATTTTTAATACCAACTTAGGCGAAAGAATTTTAATAGCACATAACAAAACTAAAGTTTATAGAGAAACTCCTTTTAGTATTGAAATAAGTAGTACAGAAATAGATGAAAGCTTGGATAAAAAAATTTATGAAAAAGAAAATATAATAGTTCAAGGTATAATAGATGGATACTTTGAAGAAGATGGAGAAATAGTGTTATTTGATTACAAAACAGATTATGTACCTAATGGTGATACTGCTTCAATAGTAGAAAAATATAAATCTCAAATTGATTATTATGCGAGGGCATTAGAAAAGATATTAGGAAAAAAAATTAAAGAAAGATATCTATATTTATTTTCTATTGATAGTGAAGTAATACTTTAATTTTATTTAGAAAAAATCTATTTGTTGTAAAGTGAAATTGAACTAATAAAAAATATAGTTAATTTTTCTGAATACAATAAACCAAAATTTTGTGTTAGCTTTTCCTTTAGTGGTAAAATTGTTAAAATATTTAATGGAAGTAATTTCCTAATGAAATATGATACAATTAAAGAATAGGAGGAGTGATTATGAATGCTAAATCAAATAGAGAAAATGAAAGTGTAGAAACTATTGGAATTAACTCTGAAATAAAAAAGAATATGAGTTTATATTTAGTTTTTAAGCCTATAGTTGGGCTTATCATTTCTATTGCTTTAGTAATTATTTTTTTAATACGTAAGGTTACATCGTCTATTCCTACGTTATTATATTTGCTTCTGCCACTAGGGACTTTAACTTTGATATATGTTTTATTATATATACCACTGCATAAAACCCTTGATTTATCTCCAATTTTTTTAAAAGGTAAATTAAAATATTTAACAATTGCCCTAGTAGTAGTTTTTATAGGATTAAATGTATTACTTTTTAAGGTTAATCCTAATTGAAAATAAATTTGAGAGATGAGTTAGAAGAGGCAATAGAAATGTTCTATTTTAGACTATTAATAGGAGCTTTTACTGATGAATCAAAACATACTATTCAGGAGATTTCTATATTTTATAAAAGTTCTTTTAATGACATGATACTTATTTAAAACAATTATAACTATTTAAATTTTATATAAATAGTATTTTATGATACTATTAAATTTAATATTTTCTAGATTTGAAATTTGGAATGTTTAGCTATAGATTTAGCTTTTCTTATGAATAATTTTATAATTTCCCTTTCCACAGTAATTAAAGAGTTCTTTAGAAATATATTTACAGTGGGAGGGGATATTTATGAAAAGAAAAGATTTATTTATTACTTTATTAGCAATATTAATGATATTTCTTATAGGAAGTCTAAACTATATAAAGTTAATAAAAGATGATAAAATACAGCTATATCATGGCCATAAAATAAAGTCAGAGCTCCAAAAGCATACCTACAATGAAGAAAATAAATATAAATTTTATAATTTAAAATGTAAGTGTGATGATAATATATTAGAAATACATTTGTATAGTAGGAGATAATTATAGGGATTCAATATGAAACTTTAAAATATACTCTGGAAAATAAATTTTCTATAAAAATAGCTTAAACCTTTAGAAATTAAGGGTTGACAATTAAGAATGAAGAATTAGGGATGAAATTCACTAAGTGCGAATTTCTTAAAGTAAAATTTATTCATAAAAACTCCAAAGGCTTTTGCCATGGAGTTTTAACCATAATTCTTCATTTTTTATTCATAGAAAAGAAACTTTGTTATGAAAATTAAAATTATGTATAAGTTAAATTTTCATTAGGGAACCCTTTAAAAATCGTGATATCTAGTCACGATTTTTTTATATCATAATGTTATAGAGTTATTTTGTAAACGTAAAAAATTAAGTATCTAGATAACATATGCTTCCATGGATAAAATCATTTTATAAGATCATTAATGGGAGGATAAACTATGTCTAGAAAATTGAATAATGCATCTTGGGCGGAATATATAAATAAATTTGATTCCTATAAAGGAGCAATAACCGTAAAAGATTTTTGCATTGAAAATAATATTACTAAAAGTCAATTTTATTATCATAAAAAGAGATTAACTAATGGCAATTATATCCCAACGATTTTTCAAGCTATTTCATTAAATACTAAACCCTAAAAATTTCTTAGGAGATTTCAAAGGTTTTCTCCAAACGGATGGGTATAACGGATACAATTCCGTTAGTAACGCCACACGGCTTTATTGCTTAGCTCACATAAGAAGATATTTTCATAATATAATTGTAGACCTAGATGAAGAAGCCTTGAAAAATTCTAGAGGAGTAATAGGGTTTAATTATTGTGAGCAAATATATAAACTTGAAAAAGAGCTTAGAGAACCTTATGCCTTGGTCTGATAAGATTTCTGAAAACATGAAAATTAAAGATAAGAAATAAATTAATCCTAGTAAAGCTTACTTTTGCCTTACTAGGATATTTTAATACTATTTTTGAATATATTAAAGATGCTAAAACTTTGACGCTTACTTAGATTTCATATGCAATTGTTGATATTTAGAGTTTGTTAAGATATTTTAGATTTCATGAAGTGTAGATTAGATATATATATACAATGATATATGATTAAAAATAACCTTCTAACATAGACTTTTATGTTAGAAGGTTTGTTTTTACATAAAATAACGTAATCTATTTTATTATTATATTTAATTCCTTAATCATATACTACAATTTTCATGTAAAAAATCTTTATATTTGCCATCATATTTAACTTCACCATTTTCCATATAAACCACTCTGAAATTATCCTTTATAAAGGTTCTTCTATGTGTAACTGAAATTACAGTTAAATTTGTATTTTCACATAAATTTTCTATGGTATCAAGGATTTTGCTCTCTGCTTCCAAATCTAAACTAGCACTAACTTCATCTAAAAGCAGTATTTTAGGCTTTCTAAGAAGAGCCATGGATAGCGCCAGTCTTTGTCTTTCACCACCTGATAAATTTACTCCATTTTCACTTAAATCAGTATCTAGACCTTTTGGTAATTTATTAATAACATCTGTTAATTCAGCTATATCTATTGCTTTAAGCATGTCTTCTTCTGTAGCTTTTGGATTTGATAAAAATAAGTTATATCTTAGGGAGCCCCTTAATAGACTAATATTTTGAGATACCAATGCAATATTACTTCTTAAATAATCTAATGGATAACTATTTATATCTTCAGAGCCAATTTTTATAGAGTTAATTGGAGATTTATAGAATCCAAGTAATAAATCTAGAAGTGTAGATTTACCACACCCGCTATCGCCCATAATGGTTATAAATTCCCCACTTTTAATTGAAAATGAAATATTTTTTAATATATCCCTATGGTCATCATAAGAAAATTTAAGGTTATTAAAGGTTATATCTTCTAAAACTTTCTCACCAGGGTTACTATTTGAAGAGTTTGTGTACTCATCATTCATAGACAAAAATTGAAAATTTTTATTTTGCACCCCTAATTGTTTTTGTATATATACGTTGCTTGATGAAAGTACGTTAAATAGTCCAAATAATCTAGGTAAATAAGCTGTAAATGCTATAAGTTCACCTATGGTTATATTATTATTTATTACTTGAACTGAGCACATAATAAAAGCAATGGCGGTAAACAAAGCTCCAATTAGCTCCTTAGAGATTGTTAAAGATAAGTTTTCAACTATAACTGCTTTTCCAAATATTTTTAGGTTTTTAACATTTATATTATTTATTTCATCTATTCTTTGTTTTTGTGAGCATTGTGATTTAATAAGCTTTACAAATTTAAAAGACTCCGTAATTTTTGAGTTTATTTCTGAATCATAATCTACAATTTCACTAGCTAAATTTTGAGCTTTTTTACCTAAAAGGAAAGAAGGTAATATAGCCATTGGACAGGATAAGATCATTATTATAGTTGTTATTGGACTTATTCTATATAATAATGTCAGTATAATGATAATCATTATGATGCTAGATATAGACAGAGGCAAATCATGTAGCCAAAAGTAAAAAAAGTTACTAGTATCTACTCCTAAATAAGAAGCCAATTTACCTGAGTCATTATCTTCAAAAAAGCTCATAGACTGATTAAGAAGCTTAGAAAAAATTTTACTCTTTACATTAAAAGAAAGTTCTTTAACTTTCACCCATACAACATATGTAAAACATGTATTTATACTAGTTGATAAAAAAGGTATTAGCACCATTATTGCTGTAACAATATATATGGATTTAAGATTTTTTGCTGGTATATAAATATCAATTATACTTTGAAAAAGCTTTGGTGGAATAATGGCCAGTACATTTGACGAAAATAACAGTACTAAAGACAATATAAAGTAAAGATAATATTTGCTTTCATCTCTTATAATTTTTTTTACAAGCTTTGTGTCCATAAATTTACTCCTTAAAAACTTTTAGTAATTTCATATCATCTATAAACTCATTTACATCATTTATTATTATATCTTTATTATTTTTTCCATATTTCAAACATAATTTATCTATTATTGTGTCATAATTATCGTCGGCGATTATTAAAGTGAAGATTTCGCTACTAATTGGATTTAATTTAAAAAGTTTTTCATCATCTATTCCAGTAATAATAATTTCATCATCATTTTGATACCATATTATAGATTCATTTACACACAAATTCATTTTAATCACCTCTTCATAAACTATTTTTATATTTATTGATAGTTTTTACACTTTGGCAAAATGACTTATCAACCTTAAATAAATTATTTGAATTTATTATATTACGAGCAATACACATACTACATTTCCCATCATGATCACATGATTTACACTCGTTAAAAAAATCCTCTTCCAATCCAGAAAAAGTTTTAACTATTGTTGATTTACTCCATATATTATAAAACTTATCATTCCGTATATTTCCAATACTAAGATCCATTAATCCACATAATTTAATATCGCCATTATAATCAATAGTAGCTACTTTTTTCCCAATCTGACATAAAACACTTCGTCCTTCACTTGTACTAGGAGCATTTGAAAAGTTATTTAATATACTAGGATTTAATTTAATAAACTTTTCAAATTCCTCAGGTGTAACAATTAAATCATTATAGTTTTCGCATGGAAATAAAATATTAAAAGCAATATTATTCTGATTGACTCCTAAAGATTTTAGATAATTAAGCATTTGAGGAAGTTCATTTAAATTGTATTTAGTTACAGTTGTTGCAATACCTACATTAATATTTAAATCAATCATCCTTTTAATATTTTCAATCACTTTATCTAATAAAACATTTTTATTTCCATATATAAAGGAATAATTATCTGAATTTAAGGAATGAACACTTACATTAACAGAAGTTAGCTTTAAATCTTTAATCTTATATATAATATCTTGAGTTAATAATTGGCCATTTGTAATTATAGAGCAACCATATCCTAATTTGCGTGTAAGTTTAAGGATATCAATTATATCCTTACGCATAAATATTTCTCCACCCATATATCCAATAGTCTTAACACCTAATGGTTTAACTTCTAATAATAATTTCTTAATTTCATCTAAAGTTAATTCATCATCTATGTTTTTATGATCATTACCTTGAAAGCAGAAAATGCATCTAGAATTGCAGATATTAGTTAAATTTATTTGAATTTGTTCTATCATGCTATTGGAGGAACTTATTTCCCGAAATTCTCTTTCTGTCAGTTTTTCTTTATATTCTTTAATCATAATTTACTCCTTGCTGCTGTTGTATTTATAATAATTAAACAAAAATTAATAAAAAATTGAAAATAAGATATTTTATTTAAGAATAAAATATCTTATTTTCATATTACTTATATAATCTTACATACATCTTGGACTTGCTCCTCTATCACAAGTAACAGAAAGACTTGGTATATCAGCAAGGACAATCACAGGCACTGTAAGAACTTCAACTACTGGCTTAGTCCACATATTTTCATCCCCTACCAAAAAAAAGTTGTGGCAGTATTAGATTTTTTAATTTCTAATCTAAGCTGCTATTTTTCAAGCTTTATAATAATAGCCTATCTTCTTTAAAAAATTATTAAAAATGTAATGGACTAATTAATTAAAAAAGGCAGATTATTAACTCATATGAGATATATTTTGTTATATAATTTATATTTAGTGTAAAATATTTTTACATAAAAGTCAATATATTACTGTAAAATAATTATAATAATGAAAAAAATAGGGACAATTATATAAAAAAACGAATATTTATAGTATAATTACATGAAATTTGTGCAAGAATATAGCGAACATTATCTATTTATAATTAATTGGTAATAATGGCCATTCTGTATTATACATGTATGTAGTTAATGTATTATCATTTGACTCATAAAAGATTGGGGGGACGGTTCATATTTAAAGTACGATTGATAATTACCATATAATCTTTTTATATAGTACAATTATGAATCATCCCTTTGTATCTACTGCGGTGCAAACATAAGGTGTCTTTATTATAGTTTTATGTACATCTTTAACTTTAAGATGTACAGTATCCATGCAGAATATTGGGCATATGTGGTATAATATTTTGTTCTGCTACTCTTTTGTACCATCCATAATTTCTTTGGAAGTAGAATGATGGAAAGATAATCTTGAAAAAATTTATTGAAAGTGCGACAAAATATGAGACATTTATGAATGGAGAATTAAATATGGTATATAACAAGTATTGGGAATTTGATAAGTATTCTTTTGAAATAATGCTTTCAAAAGCTGAATTTTATTGTAATGAAGAAATGTATGAGGAATGTATTAATGTGATATCATATCTCATTAATGAAAAATTTGCCTGTGATGGTGATATTTTTGATGTAGTTAATTTAAAAGAAAATATTAGATATATTGAACTTAAGAATAAAAATGATTTACTGTTACAAAAAGCTAAGGAAAAGAGTAAGCTTAAATATGCTGTCCATCTACCTAGTAATTATAGTGAAGAAAAAAGATATCCATTGTTTATTGGGTTGCATGGTGATCCTGGAAATATTGATGAATTTAGTGAATATTGGAAAGCTGATGAATTTTTAAGAAAAGATTTTATTTTTGTATATATTCAATCTTCACAATTATATCGTCATAATGGTTTTACTTGGACAACCAATCCGTTTATCTCAAGAAATGACATTAAAGAATGCTATAATTTAATACTTCAAGAATATTCTATTGATGAGAAGTGTGTAATAATTGGGGAATTCTCTGGAGGAGCAATAACAGGGCTGGATATTACATTTGCTAATATTATTCCTATAAAAGGATTTATTGCTATAGACCCAGATTTTCTAAAATCATTTACAAAAGAGAATGTCAATCTTGCTGCAAATAGAGGTGTTAGGGGAATATTTATGGAAGGAGAAGTTATAATACCTTTTATCCTAAAATATCCTTAAAATTTTTTGCTTATAAATGATTAGTATAGTTCGTCCAATTTTCCACCCAAAATATCCTCAAAGTTTTTTTCTTTATCAGCATAATATCCAATTTCTAAATCATACTTTTCTTTAAGATTTTCATAATATTCTTTTACTATAAAGTCTTCTATGTCTTCATAATCAAATTTTACATTCAAATCTTTTAAAAGACTCATAAAAAACTCCATACCCTTAAATAAAGTCACTACTGATTTTTCATCATCTCCTGCTATCATGTGCTCTAAGTAGTCACAAAAGTAATCTGAGTAAAATAATTGTAATAAAGCTGATAGTTTTTTTTCTTCAATTGAAATTTTCATATAAACACCATCCTATATATTTTTAAATTAAAATTTTATTTTTTAAACTTTTATCTATAAAATAACCAATAATAAATGCGATTGCTAAATATACTATTGTATTTATAAAAATAAAAATATAATAAATTTTGAATTAGAATTATTTATATAACTGCTAAGTTTTAATATACTTTTTTCATCTAAGTAATTAGTAGGTTCATCTAATAATATTAGATTATTTTTTTGTAATAAAGTTATTATTAATCTTGTCTTTTGCTTAGTTCCTTCAGAAAGATTCTTAAATATATAATTTTCATATTTTTTTATATTAAGTTCATCTATTAATCTATAATGTAAGCCATAATCTATTTTTATATTATATAATGTTAAATAATAATCTACATTCAATAGCTATTAAGCTATGAAGTTTGAATCCGAAATAGGTTTCTTTCTTTGAAGAACATTTTCCATAAGAAGCTAATCCTTTAAATGGTTTATGAAGCTTTGCTCTTTCAAATTTACAAGCATATATAGGCATACTGTCTACTATACGATGGGATATGAGTAATAACTAAGTATTTCAGTAAGTTTTTTACGGATTATTTCTATAACTTTAAAAAGAAATCTACGGGTACGATTAAAATAAGTTCTATTGCAAAATTCAGGAAACAACTCTCTTAAGTTATTTCTGTAAAATCAAGTCATGTTTTTTCAGAATCTATAGTCATGGGCTCACCTACAATAATAATGGTAATTATTTCACTATTAGACATTATAGAAGTATTTATATTTCTATGGTTCTTAATTTAGAGCCATTTATTGATAAATATCGCCAATTATAGTAAAAAAGTCTTTTAACTCTTCAATTGTTGTGGCAGTATTGGTGTTACAAAACTTTAACATATATGTTATCCCTATTGATTATTTGTTAGTGTAAAGTTTTTTATGTCACAATTATTTTTTAATACTAAATTTATAATATAGATTTGATAAATATAAAATGAATGTTAGAATTTATTTAGAATAGAGTAACATAGTATCTTAAGAAAGAAGATACTATAGTTTGAGATATAAGACGTTAATATAGTAGCTTAATTTTGTTGTAAAAAGATTATTTGTTTTTAGGAGGAGATTTATATGAAGATATTACATACTGGGGATTGGCATATTGGAAAATTAGTTCATGGATATCATATGACTGAGGATCAAGATTATGCATTAAATTCACTATGTGATGTTATTAAAGAGGAGAAACCAGATGTTTTAGTTATTGCTGGAGATATATATGATAGATCCAATCCTCCTGTGGAAGCGGTGGCACTTTTAAATAAATATCTCAATAGAATCCTTATGGATTTAGAAACGCCTATTATTGCTATTGCAGGAAATCATGATAGTGCAGATAGGCTTCATTTTGGAAGTGATATATTTTCAAAAAATGGATTATATATAGAGGGCGTATTTAAAAAAGATATAAAAAAGATAGTTTTAAAAGATGAACATGGTCCTGTAAATTTTTACTTACTTCCATTTGTTGAGCCAGCTATAGTTAGAGAGGTTTTCAATGTAGATGTAAGAAATTATGAAGATGCTGCAAAAATTATTTTAGAACATATAAAAGAGAATATGAATAAAGAAGAAAGAAATGTATTAGTTGCTCATAGTTATGTTACAGGAATAAATGAACCGGAAACCTGTGAATCAGAAAGGGCATTATCTATAGGGGGAACTGACTACATAAAAGCTGAAATTTTTGAGGAGTTTCATTATACAGCATTAGGTCATTTACATAAATGTCAAAAGGTAAGTGATGATAGAATTAGATATTCTGGATCACTTTTAAAATACTCTTTTTCAGAGTGTAATCATAAGAAATCTGTTACTGTGGTTACTTTAGATGAGAAGGGAGAAGTTGAAATAAATTTAAGACCTGTAAAGACCCTAAGAGATATGAGAAAAATAAAAGGAAATTTAGAAAATCTTTTAGATATGGAAGTGTATAATGACACTAATATAGAGGACTATATTCATGCTATTTTAACAGATGAAGGTGAGCTTTTAGAACCTATGAGAAAATTGAAATCTATTTATCCCAATATTATGTCATTAGAGAGAGAAAATAGAATTAATAATTTAGGTGATATTAAAACTTCAGCAGGAGAAGGTGCAAAATATAAATCTAAGATGGAGCTTTTTGAAGAATTTTATGTTTCTATAACGGGAAAAGAATTTACTGAGGAGAAAAAAGAAATTATGTCATCCATTATAGAAGAACTCCAAAAAGAAGAGAGGAGTAATTAGTATGAAGCCTATAAAACTTACCTTAAATGCTTTTGGGCCTTATAGAGATAAGACAATTATAGATTTTACCTTACTTGAAAATAGAAATATATTTTTAATTACGGGAAACACTGGAGCTGGAAAGACAACAATTTTTGATGGAATAAATTTTGCACTTTATGGAGATGCTAATGGCTCAGAGAGAGATGGGAAAAGTCTTAGAAGTGACTTTGCAGACATAGATGAACTTACCTATGTAGAATTAGAATTTAAACTTAGAAATCATATATACCTCTTGAGAAGAGTGCCACCTCAACTTGTTAAAAAGAAAAGAGGAGAGGGTACAACAGAATTTAAGGGAGAGGCAGAGTTAAAGTCTTTAACCAACGATAAATTTAAAATTATAACTGGTCTTGACAAGGTTACTAAAAAAGTAGAAGAACTTCTAGGTATTAATAATAAACAGTTCAAGCAAATAATTATGATACCACAAGGAGAGTTTAGAAAGCTTTTAACTGCCGATAGTAAGGAAAGAGGAGATATACTTCAAAAGATTTTTCAAACAGAGTGTTATAGAAGTATACAAGAAAAGCTTAAAAGGAAAGTACAGGATATAAATAAAAATACATCTATGGCTAATGAAAGAAGAAATGTATATATAAAAAGCATTGATGCTTATGAAAATACAGTTTTAAAAGAGCTAATACTAGAGCAAAATCCTAATATGGGCAAAATTCAGGAAAACTTAATTTTATTATTACATGAAGATAAAGGTTTAGAAGAAAATATATTAAAATATATTAAAAGCATTGAAGAAAAGATAAGTGAGAAATCTAGGGAAATAGATAAAGCAGAAGAGATAAATAAAAAATTAAAAGAAAAAGAGGAAATAACTTTAAAAAGAATTCAGCTTGAAGATGAAAAGGAAACCTATGAAAAATTAGAGATAGATTTAAATAGAGCAAGAAATGCAGAAAGTATCAAACCTATAGAAGAAAATTATATTCAAAGAAAAGATAGTGTAGATAACAGGGTAAAAGAAATAAGCAATTTAGAGGATACAGTAGTAGAATACGAAAAACAATTAAAAATATCTGAGGAAAAGTATAACAGTGAGAAGTTGAAAGAAGAAGAAAGAAATTCTCTTATAGAGTATGGAACAACACTTAAGTCTTATATAGATAAAGTAAAAAAAATAGATGAATATAAAATTTCTGCAAGTCGTTTAAACATTAGATTGAAAAACATAGAGGATGAGCTGAAAAGTGCTAATGAAAAGCTAGAAAATATTAAAATAGACGAAGTAAATATAAGAAAAAAAATAGAAGAAGGAACTAAGGCTTCTATTGAAGTCGCCACTATAAATTCTCTATTAAAAGAAAAAGAATCAATTAGAAAAAAATTATTAAATCTTCATGATGATAATAAAGAATTCTTAGCTTATAGTGCAAAATTTAAAGAGTTTAAAATAGAATATAACACTGTTGAACAAGAATTTAAAGTAGCTAAAGAAAAATTAAATATGTTACAAGAAAAATTCTTAAAAGGACAGGCAGCTATAATGGCTATGGCATTGAAAGATGGGGAAGAATGTCCTGTATGTGGAGGTACAAGTCATCCTAAAAAGGCAGTTAATAATGTGAATATACCAAAAGAAGAAGAAATAAATCTAGCTAGAGATCATTTTGAGAAACTTGATATGAGCTATAGAGAGGAATTAGAAAAATATAATAAATTACAAGAAAAAATTAAACTTAAAAAAGAAGAAATAGAAAAGAAAAAGCATGAAATAATAGAAGAAAAAATAGCAAATTTTGGTGAAGCAATAGGAAGTGAACTTACAGACTTAATAATTGATAAAGGTAAGTCAATAAAAATTGAAATTGATGAGTTAAATAATAGATTTATACAATTAAAAACTAAGTCAGAATTGTTGAATAAGCTAAAAATAGAAGAAGAAAATCTCATTAAAGAAAAAGAACAGTTAGAGAAAAAGATAAAAGTCTCAGAAAAAAATAAAGTAGAAACTTATGGTGAAAATGAAAAGACTAAAGAAAAACTAGAAGGAATTCTAAGAGAAGTGCCTAGTGAAATCCAAAGTGAAGAGGCTTTAAATACTGTTATAAATGTAACTAGAAATAAATTTTTATTGCTTAAAAAATCATTTGAAGAAGCAGAAGAAAATTATAATAAATATAAAACTTACTATGAAAAACTTAAGACCTCAAAGGATGAAAAGATAAAAATATTAGAAGAAGAAAAAAATTTGCTAGAAAAAAGCAATAGTCAGTATTTAGAAAGTATATTAAAAGGTGGATTTAACTCTGTAGATGAATATAAAGCTTGCAAAAAAAATAGTGAAGATATAATAAGCTTAGATACAGCTATTCAAAATTATAAACAAGAGTTAAAATCTATAGTTGATAGATATGAAATTATAATTTTACAAACTAAAGAACTGCAAATTATAGATATTGAAGAATTAAAAAAGGAACTTGATTTGCTTATATTAGAAAAAGAAAAGATTACAGAAGAAAGAAACAAAGTATTTGCTAGAATTAAAAATAATAGTGAAGTTTTAGAAAATATAAGAAGAATAAATGAAGAACTAAAAGATTTTGAAGAAAAATATAGAGTTATAGCAGATTTATCTAATGCAGCTAATGGATTTACCACCATCAAAACTACCTTTGAAAGATATGTACTTGCTTCTTTTTTTGAAGAAATCATAGGAGCAGCTAATATTAGATTAAGAAAAATGACTTCTAATAGATATGAGTTAAATAGAACGGATGAAGGAAAAATTGCTAGTAGCCAAAGTGGACTTGATATAGAGGTTTTCGATAACTACACAGGAAAGGCTAGACCAGCAAAAACTTTGTCTGGTGGAGAAGGATTTAAAGCTTCTTTAGCTTTAGCACTAGGACTTGCAGATGTAGTAGAGGGTAATGCTGGCGGAGTAAATATAGACACTATGTTTATAGATGAAGGTTTTGGCACATTAGATCCAGAATCCTTAGATGTCTCTATAAATTGTTTATTAGAACTACAAGATGCAGGTAAATTGGTGGGAATAATATCTCATGTACCAGAATTAAAAGAGAGAATAGAGGGTAGATTAGAGGTTATAGCTACTTCAAGAGGAAGTAGTGCAAAGTTCAATATAAAATAAAAAGAAAGCGTAGTATAGGTAATTTTATTTAAAATTATATTTACAATTAGATTGAACAACAAAAACACTATCAATATTATGAAATTTAATAATATTGATAGTGTTTATTTTATTTTTCAATAAAAACTACCAAAATATGTTGGTGAAATTAATAGAGTTTAAACTTCAAAAAATATCATAATATCTTTTAAAAATCTATATAAACACAATATTCGACAATTATTGATAAAAATATAGTATAATTTTAGAAAAAATATATTCTTATTGAAGTTTAGGAAAATTTTACGCAATTCTTTAATAATACCATAAAAAATTCTAAATTTTTAGACTTGTATTAAATTTATGCATAATTTATAATTAAATTATAGCAATTTGAAAAATAAGGATATTTAGAGATCATATAATTCATATATAAATTACAACTTATTACACAAAGTCCTCATTACGAAAATCAATTAAATATAAGTTAACAAAGATTTTAAATTTTGTTTAATTTTTGTATGAACGAAGTATTATTCCTTTAAGATATAAATAAATTAAGTATATAATTTTCGATAGAACTTTAGAGAAATATTTAGTTTTTGTAGTATAATTTTACTCTATCGTCTATTACAGTTTTTTGAATTTTAGATATAACTATTCCATTTTTTTATGCTTTTATCAATAATTAAAAGATAGATTAATTTCTTTAATATATGCTTTACAATTTATTTTATTAATTAAATCTTTAGATAGGGCGTAATTAGACTTTTAGAAAATAAGTTTAGTAATGGCAATGAAATAATTAAATATATTGTAGAAAATTAAATTTAAAAAATTAAAATTGGTGAGAATTTTTATTAAACTCACCAAAAAATTTAACTTGGATAGATAATTTTTTAACATTTGTAAATATTATAGATATGAACTTGACTTTTAAAATTGAATCATAAAGGATATTTCTTCATGTACATTTTTGCTATAAGGTATATTAAAGATTAAATGAAGAAAATCCTTTTTGAAATAAGTTTAAAAAGCTTTTAATATAATGGTCATAAAGCTTTGAGAACTATTAAATTGCTATGTTATATAAGGGGGAGAAAAAATGAAAACTACTAAAGGTAAAGGTAAAAAAGGTACAGTTGCAAAAAGAGTTGTATCAGCTACAACGGCAGTATCGCTTTCATTAGGAATACTAGTTGCAGGTATAAGTCCTATAGAAGTGAAAGCAGTAGACTTAAAAAATTCTAAAAATGTTCAAAATTTTTTAAGTCCAGCAGCAAAACGTAATGTTATGTATTATGGAGATTGGTCTATCTGGGGCGGTGAGGGAAATTTTTACCCTAAAGATATTCCAGCAGATCAAATAACACATTTAAATTTTGCATTTTTAGATTTTGATGCAGAAGGGAATTTAATATTTACGGATAAAGACGCTGCCACAGGTTCTCCGGCTGGAGAATCAAATGTTCAATGGGGAGATGCAAATGCAGGTATATTGCCAGCATTACAAGAACTAAGAGCAAAGAATCCCAATTTAAAAATAGGAGTATCCTTAGGAGGATGGTCTAAATCAGGAGATTTTTCAGTTGTAACCGCAAGTCCACAAAAACGTGCAAAATTTGTGGAAAATATTATAAAGTTTATTGAATATACAAATATGGATTTTGTAGATGTTGATTGGGAATATCCAGGCTCAGTCCGTCAACCAGATTTAGTTGATAATAAAAATGATGAAGGTACACCTAATGCTAAGCCACAGGATAAAGAAAATTATATATTATTGTTACAAGATTTACGTAATGCACTAAATAAGCAAGGTGATAAATTAGATAAACAATATGAGTTATCAGTAGCATTGCCAGCTCCAAAAGCAACTCTTGATCTTGGAATTGACATTGATGCTTTATTTAATATTGTTGACTTTGCTAATATTATGACTTACGACCTAAGAGGTGCTTGGGATGACACAAGTGGTCACCTAACTGGATTATATTCAAATCCAAATGATCCACTTGCAGGAAAAGGATTAAGTGTTGATGAAAGTGTTAACTATTTAATTAGCCAAGGAGCAGAGCCGGAAAAAATAGTCGTTGGTGCAGCATTCTATACTCGTGGATGGGAAAAGGTAAGTAAAGGACCAGATGCTAGTACACCAGGATTATACGGCGAAGCATCTATAGTAGGAACTGATGCAGATCAATCTCCAAGTCGTGGAGCAGAAAATGAATCACCATTAATATCAGGAGACAGAGGACGCCGTGGCGGAGTATGGGCACATCGTAGCTTTGATAAATTAAAAGCAAAATATCCAGGAGTTAAAGAGTACTGGGATGATGTAGCTAAAGCACCATATCTTTATGATGAAAACTCAGGAGCATTCTTTACTTATGATAACATACGTTCAATTACAGAAAAAACAAGTTATGTTAATGGAAATAATTTAGGTGGAATGATATCATGGATGTCATCACAAGATGCTCCAACAAATTCTAGCAAACGCGATGAATTAACAAAAACTGCAAAAAAAGGTCTTTTTGGTGATGGGGAATTACCAGCTTATGAAATAAAATATGCAGACTTAGATATAATGGCGACAATAGAACCATACAAAGAGTCATGGGGATCAAGTGGTGGATATAAAATAACTATTAAAAATAATGAAGTAGTAAATGAATCTGGTGAAGTATTAAGGGCTGTGGAAAGATCAGCAGAGACAATTAAATTTCCTAAATTATATATTAAGAATAATGGTGGAAACTTAACCTCAGGTGATTATCAGGCAGGTACTGTAACAAATAAAGATGGCTATACAATGGTAGACCTTAAAGGCGTATGGGAAGGTAAAATGATAGACCAAGGCAAAAGTTATAGTTTTAAGCTAAAATCGACTGAAGCACCTCAAGATACTTCAGCTATTGAAAGTATAGAAATCACTCAACGTATTACACCAAATGGAGTGGAAATGGTAAGACAAACTATTTTTGGAGATGCAACAGGACCTTCTGATGTAAATACTAAGCCTACATTAAAGGGAGTATCAAATAAAACAATAACTGTTGATGATGACTTCGATCCAATGGCTGGTATAACAGCTTATGATAAAGAAGATGGAGATTTAACAAGTAAAATCTTAGTAAAAGGAACTGTTGATACAACAAAGGTTGGAACTTACAAATTAGTATATAGCGTTACTGATAGCAAAAATGAAACTACTACAGAAGAATGTACAATAGCAGTAAAAGTAAAAGATGTAAATACTAAGCCTACATTAAAGGGAGTATCAAATAAAACAATAACTGTTAATGATGACTTCGATCCAATGGCTGGCATAACAGCTCATGATAAAGAAGATGGAGATTTAACAAGTAAAATCTTAGTAAAAGGAACTGTTGATACAACAAAGGTTGGAACCTACAAATTAGCATATAGTGTTACTGATAGCCAAAATGAAACTACTACAGAAGAATGTACAATAACAGTAAAAGCAAAGGAAAGTACTGTTATTGACTTTGGAGTTGGACAAGGTATAGAATGGCCAGCACAAGTAAATGCACCATTTGTTGATATGGTTGCATGGGTAACAAAACCAGATTATAACAATGATGGAGTAGCAAATTTAGAAAGGTTATCTCTTGATACAGGAGTTAAATTTTTCAACCTTGGATTTGTACAAGCTACCTCAAACACTATTAAAGATGGAAAAGTTCAATGGGGTTGGGGTGGACACTCTGTTCTAAGTGAGGAACATAAAGATAATACACAGTATCAAGGAATTAAAAAATCAATAAAAGAATTACGTGAACTTGGAGGAGACGTTGCAATTTCACTTGGAGGTTTAAACGGAACTCCATTCTGGGAAGCAACTCAAGATGTAGAAGTATTAACTAATACTTATATGGACATTGTTCAAGGTTACGGATTAACTAGATTAGATTTAGATATTGAAGGATCCGCACAAGATAAAGGTAAAAATACTGCAAATGCTAAAGCGATTAAAAAAGTTCAAGATGCAACAGGAGTTGATATTGTTTTAACTGTTCCTGTATTACCAAGTGGACTAACTTGGAATCAACTTGATGTTTTAGAGGCATATCTTTCAGAAGGTGTTGATGTTGAAGTTGTAAACATAATGACTATGTGTTATGGCCCAGGAACGTTATTACCAGGAGAAAATTATGGAACAGGATCAGTAAGAGCAATAGATAGTACAAAAAACCAGTTAAAAGATTACTTTAAGAAATTTGCAAATATAGAGTTAACAGATAGACAAGCCTATGGCAAAATAGGTACTACTTCATCAATAGGCTTTGAAGGAAGTGCACACCCTATATTTACAAAAGAATGGTCTAAGTTGGTTGTTGATCATGCTATTGAAAAAGAAATAGCTATGACGTCATTTTGGTCAATGAATAGAGACGCTATGTTAGAAACAAATGCAGGAGTATCTAGTCAATATGAATTCACAGAAGTATTTAAGAAGTTTGAAGAAGGTGATGAAGGAACAAATCCTCCAATAAACACTTCACCAATATTAAAAGGAATAGAAGACAAAAAAATATTTGTTGGCGAAGCCTTTGATGCTATGGAAGGTGTTACAGCAATTGACAAAGAAGATGGTAATTTAACAGATAAAATAATAGTTACAGGTAATGTTGATAATAACATTGCAGGAGCGTATACATTAATTTACACCGTTGAAGATAGTGAAGGACTAATTACCACAAAAGAACGTATAATAACAGTTAAAGAAAAACCTGACATTACAGATGATAATTTCGATCCAAACAAGATTTATCTAGAAGGAGATACTGTAATATATAAAGGTGAAAAATATACTGCTAAATGGTGGACTCAAGGAGGAGTTCCAGAAAACAATCCTGCATGGGAAAAGGAAGTTATACCAAATGAAGATGGGAGCATGGATTATATAGAAGGAAAAATTTATTTAGAAGGAGATGTTGTTTTATACCAAGGTAAAAGATATCAAGCTAAATGGTGGACAAAATCAATTCCAGGTAGTGATGAATCATGGGAGGCATTAGATAAAGATGAAAATGGCAGCATGGATTATGTAGAAGGGAAAGCTTACGTAGAAGGAGATATTGTTTTATACCAAGGCAAAATGTATCAAGCTAAATGGTGGACAAAATCGACTCCAGGTAGTGATAATTCTTGGCAATTAATTAACTAAGTACTATTTTAAATAATTAAAATGAAAGGATGTCTTAAAAGTATAACTTTTAAGACATCCTTTAAATATTATCTTAATAATGTTTCTATCCCAACTCGGTCGATAGTTTCATTAAATTTTTCATTTTCTAAGGCATTTTCGGAGTAGAAATCTAATATTTTTGAAATTATCTCTGGAATTTCTTCTAATTTAAATTTTTTATCTAGAGCAGTTCCAAGCTTTTGCTTTTTACCAGATTTTCCTCCAAGATAAATCATTAAGCCTTCATTATCTATGGATATAGCATCAAATTTACATGCTTTGAAGCATTTACCACAATCTTTACATAGCTCATTGTTTAAAATTAATTTATCTTTAATTTCTAAAGCTTTTTTCTTACAAATCTTAGTACAGGCACTGCATAACTTACAATTTTCTTCATTAATTTTTATGGGACTTGTAGGAATAATTCCTATATCATATTGATTTGAAACTACACAATTATTAGGACACCCAGATATACCTATTTTTACTTTATTAGGAAGAGATTTTGAATGATTTTTCTCATATAATTTGGACGTAAGGGCATATGTATCTATAGTACCATTAATACATATACTACCTCTACAGCTAACTATATAGCTTAATTTTTTATTATTTATATTAATATGTAAGTTCATAGAAGATATTTCTTTTCTTACTATATCTATATATTCGTTTTTAATATTAGGTATTTCAATACTTTGATAGGTAGTAAGAGCAATTTTACCGCTGCCATATTTATGGGAAAGGTTTGCCAATTTATTCATTTGTTCATAAGTAAACATATTATCATAACTTATAACTCTTACAGAAAAAAGATTTTCATTTTTTTGACGTAAAAACCCTTTTTCTTTTATTTTTGTCAATTGTAGTTTTGCTTCATTATTCATCTTATGATAACTCCTTATAAATTTTTTAACTTACGCATCTTCAAGAAAATAGATTAAAAGTTCTAACTGGTAATTTTCTTTAAGATATCTTAATTATATTATAAAGTATAAATTATTAACAACTAAGTGATGAAAATGATATAATATCCTATATATAGATATATCAGTTCTAAAATTAATATATTTGAGAATAATTGATGCTTTTTAATATCATAGCTGAAACTATTAAATTTACAATATATAATTGAGAATTGACGATTGACAATGGAGAATTATCGATACTTCTCTTTTATAAGAGAAGTTCTAAATTTATTTCTTGTCAAAGTGGCTCAGTCACTTTTATTGAAAAATCTATTTAAAGAAATTAATTTGTAAGAATTAATTTCAACCATAATT
>NZ_DDOV01000122.1 GCF_002341865.1 Clostridium sp. UBA2485 | reverse complement strand
GTGAAAAAGTAAAACTTAATCTTGATATAGACAAAGGTCAAAGTAAAGAAGCCGCCTGGTTTTCATATGCACCGCCTACAGGTAATACAATGTATTCAATGCCTGTAGTTGGAACAAGTGCAGCACTTTATTTTCCAAATGAAAGTAGTGAAGCTCCAATTGTAACAGGTTGTGTAAGAAAAAATGGAGGCAGCTGTGCTAAAACATCAGATACAACTAAAAGATATTTTGGAACAGAACATGGCAGTGAAATAGAAATGACTCCAGGTGCATTAAACATAAATGGAGGATCAAAAGAGCCGCTTAATATAAGCTTTGATGACAATACTGGAGTAACGCTTAAAAGCCCTAAAAAACTGAGTTTAAATGCAGATGGTGAAATATTAATAAAAACACCACAAAACATAAACATAAAAGCAGAAAGCCAGATATTTGTAGCAAAAGCAGGTACTCAAAGTGGTTTTTCAGTAGAAAACGAGTTTCATTTTTTAGGAGATACCGTAATAGAAGATGCAAGAGATAGAGAAACATATCCTCCATTTGATGATGAACCAAAGGCAGCTCAAAAGCCAGAAGAAAAACCACAGAAAAAAGAGGAAAAGAAACAGGAAGAAAAGAAAGAGGAAAAGAAAAAGTTTAGTTGGGGAAAACTAGCAATAGGTGTTATTGCAGGATTGGCAGTAGTTGCAGTGGTAACAGTAGCAGCGGTAGCAATAGCAGGGGCAGTAGCAACAGCAGCAGTAGCAACTGCAGTTGGAGCAGGTGCGGCAATAGCAGGAACAGCAGCAGTAGCAAGTCAGGCAATATCAGATAAAAGGAGTGGGGAAGTTAGTGATGCATCTGCCTATATGTGGGCTGGAGGCAGAGAATCATTCATAGGCGCACTTTCAACAGCAGTATTTGGACCTTTTGGTACAGGAAAAAAACTATGTGGAAAGATGCTGCTTGGCGGAATAACCAATGGATTTGAAAGCATAGTAAGACAAACAATGGACGGTAAAGGAATAAGCATTGGAACTGTATTGTCTGATATGGGAATTGGAATAGTAACAGCAGGAATTTTCCATGGTGCAGGGAAATTATTTAAGAAAGCGTCACCTTTTGTTAAAAATGCATTTAATAAAGTATCATCTAAAATATCAGAGAATATTAAGGTAGCTAAAATAGCATTAAATAACACAATAAAGCGACCAGTAAAAGTACTTGGATGTGGTCTTGGTGCTGCTGATGAGGCTTTGGGTGCATTTACCAAGGAGTTTAAAAAGGTTAAAAATGCAATTAAGAGTGGAAGTAATCCTACAGCAGATGAATTGTCAAAATTCGACTTTGGACGTTATTTAAAGAAAGCAAAAGGGCTTCCGCCATCAGGTATGCAGAATCCTCACGCTCATCATATTGCTGTTAAAGGTAAGTTTTCAAATCGTAAAAAAATAGTTCAAGCTTACGCTAATTATTCTAGACAAGTATTAAAAGAAGCTGGAATTGATCCATATTTTGGATTGGAAAATATTCATTGGGCTCCCAATAAAGGTCATTCTAATAAATATATTAAAGCAGTTGCTAAGGAATTATATGGTGTAAAAAGTGCAGGTGGAACAAAAGTAGACTTTGAAAGGAAGCTACTAGAGATTGCAGAACAATTACGAAAAGGAAAATTTCCACCAAGATAAGAAAGGAGTTATTATGAGTAATTTAAGTTGGACTCAGATTAAACGAGATACTTTTTCAGCAATTTCAAAAGGAGATATAGAAACATTAATTAAGATGGTTGAAAGCTACCCAAAATTAATAAATGCATATAATATAAGTGGTTATTCACTTTTATATGCTGCAGCGGAACAAAATAACAAAGACATTCTTGAATTTTTATATAGCAAAGGACTTGATGTAAATATCACTAGAAAAAATGATACAGGACGTGTTACTCCGATACATGGAGCAGTTAACAAAAATATAATTGAAAATGTTATTTGGTTACTTAATCATGGTGCAGATGTTGATGCTGGACTTGGAATACATGCGACACCTTTAATTGAAGCTGCTTTTAATGGATCTATAGAGATGGTTAAAGTGTTGCTAAAAGCAGGAGCATCAATAAATGCCTATTATTATGTAGGAGAAGGCAACGCAAAGACAAAGATAACGGCACTTGTTGCTGCTGAGATGGAGGGACATAGTGAACTTGCTAGATATCTCCGTCAGTGTGGTGCGCTTGACAATGTATCAGAAGTAGATACTGAAAGATTAATTCAAGATCAGCATGATGAGATTTTGAATCATGTAGAAAAGTATTTTGGAAAGGTTACTAATACTTTATCTGAAATCATTCCGGGAAGCAAGGTAGCTGTTAATCTACATATAATACCTAATTCAAGTAATAATTTTATCACTATAGTTACTACTGGTATGAGTGATTATCCTATGGATGATTCTACTGAGGCATTTGAAGAAAGATTTGCTGAATTAATAATTAAGTTACCAATAAGCTGGCCAATAGATAAAAATGATATGGAAGATATGAATAATTACTGGCCTTTAGGGTGGATAAGAAAAATAGCTCATATTCCTCATATGTATGATGGGTGGCTTGGAAAAGATATCATTATTCCTAATGGAGAACCTCCACAGTCATTTTCATCAAATACAAAGCTATCATGCTTAATGATATGTAAGCCTAGAGAAAGTGGACTAGAAAGGTTTGTGAGCACCCAAGGTAATATAATTAATTTTTATACCCTAATGCCTATTTATGAGGAAGAGAGGAATATTGCCTTAGAAAGTGGTTGTGAGTATTTAATAACAAAATTAAATGAAAGAGGCATTACAGATGTCTTAGATGTCACAAGAGAAAATGTTGGCTTATAGTCAGTTAGGTAAATTAATGTGGATTTAGGTGCAAGAAGATATAATAAACTATACTATGTTTTTATAGATAGCACTATTTGTAAAATAAAAGAAGATATCATTGTAACAGAAATATCGATACTATAGTAGTGTCGATATTTCTGTTTAGATAGAATTGATATGGTGTTTAAATTTTAAATAGAGAAACATATCCTCTATTTGATGATGAACCAAAGGCATCCTAAAAGCTAGAAGAAAAGAAGTAGTAATTAAACCAGGAACAGTTGAAATAATAGGAAATGGTAATTTGCTTATGAGATTAACAGATGATGGTGGAATAGAAGTTAGGAGTGATAAAAAAATAGTACTAGATAAAGGAAAAATTAAAGGTAAGAAAATTTTTAAAATAAAAGAGAGTTCAAAATAATTAATAGTAATACGACTTGATGTTGCTGAAAGTTTATTTTGAAACAAATGGTCAAGAAGAGGAGTAAATGAGATAAAAGAGGGGAGAAATTAAATGGGGGTACTTCATGCACTAAGGATTAAATCTCCTTATAAATTACT
>NZ_DDOV01000053.1 GCF_002341865.1 Clostridium sp. UBA2485 | reverse complement strand
ATGGACAATTGTGGATATTTCTCAGTAGAAACTGAGAAATTTAAAATTGATTAACTGTAGCGGCGAACAGTGTTCTCCAGAAAATCCTTAGATATGAAAAAAGAACTGGCGAACAATGTTCGCCGCTACAAAAATTTAGCAATTGTAGTATCTCTATAGTATTGGTTAAATTTATTAGTGTTGTTCCGAGCTATACTGCACCTCAGGGGAACCCTAAAGGGCTTCACTGCTGTTCCCCAGAGGTGAAACAAAAAAACTAGCAATATAAAATTGCTAGTCAAAAAAATTCGTTCAAAGAAATTATTTTGTCTAAAAATAATTTCCACCTCAATTGTCAATTTTCCATTGTCAATTCTCAATTGCCTAACTATCTTTCTCCAAGTTTTAAGTTTGGTATGGCATTTAAGGTTAAGTCTGAGATTCTTCCGTTTAAGTATTCGAAATATGCTGCGCTTCCTATCATAGCTGCGTTGTCGGTACATAATATCATTGGAGGGAATAGTACTTTTATATCATTTTTCTCTCCAGCTTTTATCATGGATTCTCTTAAAGCAGAGTTAGCTGCAACCCCTCCAGCTATAGCAATTTTGTCTACTTTTTTTATTTTGCAAGCTTTTATAGCATTATCTACAAGTACATCTACTACTGCTTTTTGAAAAGATGCAGCAGTATCAGCTACGTTTATTTCTTCATTTTTCATTTCCATTTTGTTTAAATAGTTTAAAACTGATGATTTTATTCCACTAAAAGAAAAGTCTAAGCTTTCTTCATGAAAATTTGCTCTAGGAAACTTTATTGCATTTTCATTTCCTTCCTTAGCAATTTTATCAATTTTAGGTCCTCCTGGATATCCAAGTCCTAAAGCACGAGCAACTTTATCAAAGGCTTCTCCTGCTGCATCATCTCTAGTTTCTCCCATTACTTCAAAATCTCCATAGTCTTTCATATGTACTACAAAAGTATGTCCACCTGATACTACAAGGGTTACAAAAGGCGGCTCTAACTCTTTATATTCTATAAAATTTGCACTTATATGCCCCTCTATATGATTTACTCCAATTAACGGTATGTTTAAAGAATAAGCTAGAGATTTAGCATATTGAAGTCCAACTAACAACGCACCAACTAATCCTGGTCCATAAGTTACTCCTATAGCATCTATATCTTGAAAAGTTAAATTAGCCTCATCCAACGCTTCTTGAACCACTGCACTTATAGCTTCTATATGTTTTCTTGAAGCAACCTCTGGCACTACTCCTCCAAATTTTTGATGTATATCTATCTGAGAAGATATTATATTAGATAATACCTCTCTTCCATTAACCACTACCGCCGCAGAAGTTTCATCACAACTTGACTCTATAGCAAGTATTTTAAAATCCTTCTTCATAATGTCACCTACTTTTTTACTTTGTTTGATTAAAAAAGTTATTAATCCTTACTATTATACACTTTGATTATGTTTGTAATCAATTTCTTTAGAATAACTTTTTAAAGCATGCTTTACATAAAAGAGTTTTACCTTTATTTGCAGATATGGCATTTTCTTTTGAAATACCCTTACCACATATTTCGCAAAGTAGGGTATTATTATTTTCTTTCTTTTCTTTAAAATTATTG
Source organism: Clostridium sp. UBA2485 (assembly GCF_002341865.1). Lineage (GTDB taxonomy): Bacteria > Bacillota > Clostridia > Clostridiales > Clostridiaceae > Clostridium_J. The sequence continues at coordinate 59,411 of NZ_DDOV01000053.1, read as the reverse complement.
TTACCTATCTGATTTTTTTTATTTGAAGGTGGCGAATATTCTATAGGTTCTTGAGGATTATCTAATTTCTCTATAGAATAATTCATTTTATAGATGCTTTCTCCAAATAATTCAAGCTCAAAGCGAGGATTTTTTTCATCATAAAATTCTTCTATTATAAGCCTTCTAACTTGGGCATCATTTATAATAAGTCCACTTTTCTCTATACCATCAAAAATACTTTTAGTTATATTATTTGTATCAGGATGACGCTTTCGAGATTTATAATAAACTTTTAAAATTGCAATTAATGATTCACTAAGTACTACATTAGGGTTCTGTATCCTGCATTCATAAGCTATTTCTTCCTCATAAAGTGCATATCTATCATGATATTTTCCTGATCTATAAGGAAGTATAGCTCTACCATTTATATTGAAAAGCTTAAAATTAGATTTAGAAATAGGTGAACCTTTTACTATAACTTTTGCATAATTTTTACTCATAAATACTCCTTTTCGATCAATTAAAATTATTAAATTATAAATAATTGTTTTCCTAATTCTAAAATTATAACACAAAACATATGTTTGCACATAATTTACTTCATAAAATTTAACATTTTCATAACCTGTTTAACATTAAAATAACTTGAATTTGAACTAATGTTGGGCTTAATATATAATATATATTTAAATAACATAACCTAATAATAGGTATTTAAACAATCAGGGGGCACATTATGGCAAAAAACAAATATACAAAAAGTCTTTCAATGACTCTTATAAATACTATAGTATTTATAGGATTTCTGCTTCTTATTGATTCTTATAGAAGAAGTGAAGCAATACATGAAATCTTTATAGCTGGTGGTATTTATTTCGCAGTTATATATGTAATTCAGGTTATAACTTATAAGTTAGAAGAAAAAGGAGCTATTGTTGAACCTGAAACTAAAAATAAAAAAAACACTTAGAGACTTTTTATAAAAATGATTAATTAATGGTTACTTAACCAAAAGGATATCTGGATATTTCAGATATCCTTTTTTGATTAACAAAGTTATGCAATTGAGAATTGACTATTGACAAAGGAGAATTACTGATACTTCTCCTTTGTGGAGAAGTCTTAAATTGTTTTATTAAAAATCTCTCTAAAGAAATTAATTTACAAAATTAATTTCAACNNCCATCGTCAATTCTCAATTGTTTAAGTTGTGCATTATTTAAATAATGAAACATATAAATAATTAAAAGGTGGTGATTTTATTAGATTAAAAAATATTTCTCTAAAAGCTAAATTAATATCATTACTTGCTATCTTTCTTTTAATTTTAGTTATAATTTTTTCTATTAATCTATCTATAAAAAATAATAGAGAAGTAAAAAAAGAAATGATATATCATCAATTAATAGATGTTAAAGAACTTGTTACTGTTAAATATAATTATTCTCATGTAATATCACTAAAAGATAATTTTAAATTCAATGATTTAGTAATTCCTTTTACTGAAAAATCCCTTATTTTAAAATATGATGGGTATATAAAATCTGGGGTAATTTTAGATAAATCAGAGATAACATTAAAAGGTAATAAACTAATTATAACCTTGCCTAATTCTGTTATATTGGACCATATTATAAATGAGGACGATATATCAATACTAGATGAAAGAACTTCTATATTTAACCCCATTCAAAGCAATGATGTATTCGAAGAAATTTTAAAATCTAAAAAAGAGAGAGAAAATGAATTAATCAAAAGTGGATTTTTAAATGAAGTAAATACCACCACTGAAGAATTCTTAAAAAATTTCTTTGAAGAACTTAATTATGAAGTAACAGTAGAGTTTAGATAATTGAGAATTGACGATTGANNAGTTTAATTAAAACTAATTTCATCTTTAATTGTCAATTGTCCATTTTCAATTCTCCATTGCCTAACTACCAGCTTCCAGATGAGCCTCCTCCACCGGATGAGCCTCCACCGAAGCCGCCACCGCCTCCTGAGGATCCACCGCCAAAGCCACCACCGGAGCCACCTCTTCCGCCTCTTCGTCCAATACCACTAAAGAATAACATTCTGCATATTCTTCCTCTATTAAATATAACATCTATTAGTATTAAGAATATTATAAAACCTATACCTATATTTCCCAAAATAGAGTTTCCACTTTCTTGGGTACGAGAAACTTTCAAATTTTTTTCTAAGGTTACACCATATTCTTTGGCTATAGCATCAGCAAATGTACTATATGCTTCTAAGAGTCCTAAACTATATTCTCCATTTCTAAATCTAGGTTTTGCAACCTCTTCCATCACTTGATTGGAGTATATGTCTGGTATAGCTCCTTCAAGGCCTCTTCCTACTTCAACTCTCCATTTTTTATCTTCTACTGCTACAAGTATTAAAAGTCCATTGTCTTTATCTTTCTTACCTACTCCCCAAGTTCTAAAAAGCTTATTAGCATAATCTTCAATAGGATAATCATCTAAAGATTTTATTATTACGGTAGTCATTTCTGCAGAAGTTTTCTTTTCAACTTCTCCTCCTATCGCCATAAATTGCTGTTTGCTTTTCTTATCCAGTATTCCTACATAGTCATTTACATATTTATATTCTGTAACTTTAGGAAAATCTATTGCCCATGTAGCTTTAGGGACTATAAAAGTAAATAATAAAAAAAAGCTTAAAATTAAAGTTTTTAACTTATTATTCTTAATTAGCCTTCTCATAGATTATCACTTACTTAAACTCAACTTTTGGGACTTCTTTAGCACCTTCAGCTGCTTTATAGAATGGTTTTTCATCAAATCCAAACATAGAAGCTACAATATTAGTTGGAAATTTTCTTCTTTTGCTATTATACTCAGACACAATTTTATTATAATCTTCTCTTCCAATTGCTATTCTATTTTCTGTTCCTTCTAAAGCAATAGTTAAATCCTTAAAGTTTTGATTTGATTTTAATTCTGGATATCTTTCTACAACTACTAAGAGTCTTGATAATGCATTTGAAAGCTCTGCATCCGCATTAGCTCTTTCCTCTACTGTTTGAGCACCAGATAATTTTGCTCTAGATTCTGCAATTGATGTAAAAATTTCTTTTTCTTGTGATGCATAGCCCTGAACGGTAGATACTAAATTTGGTATTAAATCTGATCTTCTTTGAAGCTGAGCATCGATATTTGCTTCAGCAGTTTTTACCTGTTGATCTAATGAAACAAGCTTATTATATGTTCCCACTACTGGAAATAACATAATAACAAATACAACAACTACTATTAATACTGTTCTTAAAGTCTTTCCCATTTTAAAAACCTCCCTTATTCAATTCACAATTCACAATGTACATCCTTAACAATTAAGAATTAATAATGAAGAATGAAGAATTGTGGACATTTCTCAGCAGAGGCTGAGAAATTTAGAATCGGTTTGTTTTAAAAGTGACAGAGTCACTTTTATTAAAAATCTATTAAAGAAATTAGTTTGATAAAACTAATTTCCACCTTAATTCTTCATCCTTCACACTTAATTCTTAATTTCTATAGCTTCTCCATAATACTAGTTAAATTTATTAATATTGCTCCAAACTATACTGCACCTCAGGGGNNTTAAAGAAATTAATTCGTAAAGAATTAATTTTTTCCTTAATTATGCATTGTGAATTGTGCATTGTGAATTAATTTAAAGTTTTCCAAGTTCAACATATAAACATTGATTATTTTCTATATTGAACCCTAATTCTTTTGCTTTATTTATTACTTCATCATTATAAGAACCTGGTTGGAACCAAAGGTTTTTTATTCCATGTTCTTTTATAGTTTCTAGCGAATTTAATGCAATTTTAGGATTTACAATTACGCTTATGCCTTCCACCTTTTCTGGCAATTGTTCTACAGAAGAAGCTATTTTTATTCCTTCGATTTCATCATATTTAGGATTTATACCGTATACTGTATAACCTTTTTCCCCTAATCTTTTTAATATTTTGTATCCGAATTTACTTTGATCATCTGTTGCACCTAAAACAGCCCACTTTTTTATCTCAAGCATTTTATTCATAATACATCTCTCCTTCTTAGGCATTTATAATAAAATAACTGGTCAAATATAATCAGGATATTTTCTATGGTATACAGAATAATTTATACTAATAATGATATATGAACAAATTACCCCAAATCAAACTAAAAGAAAATACATATCATATTGATTAGCTATTTATTGATACCTTAATTAATATTTATTAAATTATTATCTCCAGCAAACTCACATATAATGTTATATTTTAAAATAATCATCATCTTATTACAAAAACATCTAATAACTTATAAAATTATTAGCTCTAGTAATATACAGTTTAACCATTATTCTAAAATATCACAATATATTTATATTATATTATACCTATTAAAGATTTTTGTAAATAATGTATAAAAATCTAATATTTTTGTGTTAGCACTAATCCAATCTTTGTTATATAATATAATATATAAAATAAGTGCTATATTATTGTGTATATAGTGTAACACATTATTTAATGGAGATAGAACCGTTGGAGAACAGTCTTATATAATTCACAGTTCACAATGCACAATTCACAATTGTGGATATTTCCCAGTTATCACTGAGAAATTTATAATTGATTGTTTTTTTGAAGTTACAAAGTAACTTTTTATGAAAGACTAGCAATAGTATTGCTAGTCAAATATAAATTTGAAGAAATTATTTTGCCAAAAAATAATTTCCTCCTTAATTGTGAACTGTGAATTGTGCATTGATTAAGTTGTTCGTTGGTTAATTAATTAAGTTAAGCAATAGAAAAGGAGATTTAAAATGTTGCCATTAAATGAAATAAGTGTTGATATAATTGAGGATGATTTAAGGTATCTTAAACTTTTATCTCACAAGTTCCCTACAATTTCAGATGCTTGTACGGAAATTATAAATCTTCAAGCTATATTGAACTTACCAAAAGGAACAGAGCACTTCCTTACAGATATTCATGGTGAATATGAAGCCTTTAATCATGTTTTAAAAAATGCTTCAGGAGTAATTAAAAGAAAAGTTAATGATATTTTTGGAAATACTCTAAGAGAGAGCGAAAAAAAGGAGTTATGTACATTAATATATTACCCTGAGCAAAAGCTTGAGCTTGTAATGCAAGAAGAAAAGGAGCTTGATGATTGGTATAGAATAACTTTATATCATCTTATAGAGATATGTAAATTAGTTTCTTCTAAATATACTAGATCTAAAGTTAGAAAAGCTTTACCGCCTGATTTTGCATATATTATTGAAGAACTATTACATGAACAGCAAGTCAGGCCAAATAAACAAGATTATTTTAATGGTATATTAGATACAATTATAAGAATTGGAAGAGCAAAGGAATTCATTATTGCTATTTCTCACGTTATTCAAAAGCTTATAGTTGATAGACTTCACATAGTAGGAGATATTTATGATAGAGGACCTGGGGCTCATATCATAATGGAAAGTTTAATGAAATATGATAATATAGACATTCAATGGGGCAATCATGATATATTATGGATGGGAGCCGCTGCTGGCTGTGAAAGTTGCATTGCCAATGTTATTCGTATTTCTACAAGATATGCTAATTTAGAAACGCTAGAAGAAGGTTATGGAATTAATCTATTGCCACTAGCTACCTTTGCTATGAACACTTATAGAGATGATCCTTGCAAATCTTTTAAACCAAAGGATACCGCAGGGAATTATAAAGAAAAAGATTTAAAGCTTATGTCTCAAATGCATAAAGCAATTTCTATAATTCAATTTAAGCTTGAAGGAGAAATAATACAAAGAAGACCAAGCTTTAATATGGAAAATAGATTACTTTTAGATAAAATTAATTTTGAAAAGGGTACAATAATAGTAGATGGTAAAGAATATGAGCTTAACGATATAAACTTCCCTACTATCGATCCTAAAAACCCATATAAACTTAATGATGAAGAAAAAGAATTGGTTTCTAGACTAAAATCTTCATTTTTAAGTAGTGAAAAGCTTCAAAGACACACTAGATATCTATTTTCCAAAGGTAGTTTATATTTAACTTATAACTCAAATCTTTTATATCATGCTTGTATTCCACTAGATAAAAATGGTGACTTTAGAAAAAGTAAAGTTGCTGGAAGAGAGTATAGTGGTAAAGCTTATTTAGATATAGCTGATAGAATTGCGAGAGAAGGTTATTTTAATAAAGGCAATGCAGAAACAGACTTATATGCCTTAGATTATTTATGGTATCTATGGTGTGGAGAAGATTCTCCTCTATTTGGTAAAAATAAAATGGCAACCTTTGAAAGATATTTTATCAATGATAAAGCAACTCATAAAGAATGTAAGGACCCTTATTTTGGATTTAGAGATAAAGAGGATATTTGTAATAAGATATTAGAAGAGTTTGGATTAGATTCAACTAGTTCTCATATTATAAATGGACACGTTCCTGTTAAAGCTGTTAAGGGAGAGAGTCCTATAAAAGCTAATGGTAAATTGCTAGTTATAGATGGAGGCTTCTCAAAGGCATATCAGCCTGAAACAGGGCTTGCAGGATATACACTAATTTATAACTCCTATGGATTACAGCTTGTATCACATGAGCCATTTGAATCTACTCAAAAAGCAATAGAAGAAGGAAATGATATATTATCTTCCTCTATAATACTTGAAACTACAAAATCAAGGCAAAGAATAGGAGATACAGACATAGGAAAAGAACTAATAACTCAAATTAATGATTTAGAAAAACTCCTTATGGCTTATAGAAAAGGCCTTATTAAGGAGCTTAAATAAATATATATAAATTATATATAGATATATATTTAAAAATTCTTAACAATCCAAAAGGGGGAGGTGAAAGCTGACCCCTATTTTTTATACAAAATTTTACTTAATTCACAATTCACAATGCAAAATTCACAATTGTGGATATTTCTCAGCAGAGGCTGAGAAATTTAGAATTGATTGTTTTTTGAAGTTGCAAGGCAACTTCTTATAAAAAAAACTAGCAACGTAAAATTGCTAGTCAAAAATCTGTTTAAAGAAATTATTTTACCTAAAAATAATTTCTACCTTAATTGTCAATTGTCCATAGTCAATTTTCCATTGATTAAGTTGTGCATTAGTTTAAGTTAAATATACTTTATTTTTTTAAAACAGCTTATAAATATATATATATATTATAAATTCTTAACAATCCGAAGGGGGAAGGTGAAAACCTCCCCTATTTTTTTCGTACAAAACTTTACTTTATTTAATTCACAACTCACATCTTATTAATTAAAAATTAATAATGAAGAATGAAGAATTTATGGATACTTCTCTCTTATAAGAGAAGTCTTTAATTGATTTATCCCGAAGTTACACAATAACTTTGTAACTTTCTATAATAAAATATCAATTGTATTGCTAACTAAAAATTAGTTAAAGAAATTAGTTTAGATAAACTAATTTTAACCTCAATTGTCAATTTTCCATAGTCAATTCCCCATTGGTTAAGTTTCCCGGAGGTGGAAAATGGTGAATAGCATTCGCCATAGCATTTTTTATATTAATATCAAATTATGATATGTACAAAAAAAAGATGGCGAACAATGTTCGCCGCTACAAAATCTATTTGGAGAAATTATTTTGTTTAAAAATAATTTTAACCATAATTCTTCATTCTTCATACTTAATTCTTAATTATCATAAGTTCTTCATAAAGTTAGTTAAAATTATTATATATTGCTCCAGACAATACTTGTCCATTATCAATTATCCAATCTATTGTTAACACAAAAAAAACAATACCCACAACAAGGAGGCTATCTTGTTGTGGGTATTGCTTGTGTTTCGGTTTTTAATATTTTAATATTAAAAAAGGGGGATAGATATTAATTACCTAAAGATAATTTATTAACCAACGTCAATTAATTATCTGAGGTTAACTAATCGCATAAATTAATTGGTTTTCGGCATCTTTGACTAGTTATTTTAGATGCCTATCTATTCTAATTTTAAGTTGAGCTGTCATCGTTTTTCCACTCTCTTATAAATTCCACAGATACTACGTCCCCTTCTTTATAAGAGTCTTTAATTTTATTTATTTCTTGAACTGTACCAACCTTTTTATTAGCAAATTTAACTATTACATCTCCTGGTTGAAGCCCACCTTTTTGAGCTACACTCAAGCTTTCTACCTTTTCTATATAAATTCCAACAGGTAGCTTATTAGCCTTTGCTAATTCTTCATTAAGATTTATAGCAGGCGATTCCTAATTTTAATACTGGCTTTGTTAGGTTATCAAGTTTATTAGAGTACTTCATTTATTGGAATTGAGAATCCTAAACCTTCAACTCCCTGCTTGACCTATCTTAGCTGTATTTATTCCAATTACTTGTCCTTTAGAGTTAATTAATGGTCCACCACTATTACCTGGGTTGATAGCGGTATCAGTTTGTATTAACTTTAATGTTTTACCATCTTCAAACTTGCATTTCTCTGTTTAAGGCACTTATAATACCTGTTGTTACTGAACCAGAGAATTCTTTTCCTAATGGATTTCCTATAGCTACAACCTGTTCTCCAACTTCTAGATGCATCTGAATCACCAAACTCTAACACTCCTGGCATCTCTACTTTTTCTGCTATTTTAAGAACTGCCAAGTCTGCATCTTCTTGATAATTTACAACTTTAGCAGAAACTTCTTTACCATTATGGAATATTACTTTAACTTCAGAAGCTCCTTTAATAACATGATAGTTAGTTAAAACAGTATCCATTTCTCATTAAATATAAATCCTGAACCAATTCCTTCTTGTAATTCAGATTGCCATCTAAGGGAATTTTGGTTTATGGATTTTGTAGCAACTCCCACAACTGCTGGCGAAGCCTTTTTAGCAATTTCTGGTATGCTCATAGATGATGTATTGTCTACTGTGGTAGAAGTATTAGTAACTGTCTCTTTATTAGAAACTGCACTCTTATTATTAATGTTATTTATTATAGTATAAGTAGCTGTACCTCCTACAGTCCCTCCAAGTAATGAACAAATAAGTGCTATTGCTATAAGGCTGCCAGCTTTTTTATTCTTTTTTTGTTTTTTAGGACTTTCTACTGTGAACTTTGTATCATATATGTATGTTTTTTCTACTTCTTTACTAGTTGTATTGTTAGAATCGTTAAACTCATTCATGATATATAATCTCCTTTCATTAATGCTATAACTAAATGTTAGTATAGTTATATGTTTTTTCTGTGTCTGTATAATGTCAATTCTGTGTCATTATAAAAATTTTGTATTTTAACAGAATTAATTATAGCTAATCTTTTTTAATAATTTTAAAGATAGATTTCTTATCATTATGAGCTTAATTTAATTCACAACCTATTAATTAAAAATTAATGATGAAGAATGAAGAATTTATGGATATTTCTCAACAAAAGTTGAGAAATTTAGAATTGATTTGTTTTATGATCACTTTTATTAAAAATTAATTTCTTCAATAATTATCACATTATTTTAATTTCTCCATTGTCTAACTGTAGCGGTGAACAGTGTTCATCCATAATATTTTTTATATTGATATTAAATTATGATATGTACAAAAGAAAAGTGGCGAACAATGTTCGCCGCTACAAAAAATCTATTAAAGAAATTAATTTGCTCAAAACTAATTTCCTCCTTAATTTTCAATTGTCCATCGTCAATTCTCAATTGACTAAACTGTTTTATTTGTTTGCATAAATATCTATAACTTTTAATATTACTTCAACAGCTTTTTCCATTGATTCAATTACAATGTATTCAAATTTGCCGTGGAAGTTATGTCCACCAGTAAATATATTTGGAGTTGGTAATCCCATATAAGAAAGCTTTGATCCATCTGTACCTCCTCTTACAGGTATTACAAGTGGCTCTACATTTAATTGCTTCATAGCTTCTATTGCAGTTTCAACTATGTGCATTTCAACTTCAATTTTTTCTCTCATATTATAGTAAGTATCACTTATATCTATTTCAACAGTTCCTTCACCATATTTTTTATTTAATTCTGAAGCTATTTCCTTCATATAAGTTTTTCTAGCTTCAAATTTATCCATATAAAAGTCTCTTATTAAGAAAGATGCCTTTGCTTCTTCTACTTCCCCATGCACTTCGTCAAGCATATAAAAACCTTCATATCCTTCTGTAGTTTCAGGCCTTTCATTTTCAGGAAGTTTATTTATATATTCCATAGCTATTAAGCTCGCATGTATCATTTTGCCTTTTGCTGAACCTGGATGAACATTTCTACCATGGAATTTAACTTCAACACTAGCAGCATTAAAAGTTTCATATTGAACTTCCCCAATTTCACCGCCATCTAATGTATAGGCAAAATCAGCATTAAATTTTTCAACATCAAAATTATTGCATCCTGTTCCTACTTCTTCATCTGGAGTGAAAGCAACTTTTATAGTTCCATGTTTTATTTCTGGATGATTTATTAAGTATTCCATAGCTGTCATTATTTCAGCTATACCTGCCTTGTCATCTCCACCTAACAAAGTAGTACCATCTGTTGTAATCAGTGTTTTTCCTACGTAATTTTTAACTTCTGGAAAATCTTTTGTTGTTAAAATTGTATTCTCATTTAGCTTTATATCTTTACCATCATAATTTTTAACTATTTGTGGATTAACATTTGTACCAGAATAATCTGGTGCCGTATCCATATGAGCTAAGAATCCTATTGTTGGTACTTTTTTATCTATATTTGATGGTAGTGTTGCAGTAACGAAGCCCTTATCATCCATAGCTACATCAGTCATACCTATTGCTTGTAATTCTTCTACAAGGCTTTTTCCAAAAACTAATTGTCCCTCTGTACTAGGCAATGTATTTGAATTTTCGTCACTTTTAGTATCATATTTTACATAGTTTAAAAATCTCTCTACAAGTTTTGACATTATCATCCCTACCTTTTTTTATAAATATTTGCAATATTTATTTTATTATATCACCTTCTTAAATTCACCTCAATTTAATTCACAATTCACAATGCAAAATTCATAATTGTGGACATTTCTCAGCAAAAGCTGAGAAATTTAGAATTGATTTCTACCTTAATTATGTATTCACCTCCACCCCTGGGGTCTATAAGAAAATTATCAAATTTAAGTGAAATTAAGGTAGATACATAAATTTAATATATAACCACTTTTCAATTATACCCCTGGGGTACAGTATGGTAGAAAAGAGTATTTAATACATTGACTCATATTCCAATTATATTGCTTATCTCCATTAATATTGGCTTAAGTTTTTAGGTAATGTTGTGAACTATACTGCACCTCAGGGGAACCCTAAAGGGCTTCACTACTGTTCCCCAGAGGTGGAAAAGAATGGCGAACACTGTTCGCCGCTACAAAAGATCAGTTAAAGAAATTATTTTGCTTAAAAATAATTTCCACATTAATTGTCAATTGTCCATCGTCAATTCTCAATTGATTAACTTGTTTATAGTATAATTTTTCAAATTTTCTTGATATAATAATATTGTTATCACATAAAAGGGAGGTTTTAAAAATGATTGATTTATCAAAAGGTTTAAGCTTTAATTCTTATTTAAAGAAATCACAAGAAAATTATGGAGATATTCAAGATAAAGCTTATAATAATACTAACTTATCAGGAAATGCTAAGGAAGAGATTAAAAAATTAGATAAAATTATTCATGCTACTGTATTTACTGAAGGCTTTTGTCCAGACTGTATAGTTACAATTCCATTTATACAAAAATTAAGTGAAGAAAACTCTAATTTGAAAATTCATTACATGCCAAGAACAGGCTTTGAAGATTTCTTGGAAGAAGCAGTGGGAAGTAAGTCCATCCCAACTATTATAACTTTTGATGAAGACATGAATCCTAAAGGTGCATATGTAGAAACGCCAAAAGAGCTTCAGGAAAAGATGGTGGGATTATCTCAGGAAGAAAGAAAAGCAGTCTATAGTGAATATAGAAATGGAAAATATAATAACTTAATTGAAAAAAATTTATTAGATATAATATTATAAAAAAATCGTGACTAAAAGTCACGATTTTTTATAATAAATAATTTTGCAAGTTAATACTTTTCTCCAAATTGATCTACAACTTCCATATCCTTCTCCAATATTCCATGAGCATATCTGATTTCTATTATTATTCTTATATAATTTATGAGTACAACTATTAATGCTATTAATATAAGTATAGTAATAAAAATATATAATCTATACAAAGTAAAGTTAAATCCAGATGCTGAAGAAAGTGCCACAACTAGAGACCATATTAATATTATACTAGATAATATTAAAGATACGATAATAGAATCTCTAAATCCTTTCCATACTTTTTTAATCTTTAAAGCCCAGAAGTTCTTATCTTTCTCCTCATACATTTTAGAAATTCCAACACATATAGAATACACACCAAATAAAATTATAATGCTTGATATAATCCCGATTAACATATATGGTCCATCAGTCTTAAACATATAAGCAATTTCCTCTTTAGATTCTACAATTTCTGGAATTGATACCTTAGATGAAATAAATAATGTTATAATACTTAAACCCAATATAGCACTATAAGAGATTGCTGCATTTTTAAAATGCTTATTTTTATCCTTTAACTTAGAGCAGCCATAAATTATTAATACATATCCAATAAGACTAGTAATAAAGTTTACTTTGTCCAGACTTTTAATTGGAATATTAAATAATAAGATAAATCCCCAAAATACTGCATTTAAAGGTAACATACCTCTCCCCCTTTTAATTTTTTACAAAATTTTATAAAGCCTCTATATATAATATTCCATTTTATGTACTTAATTCCTTTAATACTTTTATATTGATATTAAATTATGATATATGCAAAAAAAGTGGCGAAGAGTATTTGCCATAATATTTTTTATATTAATATTAGATTTTGATATGTATAAAAAAAAGTGGCGAACTTAGCTTAATGCACAATGCAAAATGCAAAATTCACAATTATGGATATTTCTCAGTTGAAACTGAGAAATTTAAAACTGATTGTTTTTTTAAAGTTACAAAGTAAATTTATATAAAAAAAACTAGCAATATAAAATTGCTAGTTAAAAATCTATTTAAAGAAATTATTTTATTTAAAAATAATTTCATCCTTAATTGTGCATTGTGAATTTTGAATTATGAATTGTCTAACCTTTTCCATTAAAGTATTCGCAATGTTGAACTATTGGACATTCTTCACATTTTGGCTTACGAGCATTGCAGATTTTTCTTCCATGCCATATTAAGTAATGATGAGCATCACTCCACATTTCCTTAGGGATATTTTTCATGAGTTTTTGCTCTACCTCATCTACATTTTTTCCCTTTGCAATTCCAATTCTATTTGAAAGTCTAAACACATGGGTATCAACAGCTATTGCAGGAACACCAAAAGCATTGGATAATACAACATTAGCAGTTTTTCTTCCCACACCTGGAAGTTCTATAAGCTCTTCCATGGTTTTAGGCACTTCCCCTCCATGCTTTTCTAAAAGCATTCTACAGCATCCTAAAATGTTCTTACTCTTATTTTTATAAAAGCCACAACTTCTTATCTTTTCTCCTAGTTCTTCTTCCGTTAAAGTAACTATAGCTTTCGGAGTATTATATTCTTTATATAATTCTTTAGTAACTATATTAACTCTCTCGTCAGTACATTGTGCTGATAGAATAGTTGATATTAAAAGTTCAAAAGGCGTAGTAAAATCAAGTCCGCATTTTGTCCCTCCATAAACTTTACTTAATATATCTAAAACTTTACCTCTATTTTCTTTATTCATTATATCACCCTATTTCTTAAGTTTAATAAGACATCTAAAATAAAATAATAAGTCAAAGATGCGACGTCTATTTTATGGTAGACAAATTAACATTTTCGCCCATAGTTTAGCTATGAGTGAATTATTCTGATGCAATATGGCTAAAAATAGACTAATATACTGACTAATTATTTTTTGAAGATATCTAATATTTCTTAATATATTATATCAACTTTAACTTATAATACACAACTTTTCAATTAACAATACATAATAAAGAAAACTTTATATTATATTTCATTAAAAAACTCATCTATCTTTTGTTAGTTATCTTATTTTACAAATTTATTTTAAAAATTTTTCAATAATATGAATAAAAAACTAGTAATTAGGCAAACTAATTAATGAATACGATAAGAAAACTCCAAATATAACAAAGACATAACATATTCTTATTAATAAAAAACTTAAGAATATTCCTTAATTGCAATTAACAAAAAGACTTACTAGAAGAATTTCTAGTAAGTCTTTTTGTTTTTTCTATATAATCTCTTCAAGAATTACAGTTCTTTTATAAAATTTAAATTTTTTATAGAAGTTTAATACTTCTTCATTCCCCTCAGCTACTCCTATTATTTTTCTCTTTGAATCATTCTCATTAAGATAAATTAATGCTCTTTCCATTAATTCTTCACCTATTCCCTGTCCTCTGTATTCTTTTTCTAGGTAAAGAGAATCAACTTCACCAACTAAGTCTAAATTTATTGTACTTATACAATAGCCTATATATGTTTTTTTATCTAAATCTTTAATTAAATCTATATTTACCTTTAAATCTTTATTATAAAATTTCTCTTTTCTAAGCTCAAAAGTAAATTTTTCATAATTATGAGAAAAATTATTAGAATTTCCCATATGGTGATTATTTAGTTTATCCCATAATGGCTCTATTAAGTCTAAAAGCTCTATACCTCCATTAATATAAGCAATATTATTCATTTTTTTCACCTTTACCTTCTTTGTTTTTATTAATATAAATATTTAGAACTTTAATAATTTTAAACATTAAAATTATAAGGATAATAAGTCCAATTCCTTTTAAAGCCTCATTAAAAATATTAAATCCCATTAAAAAATTAACCCACCATGACGTTTCCATAATAATTCCCCCTTAAATTTATAATCATATACATTTTAACATAATTTACAAAATATCACTTGAACAATTAAAAATTGACAACGGGCTATGGATAATTATGGAAATCTTTCAACATTAACCTTTCACCCCTGGGGTTTATAACAAAATTATATATTTTTAGCAAGATTAAAGTAGTTACAAAATTTAAATCTGTAACTACTTTCTAATTAAAGCAGTATGACATGTCACTGTATCTACAGTATTAGACTATATTTTAATTATATTGCTTATCTCCATAATACTAGTGTAAGATCACTAATTTTCTTCCGAACTATACTCCACCCTTCAGCAATTGAAAATTGACGATTGACAATGGAGAATTATTGATACTTCTCCTTTACATGAGAAGCTTTGAATTGATTTATTTTTAAAGAAATTAATTTACAAAATTAATTTCCGCCGCAATTGTCAATTGTCCATTGATTAAGTTCCCCAGAGGTGGAATAATAAAAAACTAGCAATGCAATTGCTAGTTTTTTTGTATTATTATTTATTATTTATTTCCTATGCCTTTTTCTCTTAATTTTTGAAGCATATCAGCTGTCATTTTATCTAAATCATATTCAGCTTTAAATCCCCATTCTTCTTTAGCAGCTGTTGGGTCAATTGAATCTGGCCAAGTATTAGCTATTCCTTGTCTTACTGGATCTGGCTCATAGCTGATCTGAAATTCTGGTATATGTTTTTTAATTGCAGCTGCGATCTGTTCTGGTTCAAAGCTCATTGCTGTTATATTAAAAGCATTTCTATGTTTTAACTTTGATGGATCAGCTTCCAT
Organism: Clostridium sp. UBA2485; assembly: GCF_002341865.1. GTDB lineage: Bacteria > Bacillota > Clostridia > Clostridiales > Clostridiaceae > Clostridium_J. The sequence continues at coordinate 43,615 of NZ_DDOV01000053.1, read as the reverse complement.
TAATGTTATTATTGCATTTATAGCATCTGGCATATACATCATATCCATATAAGTTCCCTTATCAATGTATGAAGTATATTTTCCACTTTTTAATGCTTCATAATAAATATCAACAGCATAATCTGTTGTTCCACCACCTGGAGGTGCTACATAAGATATAAGACCTGGGAATCTGACTCCTCTTGTATCTACACCAAATTTAGTATGATAATAATCACATAATAACTCTCCAGAAACCTTTGTCACACCATACATAGTTTTTGGTCTTTGAATTGTATCCTGTGGAGTATTTACTTTTGGAGTATCTGGACCAAAAGCTCCTATTGAACTTGGTGTGAAAAATTTGCAATTTAGTTCCCTTGCAACTTCTAAGGCATTAACAAGCCCACCCATATTTATATCCCAAGCTAATTGAGGTTTAGCTTCAGCTACTGCTGAGAGTAATGCAGCTAAGTGAATTATTGAGTCAACCTCATATTTTTTAGCTATTTCAAGCATTGCACTTCTATCAGTAACATCTAATATTTCAAATACTCCACCCTCAACTATAGGGTTTCCTTCTGGTTTTCTTATATCTGTAGCAATAACATTATCACGTCCATAAACTTCTCTTAACTTTGCTACTAATTCCGTACCAATTTGTCCTAAACAACCTGTAACTAATATCTTTTTCATAATTGTTACACCCCCAAGCTTTATCTTTTAGATTATTCCCATCTCTTTTCCTACTTTTTCATATACTTTAATAGCTTCATCTAACATTTCCTTAGTATGAGCTGCTGAAGGCATATTTCTAACTCTCGCTGTACCCATTGGAACTGTTGGGAATACAATAGATTTTGCATATACTCCTTCTTCATATAATTTCTTACTAAATTCTTGTGCTTTATCAGCTTCTCCTATTATACATGGAGTGATTGGAGTTTCACTATTTCCTATATTAAAGCCTAATTCTTTTAAGCCTTTCTTTAAATAATTTCCATTTTCCCATAGTTTATCATGAAGTTCTGTGCTTTCAGTCAATATTTTTATAGCTTCTATACAAGCACCTGCGGCTCCTGGTGTTAATGCAGTTGAAAATAGGAACGGTCTCCCTCTAACTTTTAACCAATCAATTAAATCTTTAGAGCCAGCAACATATCCTCCAACTACACCAATAGCTTTAGATAATGTACCTATTTGGAAATCTATTTTATCTGATAATCCGAAATGTTTAACAGTTCCTGCTCCTTTTCCTAAGACCCCTGAACCGTGTGCATCGTCAACATATGTAATCAGATCAAATTCTTCAGCTATTTCCACTATTTCAGGAAGTTTAGCTATATCGCCATCCATAGAGAACACACCATCAGTTATAACCATTATTTTTTCATATAATCCTGACTCTTTGGCTTCCTTCGCTTTTGCTCTTAAATCGGCCATATCAGAATGTTCAACTCTTATAATTTTTGCTCCTGATAATCTACATCCATCTATAATTGATGCATGGTTTAATGCATCTGAAAGTATAGCATCTTTTTTACCCATAACTGCTGAAATTGCAGCCATATTACAATTAAATCCAGATTGGAAAGCTATTGCAGCTTCAGTATGTTTAAACTCTGCTAATCTTTTTTCAAGTTCTGAGTGTATATCTAATGTTCCGTTAATTGTTCTAACTGCTCCTGCTCCTGCTCCGTATTTTTTAGTAGCTTCAATTGTAGCTTCAATCATTCTTGAATGAGTAGCAAGTCCTAGGTAATTATTTGATGAAAGATTTATAAGTTCTTTTCCATCAATATTTATAATTGGACCATTTGCTCCATTTATAATATTAATTTCATTATATAAGCCTTTACTTCTAAGGTCTTGTAAATTATCTTTTAAGAATTTTTCCAATGATTTACTTCCCATGTCTATACCTCCATATAAAACTTTTTACCTTTATTATATTCTTCATTTATTATTTAAAATCCTTTTTTATAGAAAGTTTAAGTTATTTGCAATATTATGACATATTACATAGAATAAGCCCGTAATAATCATATTATTCACTGAGTTTATTCTATGATATGTAAATATTATACTTCATACTCTTTAAATTTAATCCATCCTCTTTTAGACAAATACTTTAAATATGTTACTAACCTGTATAGTTCACCATTAACATCTTCTTTATACTTTTCTGCCATAAGCTTTGCAATATCATACACTGTCCTGCTTCCATCCATATGTTTCCATACCATAGAGCATCTATCATCTAGCTCTAAATTAGTCATAGGAGTTCTTCTAACCATCCAAGCTAAGAATTTCTTTACTGGATCATTGATCTTTAAGCATAAAATAACTTTTCCATTTTCTTCTTTCCAGTCATTATGTTTAATTTCTGGTACAAACAGAGCAAAATTATGTTTTGTATCAGGCTCTTGATTTTCTATTTCTTCTTGTTTGAGTTTCTTATTTCTCATGTAAAATTCCTCCTAATAACTCATAACTGACTACTAACTATAAGATATTTTAATATAAATTTATATAATTAAATTGTATACATTTTAGAAAAAATATGCTAATAATATAGCAATTCGCTTGCCCATAAATAAAATTTACTTATGAGCAAAGCGAATCCTTATAGCCTCTAATAAAATCTAATACTTTATCTAGTTAATATTTTTATCTTTTTTGCAAGAGAAGATATAAATCCATAATCCTAACAATAAGAACATTATACAAGCAAATAGATTGCTTTGTGTTATTCCTGTTAAGAAGTTTTTACCAAATGCTATATCTACTTGGGCAGCAACTAGGCCAGCTACTACTATGCCCATTAATGCATCCCCTGCAACTAGACCTGAAGCAAGAAGAGTTCCTTTTTCCACAGCTTCTCCTTTTTTATCTTTATCTTTAGCGAATTTTCTTTCAACAATTTCTCTTATAATACCACCAACTAAGATAGCAGCATTTAAAGTTATTGGGAGGTATATTCCAAGTGCAACTGGTAGTATTGATATACCAGCTAATTCACAGAATAGTGCAATAGCAGCTCCTACTATTATTAATGTCCAAGGAAGTTGAGCTGTCATTATACCTTCAACGATCATCTTCATAAGCGTAGCTTGTGGTGCAGCTACATCTACAGAACCTATTCCATAGGCCCTCTCCAACATGTTGATTACTAATGCAGCGAACACACCAGCTACCGCAAGAGCAATAAACATTCCTAATTGAACTTTTTTAGGAGTACCACCAATAATAAATGTAGTTTTTAAACTTTGTGCAGCTCCACCAGCTACTGCTATAGCAACACAAACAACTCCACCTATTAACACACATTTAGTCATATATTCTTGAGAAACTCCACCAGTTAATTTAATTATAGTGGTTACAAATAGCATTGTAGCTATAGTCATACCTGAAACTGGGTTATTAGATGCTCCAATTATACCAACCATTCTAGCTGAAACAACAGCAAAGAAGAAACTGAATACAACTGCCATGATTCCGCCTAAGAATCCACCATTTATCATTGGTAATAACCATGTTAATGCAAATCCAAAGGCTGCTGCTAAAATAACCCAAGTTAGAGGTGCTTCTATGTCAATTCTACTAACTTTTTCATTTCCACCAGCACCTATTCCACTCATAGCTTGTTTAAAGCTTGTTATTATAGTTGGAATAGATTTGGCAAGAGAGATAAATCCTCCCATTGCAACAGCTCCAGCACCTATATATTTAATATAGTCAGCCCATATTTCGTTAGCGCTCATCTCAGCTATAATCTTAGTTGCTGGGAATAGTGGCTCTACTAATCCTACTCCTAAAAATTTAATTAATGGTATAAGTGCAAACCAAGCTATAACAGAGCCACCAAACATAAGCAATGATGCTTTAGTACCAACAATAAATCCAACACCAAGAAGTGATGCTAATGTATCAAATCCCATCATTGTTCCTTGATAGCTTTTAATTACATAAGTAGCCTGTTCTCCCCAAAGTGCAAATCCACCTGAGAAAAGCTTATATCCGGCTCCTACACCAAGTCCAGTCATAACTGTTTTAAAGCCTTGCCCACCTTCGCTACCAGTTACAAGAACCTCAGCTGCCGCCATACTTTCTGGATAAACTAAATTTCCATGCTCTTCAACAATTAAGTATCTTCTAAGTGGTGTAATAAAGAATACACCCATAACCCCTCCAATAATAGTAACAATAACAACTGTAAAAATACTTAATTTTAATCCCCATAAAATTAATGCTGGTAAAATAAATATAACACCACCAGCAATAGATTCTCCCATAGCAGCTAGTGATGCTACTATGTTAGCTTCTAGAATGTTATTTCTTCCGAACATTCCCTTTAATATTCCAGTAGCTATTATCGCACCTGGTATACCTGCTGATATTGTCATACCAACTTTTAAGCCAAGGTATGTATTAGCTGCTGCAAAAATACAAGCTAATATAATGCCTAAAATAATTGAGTACCCTGTTGTTTCCGGCATTGCCACTGAGGTTGGCACAAACGGAACATAATCTTCTCCTTTACATTCGCCATAGGCTGTGTGGGATAACTTTTTTCTCTCTTGGCTCATAAAATAATTCCTCCTCTTTTTCAACTTTACTTTTAGTAATTAAGTCATATAGTTTGCTCTAAAAAACTACAGATTTAACTCTATAGGGATTTATTAATAAAGGTCAAATGAATTTATTAATTAAAATTCAAATTAATAAATTCATTTGAACATTTATCCTATTTCATATTCTTTAATAATTTCTGTATGAACTCCCACACATTTTGTACTGAAGTTATACTCATATGTTCTTGTGGAGTATGAACATCATATAAGTTTGGCCCAAAGCTTATCATATCAACATCAGCCATTTTTTCTTTTAAAAGTCCACATTCAAGACCTGCATGGATAGCATCTATTTTTGGCTCTTGTCCTGTAATTTCCTTATATGTCTCTACACAAAGATCTCTTATCTTTGAATCTGGTTCATATTGCCATTCTGGATAATCTGAATCATTTACCATTTCAGCCCCAACTAATTTTGATAATGTTCCCACTCTATCAACTATTTCATTCTTTAATGTTTTAACAGAACTTCTTATTGCTGATACAAAAGTAACTTTTTCTTCACTAAATACTATAACTCCTAAGTTTAAACTACTTTCTACTAGTCCTTCTATATCTTTGCTCATAGTTTGAACTCCATTAGGCATTAAATTTAAGAAATTCACTATACTAGTTGTCACTTCACGAGTCAATTGTTTTTCAGCTTTAGATTCTGAAATTTCTAATTTTACATCTGGATCTTGAACTCTTAATTCTTCTTTAAATGTGTGTATAGTATTATTCGCTATTGTTTTCATTTTTTCTAAGTTTGCAGTATCTGCTGTTAAAATAACCTCAGATTCACGTGGAATAGCATTATTTTTAGCTCCACCACTAATATGAGCAATATTAAAGTGAACCTCTTTACCTATTGAATTTAATAATCTTCCCATAAGCTTATTAGCGTTTCCTCTTTGCTTAATTATCTCCATTCCGGAGTGTCCGCCTTTTAAGCCTTTTATTTCTAATTTTAACGCAGAACTGTTAGTATTTTCCCATTGGTTATTGATGTGAACATAGTTAGTAACTCCACCTGCACAACTTACTAAGAATATGCCTTCTTCCTCGGAATCAATATTTAATAGTACTTTTCCATCTAAATGTTTAGGGTCTACAGCAATAGCACCATACATACCAGTCTCTTCACCAGTAGTAACAAGCAATTCTAATGCTGGATGTGGTATATCTTTAGAATCTAATAATGCTAATCCATAAGCTACAGCAATTCCATTATCTGCACCTAGAGTTGTTCCATTTGCATATATATAATCTTCTACAATTCTAAGTTCTAATGAATCCTTCTCAAAGTCATGCTTTGTATCTTTATTTTTTTCACAAACCATATCCATGTGACCTTGAATTATGACTGGTGATACGTTTTCATATCCAGGTGTAGCTGGTTTCTTTATAATTACATTTAGCTCGCTATCTTGTATTACCTCTAAACTTCTTTCTTTAGCAAAGTTAACTAAAAAGTCACTAATAGCTTTTTCATTACCTGACCCATGAGGTATCTTAGTCATATCTTCAAAAAAGCTAAAAACCTTAGTTGGTTTTAAATTCTCTAATACTGGCATTTTCCTTCACTCACCTTTCTAATTTTATAAAATCATAATGTATTAATGAAATTTTATTTATTAACATTTTATTAATAGTATATTAATATACTATCTTAATATATTCTTAATACTAATAATAATCATAATTAAAATCAAACTTAGCATTATTAAATAAAGTGGCAAAATCCTTTAAAAACATCCAGTTTTCTTTATCTTTTTTAATTTTTCATTTATTTGGAATATTTTATTTATTAAGAATTATTCGTAAATAATTTAATAAAATTTAACAATTTACAGTGCTAAAATTCATAACTAAAAACATTGATATTTTTCTCATTGTCTTCTTTATAGCCCTCTCATTATATTGATGTAAATATTAGTGCATATATAGATAAACTACCTTAGAAATTAATGTATAGCTGAATATAGCTACACTTTTAAATATTTCAATTCACAATATAAAATTTGCAATTATATTGAAATTAATTCTTTATAAATTAATTTCTTAAACTAATTTTTTACTAGTAATGCATTGCTAACCCTTTATAAGAAGTAACTACATTGCTTCAAATGGAAAAAGTCTATACCTTCTTAGATATAGACTTTTTCTTATATAATTATTCACTTGTTTGACTACTAGAAATTTCATCGTTATTTTCTTCTAGAGAATAAACTCCTCTATATTTTTCTGGTACTAATTTTGCAATTGAAAGCATAAGTTCCCTTAACGCTCTATTACTATAATTATTTTTATCCTCGTCTTTTTGCTTTTCTACTATTTCTACCGGTAATCCTATGTTAATAAATATATCTGCTCTCCTAAAACTTTCTTGTCCCATATCATTATCATTTATTGGCATAAAATCTTCTGTTCCACATAATCCTATTGGTACTATAGTAGCTTTAGACATTTTTGCTATTAAAAGAAGTCCTTTTTTAGCTTCTATCATACTACCAGTTCTACTTCTTGTCCCTTCTGGAAAAATAACTATGTTTCTTCCCTCTTTTAAGTTTTTAATTATCTTTGCAATAGCCTCTTTATCAGCAGAATTTGGTTTTATAGTTATAGTTTCAATAATTCTTACTCCCATTTTAGTAAAAGAATTTTCACTTAATTTTTCTCCAGCTACAAATATAGGTTTTTTCTTCTCAAGAACTTTATTTAAAACTAGACCATCTGCATTGCTTAAATGATTGGCTATAAATATAATTGGTCCTTCTAGCTTTTCTATATTTTCATATCCAGTAATTTTAACATTTGCATATTTTTTATAGTATTTATAAATAGCTGATTGTATTAATTTATCTCCTAAGCTTTTGGGAAGCTTTTCTATCAAACGAAATTTAGCAGCTAAATCCATTCTTTATCCACCTCTACACTTTAAAATTCTATCATAATTCTCAATTTATAAAACCTATATCAATTTATAATTGTCTAAGGTTTATTCTTAAAAAGTTTATCATAATACTCCCTTATATATGGGGAATTTATATTCTTGATTATATTATCCTTATCTTCATGCTTTATATTATTATAATTAATAAGACTATTTCTTATTAGGATATTTTTACCTCTCCATCCACAGCTACATTTTTGATACTTCTCTTTAAAGCTACTATTATTCATAGTAATTATATCTATAAGCTCATCTTCTTTCATAAAATCAAAGGCTTTAAATTCTTCTATATGAGAAAGCTTAGCCTCTTTATTATAAGGGCATATATCTTGACAAATATCACATCCAAAAATTTTACCTTTAAACTTATCAAACCAATATTCATCTATATGCTTTTTTTGAGTCAAATAGGATAGACATCTATTAAAATCGTTATCCTTTACTTGCTCTTTAAGAGCGTTGGTAGGACAAGCATTTAAACATAATTCACATTTCCTACAACTTTCCTTTACAGGGATATCAATTTCCAAGGATAAATCTGTTATTATTTCCCCTAGAAAAATGTAAGACCCATATTCCTTAGTGATAAATGTATTATTTTTTCCTACGAATCCAATACCACAAAGATACGCAATATATCTTTCTGGAAGTGGATTATTATCAACAAATCCTATAGCTTTTCCACCTAAACTTTCAATATATCCACATATTTTCTGCAGATATCTTTTTACTACCACATGATAATCTTCACCTAAAGTATATTTTGAAAAATATTTAACCTTTCGATTTTCATCATGCAAATACGGAAATGCTATTGATATTATAGTTTTCCCATCTTCCATTAATAAAAATGGATTTATTCTTTTTTCTATATCATCTTCTTCAAATTCTATCTGAAATCCTTTTTCTTTCCTATAAGAATAATAATTTTCTAATTCGGAAAAAACTCTACATGTTGTAAACCCTACAGTTGTAAGCCCTAAAGAGTTACAAAAGTTTATAATACTAGTTTTGTCGTTCATGCTTATAATCCTTTATAAATTTTATTTAATATATTATATCACAACTTATACAATGGAAAATTGACGATGGACAATTGACAATTAATGTGGAAATTATTTTTTAGCAAAATAATTTCTTTGAACGTTTTTTTGACTAGCAATGAAATTGCTAGTTTTTTTGGCGAACAGTGTTCGCCGCTACAGGATCAATTTATAGATTTCTCAGTGATAACTGAGAAATATCCATAATTGTCCATTGTCAATAGTCAATTCTCAATTATTTAAGTATTCTGCTATATATTTTCCTATTAATTCACTTTCCATTTCTATCTTATTTATTTGTTCATATCCTTTAACTACAGTGCCACAAGCAAATATTCCATCTATTGAAGTTTCCATATTATCTTTTAAAATCATTTTTGAACTTTCTGAATCTATATCTATACCAGCTTTTAAAGCTAGAGTATTTTCTGGATGAAGGTAAATAGATAGAACTAAAGTATCACAACTTATATAACTTTTACTATTAGGAATAACTTTATTATTCTCATCTAAAAGTCCTATATTCACTCCTTCAACTCTTCCCTTACCAAAAACATTAGTAACTCTAGACTTTAACATAACAGGTATATTAAAATCCTTAATAAAGGTTTTTACTTCTTCATTAATTGCACTTAGCCCTTCTGTAGTTTCAATGATTCCTTTAATCTTTGCCCCTTCTAGTACTAAACTTCTCGTTGCAAATAATGCAGGATCTCCTGAACCTAAAACTAACACTTCTTTACCAGGCATTATTCCAGTTCTATTAATTAATTTCAATGTGGATAAAGAAGTAATTATCCCTGAACATCTATGGCTTAATATGTTTTTATATCCTAATGGTCTTTCTCTACATCCCATAGCTAAGATTATTGCCCTTGAAGAAATTTCTAAAATTCCTTCTTCATTTACTGCTACTATGGTTTTATTTGTATGTAAACTTATCACATCTGTTGAAGTTTTATATTCTATTTCATATTCTATTAGTTTATCAACTAAACTTTGAATATACTCTGGTGCTGTCAAATCTCCCTCTATATATTTACTGGTAAATCCACTGTGAATACAATTTATTAACATTCCTCCAAGTTCTATTTCTCTATCTATAATTAAAATATCTTTAACACCATTTTCCTTTGCAGCAATTGCTGCCATCATACCACTTGGTCCTCCACCAATAATTACAAGGTCATATTTTATCATAAATAAACCCCTCCATAATAATAGGTCACTAATTTCTAAGTTTCTATACACTACCAATTATAATATAAAATTCATAAGTTGTAACTTATTCAATTTATAGTTGTGGATTAACTAAGTTTAAACCTAAAAATAGTATAACCCTATAAGGCCATACTATAATTTATTTAGAATTATTTTCTTACTTGATGTATAAGTAACAGTAGGGCTAAAAATAACAACTATAAACATTAATATGTTAGCTAGAGTTATTTCTCGCCCTTCTACTGTAAAATACATATCTAATAGAAATAGTTTGAGTTTTACTATGAATGTTAACTACCATCATTAATGTTACACCAAATTTACCTGATCTTTAGTAAAACTATTTAATTAGATATATAAATATATCTAATTAAATAGAATTTCTATAGGCATCCTATTAAAATCTTATAATATAAATTTATTTAGAAATTTAAAGCATTACTAATCCACTCTTTTTTTAGGATTGAGTAAACTGCTAAACTACAAAATTTATTATTTCTAATTTGAACTTCCCTTAATGTTCCTTCATAAACCATTCCACATTTTTGCATTACTTTTCCAGAAGCTACATTATTAATGTCATGTTTTGCACAAATTCTGTTTACTCCGACTTCTTCAAACAGGTATTTTATTATTGCATTAAAAGCCTCTGTTGTAATACTTTTATTCCAATATTTACTTGAAATACAATAGCCAATTTCACAAGCATCATGCATATCTTCTAATTTAACAATTGATATATTACCAATTACCTCGTTAATCTCTTTTAGCTCCATTACCCAATTATAAACACTATTATCTTCATATTTAGATATCCATAGATTAATAATCTCTTCTGAATCCTTAATATCTTTGTGAGTTTGCCAAGATAAATACTTTGTTACATTAGCATCGCTTCCCCAATTCTTAAACATATTATTTGAATCTGTATCTTTAAACTTTCTCAAGATAAGTCTATCAGTCTCTATTAAAATAGTACCTTTATGTTTCATCAAATCCTCCCCTTTATTAGCCTTAATTATATTATTATATACAAATAAAAGTAAATCTCAAGAAAAGTTTACTATTTATGCATATATTGCTGTTTTGGTTTTAAAGTCCTTTAGCAAAGAGGATTAACGCATAGAATCAAATCATCTTCTACAACTTTTGCTAAAGTCCTATATGCAGAAAAAAACTCTATAAATATAGCTATATTTATAGAGATTAATTAAATTTCCCACCTTTTTTAAAACAGCACCACTTAAAACTATACTACTAATTATAGAATTTATGACTAAAGGGAAAGTTATTTTTAAGAATGCCTTAAATTTACTACTCTTAAAGTTCTTGCACAATATTCATCATCAATACTTATAAATCCTAATTTTATATTTTGACACATAAGTGGAAGTGAAACTACAATAGAGGCTATAACGAAGATGTCCATGAAATTTTATACTTTTCCTAACAATTCATAAGAAATTAAATGGTTACAATTTTACTCCTAAAAATATGAGAAGAATTCCTAATATGATATAAATAATTGTTTCATAAGAAAATTTATTTTTCTTATTTTCTTTTATATAATTTTTTATTTTATCTATTGTTTGATTACATAAACTACTATTTTCAAGCTGAGATAAGTAAAGTGTAGTTCTTTTAAATATTTCTTTTAATTTTATATCCACTCGCTTTTCTCCATAAGCTATCATTAAAGTGTCATCTTCAAATTCCCATGGAATACTTTTTTGTGAAAAAAAATCTGCTAATAGTTCAATTAATTCTTCCTTACATAATCCATAAACAGTATAAACTTTCGCATAAAATACAAATATCACTAAAATAGCGGCTATACATATAGTTGTTATCAGTGTAAATCCGTCCTTTTCTCTAAAATTTCTTAATATTAATTCAATAAAAAGTATATAAAAAAATATTGAACTTCTAGTTATTCTTTCTTTAATAATAAATTTTCTTCTGCTTATAAGAACTCCAAACAGTATAATTATAACTCCAAATAATATACTTAAAACTTTAAAAATCATAATCTTCCTCCTAAATATCTCTATCCCTAAATTATATGATTCAAAAAAGTTTTATACCATTTAATACCATTTTATTTTTAAATATAATTATTTAACTCTACATTGTACTAGCTAAATTTATTAGAGGTTATAACTCTCAAAATTCTCCTGATTATAAGAAGTTACACAGTAATTTCTCATAAAAAAACTAGCAACTGTATTGCTAGTTTAAAAATCAATTGAAGAAATTAGTTCGATTAAAACTAATTTCCTCCGCATTGTTAATTGTCCATCGTCAATTCTCAATTGCCTAAGTTTATATTTATCAAAATTACTAACATTATTATATAAAAAACCCAAGAGAAATTATTATAACTCCAAGTAATATTAATATTGCCGACGCTGTTGAAAACTTATTTCTTTTATCTTTATAAAATTCTTTTTTTAGCTCCTCTATTATTTCATCACATTTCTCTTTATCTTCAATATTAACTACATTAATAGATGTAGTATGAGATGTAGATTTTAGCTCAATTTCAGTGGTTTTTTTCCCTATATCCACTGATAGCTTATTTTTATTCTTAGCTACACTATAATTAAAGTTTTTTCTTGTGAAAAAATTAGTTAGAACTGTAGTTGCCTCATCTTTTGACATACCAAAAAAAGAATAAGTTTTCCTATAATATATAATTACTAAAATACAAAATATAGAAATTAATATCATTGAGGCTATAAATATAGCTATATTATCTAATTCTATTTGAAAAATACCTTGAAAAATTAAGTAAATGAATAGGAATGTAAGAAAAGAACTTTCTTTTATAACTATTTTTCTTTTAGATATATATAAACCAAATAATAAAATTATTATTGCTGATAAAATATTAACATACTTTATTATCATATATCTCTCCTAAAATATTAATATTTATTATAATAACATTTTTTTTAAATTATTTTCAATATTTATACTATTAATATTTCTTAAATTTTATAAGTTATATAAGATATGACTTAATGAAAATATTTTTTCCTAATTACAGTCATATTCATTTTATTATAATAGGTCCATAAAAATTGTAATATTTATATAGTTGATGATATTTAAATAATAGATTATAATTATTACAAATTAGTTTGATTATCAAAATATTTTACAATCAAAATAAAGGAGATGTTTTATTAAATGGATATAAAACCATTAAAAATAGGAGATTTAGAAGCAAGATTACCTATAATTCAAGGGGGAATGGGGATAGGTATCTCCCTATCTAATTTAGCTTCTGCTGTTGCAAACTGTGGAGGTATTGGAATTATCTCTGCTGCACAAATAGGATATGATGAAGAAGATTTTGAAACTAATGCTTTTGAGGCAAATTTAAAAGCATTAAGAAAACATATAAAGCTTGCTAAAGCAAAAGCTCCAAAAGGAATAATAGGAGTTAATTTAATGGTAGCGATGAAAAATTATGAAGAATATGCTCTAGAAGCTATAAAAAGTGGAGTAGATTTAATAATTTCAGGTGCTGGGCTTCCTACTACTCTACCTAAAATAGTTAAGGGGTATAAAACAAAGATTGCACCTATTGTATCTTCATTAAAAGCAGCTTCTGTAATATTAAAAATTTGGGATAAAAAACATAATGTAGCTCCTGATATGATTGTAGTAGAAGGTCCTAAGGCAGGAGGACATTTAGGGTTTCACAAAGAAGACATGGAAAAAGAAGAATGTAGCTTAGAGAGTGTAGTTCCACAAATAATTGAAGCAGTTAAACCTTATGAGGAAAAATATAATAAAAATATTCCTATAATTGCTGCTGGTGGAATTTATGATGGATTTGATATTGCAAAATTTTTAAAACTAGGTGCTCAAGGAGTACAAATGGGTACTAGATTTGTAGCTACAGAAGAGTGTGATGCACATATAAACTTTAAAAAAGCTTATATAAATAGCAGTAAAGAAGATATTTCACTGGTTAAAAGTCCTGTAGGAATGCCTGGACGTGCCATATTAAATAATTTCACTAAAACAGTGGAATGTGAAAAGCAAAAGGTTGATAGGTGTTATAATTGCTTGATTCCTTGTAATCCTAAAGAAACTCCATATTGTATAACCACAGCTTTAATAAATGCAGCAAAAGGTAATATGGAAAATGCATTAATTTTCTCTGGTGAAAATGCATATAAAGTGAATAAAATAGTTTCTGTTAGAGAACTTATGTATGCTCTTGAGGGTGAAATAATGATTTCAATTGATGATTAATAATTATAATTAGTTAAAGATTAAGAATGAAGAACTTATGGAAATTTTTATTAAAGACACTTTATAACTTTAATAAAAATTAATTTTCTCCTTAGTTCTTCATTCTTATATTTTTTTCCCATTCTTTTATGTTATAGCCCTAAACTTGGTTTAAGTATTATAGCTATACTTCCTTTGAATGCTTGTTCTTCCAACATTGTAATTAATAATTAAATTATAAGAATAAAATATATTCTATGTGTAATACTAAGATTGAAATAAAAAGTTAGGAGTGATTTTATGCAAAACTTAAACCAAATGGAATTACAAAATCTTCGTCATCTTATTGGCGCTCATGGAACAATAGCAAATAAGCTTGATGATTTTGCTAATCAATGTACTGATCAACAATTAAGCCAAATGCTAAAAACTGATGCTCAAGAAGCAAGAGCTGCTAAACAAAAATTAATGGGATTCTTAGGATAGGAGGGTGTAAAAATGCAAGAAAAAGATATAATGAATGACTATTTAAGCATGATTAATAGTAGTTTAACTGGCTATGCTAATATGATAGCTCAAACAGATAATCAACAATTAAGACAGACACTTCAACAAATGAGAGACAGTGATGAAACTCGTCAATATAAAATTTATCAAGCAGCTAAAGAAAAAGGATATTATAAACCTGCTCAACCAGCAAAACAAGATGAAATAAGCACAGTAAAATCTGAATTAACTATGGGATAATACCTATTATTCTTAAAAATTAACAAAAGATTATTTTTACTTCAAAACTTTCATAAAGGCAGGAATACCTGCCTTTATCTCATTAATCAAACATATAAACTTTCACATTAATAATTAGTACATATGTCCATAAGCTTAATCAGTTGATTTTTTAATGCTTTCTTATCACTCCTCCATGAATAAAGCTCTCCCGGCCCTCCGTATTCTAAAGTTACAATATCTGGTGAACATTTTGAAAGAGCCCATTGTAAAACTTCAAAATCTTCTTCCTCCATTTCCAAATGATAATCTCTAAGCTCTATACCTTCGATTTCATGAGTACCTACTATATGTATTTCCTTCACTCTATCTAATGGTAATTTCTCTAAATAGCTATAAATATCTTCTCCACTATTTCTTGCTGTTACTTTCGCATGTGCAATATCTAATAATAAATGAGCATTAGTTTCATCACATACCTTTTTTATTATATGTGGTTTTACGCATATCTCCATAATTCCAAATTCTTTTATATCAATTGATGAATATGGCATATTCTCTACTAAAAAAGGAACTTTTATATTATCAATCCAAGCTTTTGTTGTTTCACTCATATATTCAATTATTTTTTCTTCCGTTACATCTTTATCCCAATCTTGTATACATGATGCTAAATGAAATCCATAATGAGGTGATTTAAATTTTTTTATACTATCATTTACGTATTTCCAATCTACATCTTTTATATTTTTCATTGTTGCTCTTTCATTAAAACCTAATCCATGTAAAAGAACTGGCCGCAAAGAGAGAGATACTTCAAGTGCTTCATTGTATATATCATAAAGACCAAGTTTTATATAATCTACATCAACTATGTTTTCTTGTAAGAGTTCTATAAGTTCTTTTGAATAATTACATCCTAGTAACATTTCTAAACTCCTCTTATTAATTATGATTTTCACATAATAAATTATTCATTTTGATCTGTTGTCCACCCTTTTGAAATAATATCATCATCCACTTTAAAAGCTAATCCCTTATTTCTTACGTATAGGATATTTTCGTCAGGATATATAGCAACATCCTCCTCTTCTTTAGTTCCAACATCCAGTATTTGCAATATCTCTTCACTATTATTAATAAATTGATGTGAAATATTTTTGCCAGCAGGCTTTGAAATTACATCTCCAGATTTAACTTCAAATTCTTCATCGTTTATTCTTATGATTCCCTTCCCACTCATTATAAGAAAAAACGCTTCTTGCATTGAGTGATGATGATATTTTGTACTTTTAGCACCTGGTTCTATATAATCTATATTTACATAGATTTTTTCACTACCTACAGCATTTCCTACATACATTGTTTTAGCACCTTGAAACTTGCTAATATATTGATTTGGTATATTATTTATATTGTATATATTTTTCATAAAGCACTCCCCTTCTTATTGAAAGTATTTCTATATAAATTAAATCTATTAGCCTTTCTAATTCTACCATTTCAGTAATTCATAATTATTTTAAAATTTTATTCTTATTTAATTCACTTGGTTAAAAATGTACAAATAAATCATTTTGAATTTTGAATTATCATCACATAATCAAAATAATCTGCTGTTGTTCCTTTTTTATGATAGCCATTTTGAACAAACACAATTTCAGAAATAAAATCTGTATATAATGCTTTAGAAAATGGTGAGTTTTTGCCATTTAACTTAATTAAAGTATGATTCGACTTTAAATATTTATCTAAAACTTCATTGTCATTATAGGTAGATAGAATGTCTTCTGCTCTTCCAGAATAAGAATTTTTATAAAATAATGCTATAGATAAAATTTTATCTTTTAGCTCTGGAATTTTTTCATTAATATCCTCTGCTAGCCATACTCTATTTGTAGTTTCCTCTTTGTAAATATGACTTAGGCCAAATTGTCCAAAATATTTTCCTTTTGGATAATGGTTATAAATTTTTTCAAAATTTTCATACAATTTTTCTTCTCTTTTCATATGAGCTAACTCGTCATCAAGTAAGTCGCCTTCCCATACTTCTATAGTATTTTTTAAATTATCTATTAACATAAAGAAATCAAAAGCTTCCTCTTTTAATATATCCTCATATAGTTTTTTATTTTTATATATTTTATCTACTAACACTGGCAGTTTATTTTTGTATTTATCAAATTGTTTTTTCAATTCTTCAACAGAAGTATTTTCATCTAAATTCATAAGTTCATCTAGCTCTTTAAGAATACTTAAGTCTTTTTCAACGTCTTCATACTTTTTATCTTTTAACATATCTATTAAATATGGTTCAGTTCCAAATCCATCAATACCTATACCTACAACTTGTATTTTATCCTCATCTTCCAATGCTTTATTATATCTATATATTTCTTTCCACATCTCGTATTTTTCAGGTCGTCTTTTTTTATTTATAAATTTATTTAAATAATTTTCATCACCTGTTTGTAGATACTTATTTTTGTAAATTGAATATAAATATTCATCTTCCTCTACCAAATATTTAAAATTAGTCTCCTGTTTTAAATATTTTAAGAATTTTAGAAATATCTTTGCATTATCTTTAATATCATGAACTTCTCCTATTAAAAATAATTCATTATTTTTAAGATCATCTTTTAATAATTTAAAAGATGAATAATCTTCATTATCTTCTAAATCAATTTGAACGTTATTTTTATCTAAATACTTATAATATTGTTTTAAAGATACTTCATCCTTCTCGCTTTTATCGGAATTAGTGCAAGATGTAAAATTAAATATCATAATAATTGCAATAATTAATAATGATATTCTTTTTTTCATATCTATAACCTCCCATATAAATATAATTGAAAATTAACGATGGACAACTTTTTCAATCCACAGTTCACAATGTAAAATTCACAATTGTGGAAATTTCTCAGCAATAGCTGAGAAATTTAGAATTGATTTGTTTTTGAAGCTACTATGTAACTTCTTATAAAAGCTAGCAGCTATAGTCACTCCATAGTATTACTTAAAATTACTAGTGCTGCTCCAACCTATACTTCACCTTAGGGGAACCCTAAAGGGCTTCACTACTGTTCCCCAGAGGTGGAAAACTATCAATTGCATTGCTAGTAAAACTCAGTTAAAGAAATTAATTCTTAAAGAATTAATTTCTACATTAATTGTGAATTTTGAATTGTACATTGTGAATTGCTTTAATATGTTTGTATCTCTAGTAGATCTTCTATTCTGTCATTCATAAATTTATATGAATCATAAACCCCTTGGTTATAAAATTCACTTGATAGTTCTTCTATGATAAAATCTAAAATCATTCCACAAGCTAAATCTCCCAATTCTTCTTCTCTTTCTTCTAAAAAATAATTTTTAATTTTAGATATCATTTCTTCTCTTTTTTCTTTACTTAATTTAATTTTACTGTTCATAGTTTTATTTTAGTGATAAGTTGTCTAGCAAGTATACAACTCTCACTAAAGCCTCCTTTCTTCCATACTATACTTTTTTTGAAATCCTCCATTAATGCAATATTGTATTATGTGGCCATAGTTAAATTGTTATTATATTGTAAATATATTCTACCAAAAATATTAATAACCTTTCTTTTTTTCCATATAAAGATAAATAATCATAACTAACTAATTACCTTTTCAATTATTATTGTAAAAAGAAGAAATCATAGTTAAAAATACTTTACTTTTATAAATCCGTTCATTAATATTACTTTTATGGTTTTTATTGACAGAGTAATTTGGAAATGATATTATTAATTTGGTTAAATTTAGAAGAAAACTGTGAAGTGTGTTCTGTATATGGGCATCTAGAACATATGAAGTTACTGATGCAACCGGCTTCTAAAAAATTGTATTATTAGGGGGAATTCTTTATGAAATCAAAAAGAACTTGTTCATTAGTAACAATTATGGCATTGGTTCTAGCTGGAACTATTAATGTAAATGTAAATGCATCTGTGCAAGAGAACCACAAAACACTTACTGATAAATTACCAACTAACATAGTTATCAATTCAGTAGAAGGAAATAAAACTACTATACCTAAATGGACAAAAAATACTAGATATTATGTAAGTGATAAAGTTATACATGAAGGTAATATTTATGAATGTATAGTAGATCACTTTAGATTATCTCCATCAACAAAGTATGTGTGGAAACTCATAGGAGAAGAATGGAAAAGAAATACTAAGTACTACGTAGGTGATAGAGTTATATATGAAGGTAATATTTATGAGTGTATAGTAGATCACTCTAGATTATCTCCATCAACAAAGTATGTATGGAAACTTGTAGGAGAAATTTAGTCCTATGCATAGGCTAGATTATTATAAAAGTCTTTAATTATTAAACTCAAGAATAAAATACTTAAATTATATCAAATATTATTAAAAATTCCTCAAATAGAGGAATTTTTTTTATATATCAAAAGATAAAAAAGACTAAGCTTATATTGCTTAATCCTTAAACCTTAAGTGTATGATACTTAACTCTTCCCTTTAAATTTATTATGCTGCCTAGTTATTTTTTTGAAGATGACTTAACTTTAAAGCCTTCATCTGTAGTTATTATTTTTATGTTTAAAATATTAAGTAACTCAGATAAACTCTTAACTTGATTAATATATTTGATGTTGTTTTTTTTAACTAACAATTCTACCATTTTTATAATGTCTTCTTTTTGCTCTTTATTAAGTTTGTAATTATCTTTTAAACACAATCCATTAATATAAATTAATGTAGTCCAAATTTGCTCCTCTGCAATTTTATTAATATCCATAAGTACCCATGTAAAATCTTTTCTTCTGTAATTTGCTGGATATGCCTTCTTAAAAAACTCTATAAAGTGATTAATAGGCTTTGGATCTTTTTCCTTAACATACTTTCCTAATTGTGCTTTTAGTTGATTCTTTAAATACATAATTGTATTAGGTTTAATAATATCTTTCATTTCATCTATACTATTATAAATTAATGTATATGTATCTTGTATTTGCTCACTTGTTATATTGCCTGCCTTAAGTACTTTTGTAATACTAATATATTCTAATATATTCTTCTTGCAATTTAATTCTTTATTATATAGTACTTCCCAAATTTCCTTTGCCCCTAACCCCTCTAAGTTTTTATTTATCTCTAATTCACCTTTATCATTAATATCCATATTAAATTGTACCATCCTTTTTTTGTTTTCATTATATCACACTTAGGATATGAAATTCTTAAGGATTTTAGTAATATATTTTACTATAGTTCACTTAAAACTCTATAATTTATTTTATATTATTAAACCTAAATATTAATTTATCACCATCGAAGGTTGAACCATAAACTTCTTCAAATTTCCCATTGGTATAATTAGAAATAGTTTTATGCCAAAACTTCTGACCTTTTATATTTCTTTCAGCAGGATTTGTGTAAACCTCCCATTTACCTGAAAACTTATCGAAGACTTGTTTTGCAGCTATTTCTGCTATGTTTTTACCACGATAAGGTCTTAGTAAAAAGACCTCATAAATATAATAATCTGTTCCATTAGGCGAGTAAGGCTTAGCTGCCACCAAGTCAAATCCTGCCGGTTTACCATCAACAAATATGATAAAAGGAAAAAGTTCATCGGGCTTTTCAAACCATATATTTTGAAGATCATATTGTTCCATTAAAGTCTTAATAGACTCTTCTTCATAAATTCCATATTTATTAGGTACATTTCCATAAATCTCAGACAAATCATATAAATATAGTGGATAAAGGTTTTTAATTATATTTGAATTTTCTTTATCTGATAAAATTACTTTTACCTCCATAAAAATCTCCTTTTTAATATTCAAGGGACGGTTCATTAAAATATGTAATATACTTTAATGCTAAAAAATAATGAACCGTCCCTTATTTATATTTAATTTTCTTCAATAATTTTTTTAATTATATTCTTAGAATTTATTATTACTTCATCTTCATCTACAACTTCGAATATTATCTTACCATCAAAATCTTTAAGCATTTTCTCAAAGATATACTTAAAATCTATTTCTCCATTACCAACTGGTAAATGTTCATGAATGGCATTAAAACTTTTATCTGCAATATGAAGTATTTTGGGGTTTTTAATTTGAATTATACTTTTAAGATGGTCATAACTATCTATATGGGCTATATCTAATAGTAGTTCTACATTTGGATTTTTTGAAAACATAATATTTATTTCTTCAGTTTTATAAAAAATAGGATCTAACTTACTATTGTTTTCCACATATAGAGTTATACCTGCTTTTGAAAATACTTTATTTGCATATGAAATCTTTTCTGTAAGTTTGAAAATTGTACTACTATTTATTTCCTCACTCTCACATATAGGATGTATTATTACTTCTTTATGTGAAAAATAATTTAAAATATCTAAAATTTTTGATACATGTTCATCAAATTCATTAATATCTAACACAGCATGAATTATAACAGGAAATCCCTGCTCTTTTATAACCTTTGCTTTATCACCTTCAATTTTATCTATTGAAATATCGCCTTTCATATACCAAATCTGCATAAAATCAAAACCATTATCGATTGAAAACTTTACTTCTTTATCATAATCATTAAACCATCTTATGCTTCTTCCATAGTAAATCATCATATTCTCCTATCTAATGGGGACCGTTCATCAAAATATATAAATATTTTTTAATTACTAAAAAAATAATGAACCGTCCCTTATCTATTTCTTTACTTCAAATATACAGGCTTTTGTGGTTATGGATATATCTACTTTTTCTTTAATGTAATCATCTATATATTTTCTAAAATCATCTTTCTTTTTTCCTACAAGTACAGAGGTTCCTTTTATACTAGAAGCTTTATAAGAAACAATAGCATCAATATCAGATGTAACAATCTTTCCTTCTAAGACTTCCACCTTAACTTCACTAAAATATTTTTCTAATAATGCTTGTCCATCTTCAAGTTGGAATCTATCACACATTCCATTGCTATGGAGCCCTAAGGTAGCATCAAATTTTTCTATGATATTATTTAACTCGTTCATGGTTTCACAGGAATTGGCGGTGACATAAAACATCCCATCTTTAACAAGAACTCTTTTTATTTCTGATAAGGCTTTTTCTATATCTGGAACAAGATAGAGCATATGTCTTGCAATTACTACATCAAAACTTTCATCTTCATAAGGAATATTTTGTGCATCAATTTCCTTATATATAAAATTTTGATTTATTTTTTCTAACTTTTCTTTTGTACTCTTGAGCATAGAAGTAGAAAAATCAGACAAAGTAACTTTCCAATTACTATTTAATCTCTCTCTGTTTTTAAGCCATAAATCTCCAGTACCACAACCTAATTCTAATATTCTTGCTTTACTTGGAAATTTCATTTGGTTAAAACACCAATTATTCCAATCTGTTTTATTAATATTATAACTATGAAGCTTAGTTCTTAAATTAAAATTTTCAGCATTTTTATACTGCTCTTTTACCTTACCTTCCATATTAGTTATCTTGATAATATCAATAAGTTTTTCAACCTCTAAAAATCCATTTTCTTTTATTTGATTTTCTGCTTTATCAAAGACAGTTATAACTGATTCTATATGTTTTTTCTTTTCTTCTAAAGCACTTTTTTGGGTGCTAATTATACTTTCCAAATTTTCTTCTCTTTTATATAAAATTTCATTTATCTCATTTAGAGATAACCCAATAAATTTCAAAGTAATAATTTGCTGAAGTTTCAAAAAATCTTCTTCACAATAAACTCTATATCCAGAGCTAGTTTTATATGATGGTTTTAATAATCCGATTTTCTCATAATGAAGTAATGTTTTTACAGTTACCCCTGCTCTTTTAGCAAACTCACCGATTTTCAAGATATTCCCTCCCTTCATAGTTATTCTAAGCTCCCACCTTAGGTGGGAGTCAATCTCTAGTTATAATGCTTTAAAATATAATATTATTAACTTTATTATAATTTTGCCTGTAAACTATGATTTTTCTTTACAGATTCATAAATAAATCCTATAGAAAAAATTATAACCATAAGAATATAAGATACTATTGAAATAATAGTTCCGTCAATTGTATCAGTAAACATCATCATTATTTTTGTTGCTATAGGCACTATAAGTATCATATAATTTTGAGATATTCCTGCTATTATAAAATTTTTATTTGCATCACTTACCAATATAAATTGCCAAAGATAAAAAAGGAATGATATAGCCCATAGACTATTACCTATAAAAAAACTCTTTACTCTATTGTGATTTGCCTTTGCAAATACTTTTCCAGCCCAAAACCAAAATATAATAAAAGCAATAGTAAAAATCCACGGAACTGCAACATACATTTCTGAGATAAAATGGACTCTAGCTATGACAATTACAAATATTAAAGGCATTAGTATTATTAGTATATACTTAAATTTATTTTCACATTTCATAAAAGTCTCTTCTCTACCTTACTAAATGATTTAAGAACCACTCCTTAGTAAAGTTAATTAAGGTATTATAATATTCGAGAAAACTATGATCAGCACCATCAATAATTTCTAGTCTACTCTCCTTAGGAAGTAAGGTCATTGCTCTTTTAGAATTTTCATAAAGAAGCTTTTCCTCCTCATCATTATTACCATGTATTATCAAAATAGGACAATGAATATTCTCCATAAGTTCACTTTGATTTGTTAACTCAAAGTCCATAAGCATTTGTTTATCAATTATTACTTGTTTTCTTATTCCTTCAGCTATATTTTCAGTGATATATCCTTTTTGATTTAATTCTTTAATTTGTTCTTCTGTAAAATGTTCACTCCAATTATATTTCATTGGACCAGTTAAAGCTCCTGATAAAACCATTGTATTTATATCTAAACTACAGCAATTTAAGCAAATAAGACTTCCAAGACTGTGCCCATAAAGTCCTATTTTTTTATATCCTAGTGATTTTACAAATTTGATTGCAGAATTTAAATCATCTATTTCTTTAGAAACAGTTATGCTATCGTCATCACTTTCTCCACATCCACAAAAATCAAATGTCAAAACATTATAACCACATTGATTAAGAGCTTCTGTCAGTCTAGGAAACCTCCCCTTTGAACGCTTATCAGAAATAAAACCATGAGCAAATATAATTATTGATTTAGAATTAGTAGGAAAAAGATTTCCTACTAATTTTAAATTTCTTGAGTTAATAAAAGTTATTCTTTCCATATTTATCCCCCTTTTTAATAACCACATCATATAAATATATTTTTCAATATATTCCATATTAGACCATATTATCCTCCCTTTATTACATAAAAAAAGCGCGACTACTGTCACGCTGATTAAGATTATAATAATTTAAAAATATAAATCAAAGTTACAAAGTTATATAATTCTAACGAACTCTAGCTCTATTTTTTCCATTATTTTTATTATTGCCTTTAACCCTGTCTTTTGGTTTATTTTGTTTCAATCTTCCCTTACTTTCTTTTCGATTATTTTCTTTTATGTTAGGCTTATCTTTAGCCTTAGATTTATATGTACCTGTCTTTTTATTTTTATTATATTCTACATTATTTTTATTTCCCTTAGGCTTTATTAAGCATTTTGGTCCATATCCAATTAAATCCGTTCTTCCTGCTTCAGTCAATGCTTCATGCACTAAATTATAATGTTTGGGATTTTTAAATTGAAGCAACGCTCTTTGCATAGCTTTTTCATGCTTAGTCTTTGGAATATAAACTTCTTCCATAGTTAATGGGTCAAGTCCTGTATAAAACATAGCTGTTGATAATGTTCCAGGGGTTGGGTAGAAATCTTGAACCTGTTCTGGTTGATAATTAATATCTCTCAAATACTCAGCTAATTCTATTGCTGAATCTAATGTACTTCCTGGATGGCTTGACATTAAATACGGTATTATGTATTGTTTTTTCCCTAATTTTTCATTTATTTTAAAGAATTTTTCTCTAAATCTATCATAGGTTTTTCCAGCTGGTTTTCCCATATATTTTAAAACATTGGCTGATACATGTTCTGGAGCAACTTTTAGTTGACCACTTACATGATGCTCTATAAGTTCTTTAAAAAATTTATCATCTTTATCTGCCATTATGTAGTCATATCTTAACCCTGAGCGTACAAATACCTTTTTAATCTTAGGTAAACTTCTTACCTTTCTAAGTAATTGTAGATATTCGCTATGATCTACGTCCATGTTCTTACATGGGTTTGGATATAAGCACTGTTTATCTTTACAAGCTCCAAACTTTAATTGTTTTTTACAAGCAGGACCTCTAAAGTTTGCAGTTGGACCTCCAACATCATGAATATATCCTTTAAAGTCTTCAAAATCTGTAATTTCTTTTGCTTCTTCTAATATTGAATCTTCACTTCTACTTTGTACAATTCTTCCTTGATGAAAAGTTATGGCACAAAAAGAACAGTTTCCATAACATCCTCTTGAGCTAACTATGCTAAATTTAACTTCATCTATAGCAGCTATTCCACCTTGCTCTTCATAAATAGGGTGATAATTTTTTTGGTATGGAAGAGAGTAAACTTTATCTAGCTCTTCTCTACTTAATATCATCTCTGGTTTGTTTTGCACCAAATATTTGTTTGCATGCTTTTGTACTATAGTCTTTCCTCTAATTGGATCTTGCTCCTCATATTGTACTTTAAAAGCTTCAGCATGCTTTCTCTTATCTGCACATACTTCTTTATATGATGGTATTTCAATATAATCACTTACATTTTCTAAATCTTCTACTACATAACAGGTTCCTGGCACATGGGTAATATACTTAGATTCCAAGCCATCATTTAAATTGTTTGCAATTTCCACAATTTGCTTTTCACTCATTCCGTATACTAAAAGGTCTGCACCACTATCAATAAGCATAGACTTCCTGACTTTGTCACCCCAATAATCATAATGAGCAAATCTTCTAAGGCTTGCTTCTATACCACCAATTATGATAGTGACATTTTTATATGCTTCTCTAATTTTATTACAATAAACAATTGTTGCTCTATCTGGCCTTAATCCCATCTTTCCGCCAGGAGAATAAAAATCTTTATCTCTTAGCTTTTTACTTACAGTATAGTGATTAACCATAGAATCCATATTACCTGCGTTTACTAAAAATCCCAATCTAGGTTTTCCCAATTTTTTGAAGTCGTCAATATTTTTCCAATCTGGTTGAGCTATTATCCCTACTTTATAACCTGCATTTTCTAAAACTCTAGAAATGATTGCAGTCCCAAAGCTATGGTGATCTATATATGCATCTCCTGTAACTAAAACAAAATCTAATTCTTCCCATCCTCTGCTTTTCATATCTTCTTTACTAATTGGTAAATATGTATTTTTCATTCTCCTCACCTGCTCATCTCTTGTTAATCTATAGTAAATTATATCATTATATCTTTAATTTTTACTTGGGCATCTTCAAAAAATAATAGACCAGTATGTTAGCCTATTTTCCATCATACTGCGTTGTCAGAACCCACCCATAGCGCTACTATGAACAGAACCTGACGCCTTGTCTGATATAAAATATCCTCAACATCTTTAATTAGTTATTTTTTCAGATGCCTAATTAAGTTTCTGAAAGATAAAGTGTAAAAAGGTATGCTAAACTATCAAATTAGCATACCTTTGTTGTTGTAAAAGTTACTGCAAAAGCCTTTGCAATTTTAAATTTTGCTATCCTAAAGTAAACCTATTACATCTTAGTATGATGAGTTTCATCCGTAAAGACGAATGCTAACCTTAAAGATATAGTTTTATATTATCTCTAAGAACTTTATTTTCTCATATATAACTATACTTACTGATGTAATCCAAATCCTGTTATAACTAATGTAGCCCAATCAACTTCACCATTGTCAATCCAATGATATTCAATATCAAGTTCTTTAAGCCATGCATTAAGACCATTGCTTCTTTTGCTTACATTTGGTGATTGTCTTCCAAACTTATCTTTTATGATTTCAAGTAATTCTATTTGCTCATTTTTACCTAACTCTTCATCTAACATTTCTGATATAACTTCACAGCACTCTCCATAAGCTTTATGATCTTCATAATACAACTCATTAGCTAATAACTGTCTTTTCTTATTTAGGTCATCTTTTACAGTATTAATTTCCTCTAAATTTGATAAGTACCTTTTAGCTATATTCATCGCTGCAATGTCATTATCTATTTTAATTATTGTTTTCTCTAATTTTGCATTTCTCATTTAGTCTTCTCACTTTACGTTTTTATTTAGTCATTTATTAATTATATCATTAATACCTTATGGCTGACAGCTTTATTATTTAAATATCAAAATAAAATAACTACTCAAATATGAAAGGAATATTTTATGTCAAGTAATGAAACAATTTCCACTCATGGCATGGCTATGAGCAGACTCTTATGACGAAATATTACCAAAAATAGACTAGCATACTAACTAGTCCTATGCATCTTTTGAAGATACCTTATATTATATATAATTATTAAATATTCTTTATATCCTGACATATATTTTCTCTTACTTTATTTCAATTATTTTTCTCCAAAAGCATATATTACTGGCATATTAAAATGAAATCCATCTATCTTTCTGTATTTTTCAAGTCCATTAAGTACATCTACTTTAAATTCTTTAAGCTTATTATCACCAAGTTCTTCTATTCTTTCAAAAATTGTTCTTACTGCATTAGACCACATTTCTTGCCACCATTCTTCTTTGCTTTTATAAACAACATCTGCATCTTCTTGATAAACTTTGACATTTCTAAAACCTGAATCTTCTAATGTTTTTTTCGCACCATCTAATGTATTAAACTGTGGAATGTCTGGTTTTTTATCGCTATTTTCACTAGTTGAATCTGTATTTAAATATTTATTAACTATTTCTGTCAGCCATTTTTGATCCTTGTGTACTCCCCATATACTAAATCCAACTTGACCATCTCTTTTTAGTACTCTTAATACATCATTTAATTTATTATCGCTAAATAAGAGATATCCTATACCAAATCCGCAAATAACATTATCAAAAGAATTATTATCAAAATTTAAATTTTCTGCATTCATCTGTATTACTTCTGCATTTTCTATATGTTGCTTTAAGATATCCTTATATGTTTCATTTACCATAACTTCTGAAATATCTATGCCTACAGCATGTCCACTTTCCCTTATTTTATTTATAGCGGAAAACAGTGAAGCTCCCCTGCCCATACCAATATCTAACACTTTTACACCTTTATTAATGCTTGAAAGTTCAACTAATCTATCTCCGAATTGATTCCAATAATCAGGTCCAATTTTGCCAAATGTAGGTGCAACTTTATCCCACACTTCTATAAATTTTTGTTTTTCTTTATTCATATTTTATTTACCCTCTCACTTTATTTGGCAAATATCATTAATCTTAATAGCAATTTTGCAAAGTAGATACTATAAGCTTTTCAAAATTCTTATATTTTTCTAGCAAGTTATTTTCTCCATTAATCATTTGAATCAAATTTACTAGGTCTCTTAATTTTCCTAGCTTATACCAATTCTTTGAAAGCTTTATTTTAGATACCTCTGAATAACTTTTTTCAAATATCGCTATTAAATTTTTATTTAGATATTGTTCTTCTCTAAAAAATTGACCTATATCAGATATTGGATGGCCAGCCATAGCAAACTCCCAGTCCAAAATGCAACTCAATTTTCCATTATGAACTAAAATATTAGTTGGTCTAAAATCTCCATGGACCAAGGAAACTTGTTTATCCATCTGCTCTAAATTTTCTTTGTTTGCTAATATCAATTTTTCTATATTTTTTACCGTTTCAGCTCCTAAACGGTCTCTTGCATTTTCACCTAAAAACATTTCATACCATGTTTCTAAAGGAGGTAAAAAACTTTTCACTTCTAGATTATCATCTAAGAACCCAACTTTTGTATTTGTATAGGTATGATTATGAATTGATGCTAATGTCTTTCCAATATCCCTAATTAAGTTATCCTCTAGAACATATCCAGAATTAATAGCACTTTGCAGGGTTATTCCCTGAGCAAATTCATAAATAGCAAAGGTTCTTAATTCAATGGATTCATCTTGAGATAAAAAATATAGTTTCTGTACTGGTACTTCATTCTTTAATACAGTTAATAATTTCTTTTCTTTTTTCCATGATTCATCATTAATAGGAAATATTCTAAGTAAAAACACTGAATCACTATTCTTTATATGAACAACATAATTTGTATTCCTACAGCCTTCTAACAGTGGAGTAATACTTTCCACTACTAAATTTCTATCAAAAAGATAAAAAAGATGATTAACAATTTTTTTATCTATTTCATAAAAAGGAATAATTCTCTCCAGCTTACAACCCATAGTGCATCACACTCCAACTATATAAATGATTTAAAATAAACCTCAAAATATCTCATTTGAAAGTAACATAATCTTTCCTATTTAAATATCATCTTTTATGTTTGTTTTAATATCCTTCGATAATACAATATTTATGCCTCTTATATTTTTATTATTTCTAATGAACCGTCCCTATACATACTTTTTATAAAATACAATTGTCATGTTATCATTTATTATTTTTCTTTCTTCATCTTGGCAATAACCCATTTTCTCATATAAATAGCAATTTTTCTTCTCCTGCAAAATTGTATCAAGCTCCCAAGTTGTAGCTTGTGGATATAATTTTTCAACCATGCTTATTGTTTGCTGTGCAATGCCTTTTCCCTGAAATTCTGGTGCAACAAATATTGAACCTAATCTATATCTTGTTGTGTCTTCCCACCACACAATTCGAATTCCACCTGCAAGCATGTTATTAAAGATTATCTTATAATAATCACCTAATTTGTAGTTAATCCTGCTTATAGTTTTTTCAAGGGTTTCATTTGCAGGACTTATTTCATAGTCTTGATATTTTTCAAGTAAAGGCATAAATGTTTTAATTTGTAGATTAAATAATTCTTCAGCATCTTTTTGAGTGGCTTTTTTCAGTTGTAGTTTCATTTTATTGTCACCATCTTTCTTATACTAAAAATAACACATATATAGATTTAATATGTGTCTTATGTTTAACTACAAATTATGCTTATTTTGATTTATGATACCAATCAACTGCTCTTCTCTCCAAATTCTTTACAAATGAATCCTTACCTAAACAGTATGCTTCAATATCTGATGGATATTTATTTGCAAGTTCTTGCTTAAGTTCTCCATACTCATATGAGTCTTTTGGATGAGCTCTTAGATAATCCCTAACTGCAAGATGTCTTTCAATATCACAAACATTATTGACATCAAATACATGAACATGATGTGTTCTATTCTCTAAACTTTTTCTAAAATATCGTCTACCTTCAATTCCATATTCCCCCATAGGTTCATATCCTAATTCTTTAAATTTATCGTTATATTGGTCTACTTTTTCAATGTCATGCACTACTGGCATAATATCAATGATTGGTTTAGCCTTTAAATTTTCCACTGAAGCACTTCCAATATGATGAATTTCTATTAGTTCCTTTCCAAGTATTTCTTTTATCTTTTTTGCCTCTTGATTATACATTGAAGTCCATTCTTGGTCATAATTAACAACAACTACTTTCATAATTTATTTCTCCTCTAATATAACTTATTTTTACTTTAATTTATAATTAATAAATTCAACAACTTGTCTATTTTTAATTGTTCACTTTAGATATTATATTCCACAATATAAATCTTTATTTAAATACATAACTTTTTTCTTATTTCATTAAGCCTTTCATTATCTACTTCAAATGCTCCTTTAAATCTATCTTCATCTGGTGTCTCTAGAAATACTTCATCGGGACTTATTTTTTCAATTATTTCTTTAAATAGGTTAATAGCTTCTTCTGTATCTGAATAATTTTTTATAATGGTAATATCTAAAATAAATTTGCCTTTAAACCATTTTTTAAAATTAGCCATGTTATCGATGTATTTTTCTAATGTATAACCTTCAAGAGGCCTTTGCAATTTCTGAAAATACTTTTCATTTGTAACTGCCAATTCTCCTATAACCTCATCGCACAATTCGAGAACTTCTTTATTTTCCTCTTTGTTTAAAAGATAACCATTACTCAGAAGTTTCACTTTTCTGCCTTTATCTTTTATGAGTTTTACAATATCTATTAATTCTTCATTTGCCATAGATTCACCATCAGGATTTATAAACACAATATCAACATCATTTAAATCTAAAAAATTTGATAACTTATTAATAAAATCTTTTGCTTCATCGAAGAAAAATTTTTCTTCTGTTTTTACATCAGTTCTTCCTAATGGACAAAATACACAATCAAAGCTACAAAATCCTTTTGGAAGTGGATTAATATTTACTGTCTTGCATCCATTTTTATCTTTATATACTTTACCTATTGAAAATGCTTCTATTTCAATCACTCCTTATTCACGTATCTCTATAATCTAATACATTTGTTAAATTAATTTATTTAAGTACTATGAATTTATATATTTAATTTTGTATTCCTGCTCAGTCATTAAATATGAAGGATGATTTAGCCCTGTTGGTGGATAAAATTCATCATGTGTATAAGTAAATCCAGGTTTTTTAAGTAATTGAGCAGATGCAGTATTTTTAGGATTGTGACCAGCAAAAATTGCCTTAGCATTAAGATTAGTAAATGCATATTTAATGGCAGCAACACATGCTTCTGCAGCAATGCCAGCTCCCCAATAATTATTTTTTAAATGTATACCCATTTCAAAAATCTTATTTTCATAATCATATGGTCTCAATCCACAACAGCCTACATTTTCATTAGTTTCTTTAAGGTATATTGGCCAATATTGAATATTATAATTTTTATACATTTCTATCTCTTTTTTTAGCCTCTCATAAACTTGTTTGTCTGACATTTTACCATCTGCAACAATTAGTTTTGTTACCTTAGCATTACCCCAAAGCTCTAAAGCATCATTTAAGTCTTCTTCACTCCATACTGCAAATCCTAATCTTGCCGTAGTAAGAAAAAAATCCCTCATTCCATATTCCTCCAACAGTTATAAAATTTTGTATATCTGTTATATCGTTATTATAATAGAAGATACTATAAATTTGCTTTTTAATATGTAATAAAAGTTATATAAGCTTTACATTAATTTTAAAATAAGAAGATTTTCAATTAGTTTTAAAGTACTAATTCATACAAATTACATTCATGAACTCTTTTAAATCTATTTTTAATTTCTTCTTTTTCTCCCCCTACATAATGTGTAAAACAATTACATATAAATAACTTTTTAATTTTAGATTCAGTAATCTCTCTACATTCATTTCCTTCAGTGTAGACATGTAGATATGATTCTTTCCAGTTAAATCCTCTATTTTTATACCAATCATTTACCCACTTATCATCTCTTGTCCATGCTTCAAGTTTTTTTATACCTTTATTATTTAATTTATTTATTGCTTCATTTAATAATAAAGTTGCAATTCCAAGCCCTCTATATTCCGGTAATACTGCTATATGCCATATGACCCCTCCTAATCCATTAGCACTATAGCAAACTTTTCCTTTTTCTGTTTCATACTCTATATCAATTAAAGCTACTATCGTATTATCTACTTCTGCTACTAGTTCAATTGAAGGATTTTCATAATGTTCTTTTTCCCTTAATACATTATCAAAGTATGCACTATCTAAAAAGGATAAGACTCTACACCTTACCCATTGAAAATTATCAGCATCATTATATTCTCTTATTATCATTCATATCCCCCTAAGATAATTAGATTTGTAATACTAACTAAATATTTTATCTTTTATATCTGAAAATGCTATTTCTCGAATATAACTACTGTTTACAATATCTAATAACAAAAAAATTTAAATTTTAGGGCGAACACTGTTCGCCCCTACACCAAATATTTTTTATTTTAAATATATATTATAGATATTTTAATGCATCTACTAATTCCATCTCTTTATAGCTAGAGACAAAATCTCTTAAAATTTTGCAATGTCCTGCTCCATAAATTACTAGAATTCTATCTCCAGGCTCTGATATTGCTTGTAGATTAGCAAAGATCTTTATATTACGCTCATACCATGTAGTAATATAATTTGCTCCATAATATTTATTTCCTGCTCCAACTTGATTTAGAGCCAAATATAAATTACTATGCTCCATTTCTATTCGACTTTCATTATTAAGATAACTTAATATTTCATCAACAGTATTATTCTTTTGTAAATCTTCATGTTCTTTTGCTGTTTTAGAAATTTCTTGATAGAATTTTTCGTGCAATTTAGGTAAATTCTTTTTAGCGTAGTCATCAAGTGGTTCGAAAGGTAGAAATGCTGGAATATCTATTGGATAAATTTTAGGATGATTAAGTCTATTTGCTAAACGAAATCCTAATTGTACTATTTCACTTCGATGTTCGATTATACTGCTTTTTATCTCACCATTATTTGAACGATATTCCAGATAAGCATTATTTAATTCTTTTGATGAAGTCACCTTTGCTTCAACAGCAATTTTGTTTGGCTTAAATTTTGATAATTTATCAACAACTTCAATAATCTCCAATTGTTTTTTATCACTCATTACATCTGCTACTTCAGTATTTACATGATGTTCCCCGCACTTACCAAAATGATATGACCCCAATATCATAACCTGTGCTTTGTTTAAACTATTTTCTACTTTCATAAATTCTTTCCCCCATAAATAAAAGTTTTGTAACAATATATTACACGTAAACTACATATTTCCTTCTTTTATATTATTATTTATATAAATAAAAATAGCGCCAATGATGATGCTATTTTTATTTTCTATTTCTCAATTTTAAAATCTCTTCATTAAAATTATTATTAGCATTAAGAATTGACTCTAACTTCTTTTGTAGATAGATTTACGATTCGTGTTCGTGTATCTGATTTTGAAATGTATATAGCTTCTCCATTATTATCAATGCAATATGAAATAGGAATTGATATTCCACAATTTCTATATGATCCATCTGCATGACTTGTTCCAATTATCATTGTTTTATATGTTTTTGCAATATTTTTCGCCTCATTTATCCACTGGTCAAATTGCTCATCGCTAAACATTCCAACTCCAATTGGATGTGCAATAAAATCAATCGTTTTATTTACATTTTTTAAATCTCTTACACCTTTTAAGATTTCCATGCAGGGTATCTGAAATAAAATAATTAGTCAAAGATGCAAGAATATTTTGTGTCAGACAAGGCGTCAGGTTCCAATGATAGTTATGCTATCACTGGGTTCTGACAACGCAGTATGTCACAAAATAGTCTAGCATACTGACTTTTTATTTTTTTGAAGATGCCCAGGTAAATATCCAATTGTTGTTTTATTATAGTCCACTACCAGTGGGGCATATAGCTCTACATCTTCGTTTGGTGAAGTTTTAGCTCTTTCTAAAATTTTCTCCCCACAATTATTTATTACTATTGCTCTATCTTTATTATTAAATCTGTATGATGTAATAATAGCCACATTATATTTTTTAGCTATTTCACAAGACTCTTCTAAAATCTTTTCATTGGATAAATATCCTTCTGGAAATAATACTATATCTATTTCTCTATTCATCTTTATTTCATTTTCAAGTTGCTCTATATTTTTCTCATGGATTGGTTGCCCTATTAAAACTTTCATATTTACTCCCTTATATAAATTTATTTAACTTTTTAAATTATCTTAATATGAAATATTGTACTTCTAGTTAATTAATTTTTTTTCAAAAACAAGTTGCATTCTTGGTGTATTTTCATCTATAGCTTGTCCATCATCACACCAAGTGCATACAGTCTTACATATTAAACTATACTCTTTGCATAAGTTTATAATTTCATCCTTTGAATATAAATACCAATTAAACTCGTCTATTATATTGGTATTATCATAACTAAGAGTTACATTAAATCTATTTCCTTCTTTTTTTACTTCTTCTTTTATTAGTAGATTTTCTTTAGTAAACTCTCTCTTTCCAACATTTTTTTCAAAAAAATCTTTATTGTAAATATCTAATATAAATCTGCCGCTCTTATTTAACAAACTACTTGTTTGTCTAATGATGCTATTATTAACATCATCATTAAAGTATCCAAAGCTATGCCACATGCTAATTATTCCATCAAAAGAATAAGGAAGTTTCTCTATATTTCTCATGTCATATGAAAAATATTCAACATTTTTATTAGCTGATTTTTCAGCTTTTATCAAAGCATCCTCATCTCTATCAATTCCTAACACATTATATCCATATTCCCCCAACATATTAGAATGTCTACCATAACCGCAACAAAGATCCAATATTTTTTTATAATTTGATATTGGAAGATGTTTCTTTAAAAAATTCACTTCTATCTCAGTATCAGAGACATTTTTACCTTTCATAAATACTTCAAACCATAATTTTGAATACTCGTTTGCCATTTTTTATATTTAGTAAATGACTGTATAATATGTTTCAAAGCATTGATTTTACAGTAATCTTTACTTATTATACACAAAATACTGTCCAATACGTTCTCCTTTCTTTTCAATTTAACAAATTGGAATTTAGCAAAATCCTTAATCAAAAACAACTTGCCATTTATTATCTTTTATTGCGTCAAAACACATTTTTATTTGTTCGTAAACATTTTTATCCTCATCTAAAATAGGTAAATTCTCAAGAGAAAAATAATTGCTTTCTGTTGTTTCATTGTTTTGCTGGAAACTTCCACCCAATACCTCACACAGAACAAAGACCTTAACTATCCCATAAGCATATTGGGGAACATTGTGTTTATTTCTATCTTGTATCGCAATAATCCTTATCGGTTTCACATCTAATCCTGATTCCTCTTTAGCTTCTTTAATTGTGTTTGAAGTAATTGACTCATTATAGTCAACCCATCCACCAGGAAGAGACCATTTCCCCTTTTCTTTTACAAGCAATATTCTATTTTCTTTAAAGATTACTGCTCTTGTTTCTATTTTAGGAGTTTGATATCCTGTTTCATTACAAAATAATTCTTTCACCTTTTCTATCGGAAATCCTGTCTTTATTGCCATTAATTCTGCAGATATTTCTCTTATTCTCTCAAAACGCTCTTTATCATAAACATCTTTCGTATAAGTCAGACCAATTTGAGCTATTGATTGTAATTCCATTGCCAGATTCGTTATTGTATCAAAATCATTCATGATATGTATTTCCTCCAGATTCTGTATTTTCACTTTATATCATCATCTCAACAAACTGTGATTTGTCTAAATAGTTATTGTTTTGCTAATCTCTGTTTTAATCGCTCGTTTTCAGATTTCAATTCCTCATAATCCACCAACTGAACGATAAGATTCTTTTTATCTTGTTCCAGTTTTTTAATATGTCTAAAATGTTAAATAGCTTCTAATTACTTACATTTCAACATCATTAGAACATATGTACAATAGTTATTCTACTGTTTAATAATTATTTCATATTCAGTTTTAAGGTATACTTACTTTACAATCACATATCCTAATAAACCCTTATATTTACTGGTTTTATTAGGATATATTCATCATTTAACTTACTATACATTAACTACTAAAGATAACATTTTTTATATCCCACTTTTACAATTGAAAATTGACGATTGACAATGGAGAATTATTGATACTTCTTATTTATACGAGAAATTTTAAATTTATTTTCAAAGTGACAAAGTCACTTTTATTTAAAAATCTATTTAAAGAAATTAATTTCCACCATAATTGTCAATCGTCAATTTTCAATTCTCCATTGTCTAAGCCGTCCCTTTAATTATATCCTAGGATTCTATGTTCAATATTTTGTTGATTGTTTCTTGAATAATAGGACCACAACACTTACCTAAAGGATTATTAATTTTACATTTCCCATTCTTCATTGCCCCTGTAAGCCTAATAATATCCTTTATATCCTTTGCTCCATCATTAAGGACTGCATTAACAATTTGTTCTTCCGTTACATGGTTACAGTAACATATATATTTAGGATTGACGTCTTTTTTATACCAAATGGGAATTTTCATATCTTGCTTTTTAAATATTATATTCTCATCTAAATCATAATAAACAACTTCACAATCTTCATTTAGGCAAATACGATAATTACTCTCATTCACTTTATCTACAAGATCATCAATTA
Organism: Clostridium sp. UBA2485; assembly: GCF_002341865.1. Taxonomy (GTDB): domain Bacteria; phylum Bacillota; class Clostridia; order Clostridiales; family Clostridiaceae; genus Clostridium_J. The sequence goes on along the minus strand of NZ_DDOV01000053.1, from coordinate 6,592 downwards.
TAAAATGCCTAACAGTTATTCCACTTACTTCTTTAGTATTTCCATTGCATGTAGGACATGCATAAAATTGTTCTGTTAAACCAACAGAATTTTCTTTACTTGCTCAACAAGATATCTTTATGTCTTTACTTTTCATCTTTTATACCTCCAAAATTAAGCTATTAGGACGTAATATTATTAAGTCTTTCCTATAGCTTTATTTAAAATTTATAATTGTTCTTTGAATTTTTTTCTTCTTTAGCATCAAAAATCTTTCTATCATTCATAAGCATTTGAAACTATAATTTATACCTCTTTTCTCTTTGAAATCCATGAATGGAAAGAAAAACTCTTTGGAACCACATACTTTAACAATTGAGAATTGACGATGGACAATGGACAATTTTATTTAATTTACAATTCACGATGCACAATTCACAATTGTGGAAATTTCTCAGTTATCACTGAGAANNTTAAAGAAATTATTTTGCTAAAGAAATAATTTCTTCCTTAATTGTGAATTGTGAAATGTACATTGTGCATTATTTAAAAGTATTCTCTACAACTCCTGGCAATACGCTGTATAATGATTTCCCCATTTTTTCTTCAAAATATAATTTAGTTTCAAAGGTTGCCTTCCATTTATCAATGATATGTTCATGCATTCCATGTCTTAATGCTACATCAACCATTCTTTTCTCCATTAAACAATATCCACTTGGAAGTGCTAATGCATCGCATAATTGTATCAACTTATCATAATCATCATATTTTGTAGTTTCAATATAATCTTTAACAAAATTATATTCTTCATCGCTACAGTAATCCCATTTACCAAAGCTGCTTCTTATGTCATTACAGTTAAATGAATGAGTTAAACAAATTCTTGCTACTTTATGATATCCTTTTTCCATGGCAAAATTATAGCCAAGTAAAATATGTTTCATATATGTTGGCCCGAATCTTACTCCAATGTCATGGAGCATACCCAGAACTAATGCAACCTCTGGATTTAAATCCTTGCAATTCTTTGCTATTAATTCTGCTGCTTTTCCAGCATTAATTGAATGTTCTATCCAAGGACCTGGAAACAATCTTTTTCCATCCTCCAATAATAATCTTGCTTCCTCTATGCTTGGAACCCCTTCTTCTAAATAATTTTTCATATTTTTACCCCTTATTTAAAATTATTTTATAAGCACATCCTGTCTATTTGTGTCTATATTCAATGCAAACTAAAAAATTCCTTTTTTACAAATATATAAAAGATAACTTGTTTAATTGAAAATTAGCTGTTAATAAAAAAATGGCGAACACTGTTCGCCGTTACATAATTATCTTCCAACCCTTAGGTGCAGAGTTCTACATCTACATTATTAAATTTTACAATTGAAAATAACACTAATTTAAGGAATCGGATTTTTATAACCTTTCTTAATTATATCCTCGTAGTTAGGAGGTAGCACATAACTTTTTATATGTTCAAATTTTTCAATTTTAACATCTCCCAAGCCTTCTACTTTAACAGTTATGTAGTCGAGTCCCACACTGTTATGTGGTCCTATATAGGAATCAACTTGAAGTTTTAATCTAAAAGAGAATGTTCTATAACCATTCGGTCTTTCAGCCTTCAGTACATATACTGTGTACGGAGCAACCATTGGAGTCTGCGTTAGGTACTTTGAGTAGTATTTATCAACTTCATTCTGAATATATGGTAACAACAATGATATAAAAATATCTTGATATAATTCTTCTCTTGATTGCTCTGGTGGCTGATACGGTATATTTGGCGGATATAATGTATTAGCAGAAACAAATATAACCTGAAATCCTAACATTAGGATAATTAGCATTATAATAGGTTTATTAGTCTTTCTCATTATCTCACTCTTTTCACTCATATTAGTATTATTATCTGCATTAATATTAAATTCTTACTGGAAATTAGAATAATATTGAGCATAAATGTCAATAAAAATAACATTGATGATGCTAATATCAATGCTATTTTTTCGTTAACTTATATACTTTTTTATGTTTTACACATCAAATATTAATTATTTTGATTATCCATTGATTAAACTGTTTTCCTATAGCGGGAGATATGGCGAACACTGTTCGCCGCTACAAAATCTATTTAAGAAATTAGTTTGATTAAAACTAATTTCAACCACAATTGTCAATTGTCCATTTTCAATTCTCAATTGCCCAATTATGACCCTGTAGATTTATAGTGCCTAACTCCAAAACGCCAAAGTATATAGGTTGGAATTAAAAATAAGAAAGAAATTATTGGCGATAACATATGAAAAATTTTGTCTTCTTGATATTTATCTATAAGAAATAGAAAAGGATAATAATTAATAAATGCAAGCGGAATAACAAAAGTAAAAAATTTTAATACCCATTCTTTATATATGTCTAATGGGTATTGTGCAAGCTCTCTACCACCGTCAGTAAAAATATTCATAAATTCTAATCCTTCTAAAGTGAAAAAACATATTGATGCATATATTATAAACAAGCAGAAAAATAAACATACTCCACCTGCTATCATTAAAGTAAGTGCTAATATTTTTTCCAAATTCCAATGAACTCCACAGGTAATTATAGCGTAAATAAATACAATAAATGCTTGTCCAAATCTCCCAATTTTTGTGAGCTCTATCTTAGATCCTATTATCTGCAATATTTCATTTTGAGGTCTTACCATAATTCGATCAAATTCGCCATTAGATATCATCCCAGAAAATCTATCAAATCCTCTACCAAAACACTCTGCTAGTGCAAAGGACATATATATTGTACTAAAGCACAATAATACTTCATTAAAGGTATAATTCTTAATACTTCCAAATCTATCAAAAAGAAAATACATACTTATAAATGAAAAAAGAGTTGTTAATGCTTGTCCTATTGCAGTAAGTATAAATGAAGTTTTATATTGCATAGCTGAATGTAAATGAATAGAAAGATATTTAATATATAGTTTCATACCTTAACCTCCTTGTACAACTACACGGTTTAATGTTTTTGATAATAAGGCCTTACCAACTACAATAAGCACTATAGCCCAAATTATTTGTAATGTAATTGTCCTAAAGATATCATCTAAAGGAATATTTCCGCTGTAAATTCTAAATGGAACGTTTTGCATAGCTCCAAAAGGTGTAAGATATATATATTTAGTCAACCAATCTGGTAAAAGTGGTAAAGGTACAAGTGCTCCAGAGAAAAAATCGGCAGTCATAACCAGCGCCATTCTCACTCCCATAGGAGAAATGGTGTAAAAAGTGAATATATATACTAACATACAATATGATACAACTACAATGAATGCTAAAAACATAGAAAGAATAAAAAGAATACCTGACATATATGAGCTAGGTAAAGTAAATCTATATGGTTCTGGTAAGAGAAATGCAATAATCAATATTGGACCACATCTTAAAACCGCTTTTGAAAGTCTCAATGAGCAATTTTTAGCAAACCATATATTATAAATATCTAGTGGTCTACACAATTCATAAGAAACATTTCCTGTTGATATCAAATCAAAAATATCATTATCTAAAAACCATGTCATAAAAAGCGCTAAAAATGCTTGCTGAAGCCATATGTAGTTTGAAAGCTGTGAAAATTCCATAGGTGACATTGTGGGATTACTATTATAAAAGGTTTGATATAACATTATATACATAAATCCCCAGGCAAATTGAGTAACTATCCCTGCATATGAAGCTACTCTATATTGAAGTCCGTTTATAAATCTAATTCTAAAAAATGATAAATATGCCTTCATATCTTATACTCCTTGTATAAACCAACTACTACATCATCTACTGTAGCTGAGTTAACACTAAAGTCATTTAATTCAACCTTTTCAGCTAAATAAGACATGGCAGATGAAATTGATATAATCTCCGTATCAACTGATACAACTGCATGTCCAGAGTATTTTTCTACAAAAGCTAATCCTTTTGTTAATTCATTTATATCACCATTATAGTCTAAAGTTATCTTTCTATTTTGATTAAACTTTTGCTTTAAATCTTCTAAGTCACCATCGAGTAAAACTTTTCCTTGACCAATTAAAATTATTCTTTTAGTAAGAGCATCTATATCTTGTGTGTCGTGGGTTGTAAGTATAATAGTAGTTTTATTTTCTCTATTAATAGTTTTTATAAAATCTCTTACTGCAATTTTGGATACTGCATCAAGACCTATAGTAGGTTCATCTAAAAATAATATCTTAGGATTATGTAGTAGTGATGCTGCTATTTCACATCTCATACGCTGTCCAAGACTTAATTGCCTTGTTGGCACTTTAATAATATCTTCAATATCCAGTAAATCACTAATCATATTCATATTATTTTTAAAGCTTTTATCAGGAATTTTATATATATCCTTTAAAAGCTGAAAAGAATCCTCAACAGGAACATCCCACCAAAGTTGAGAACGCTGACCGAATACAACCCCTATGTCTCTTACATAATTTATCCTATCCTTCCATGGAATTTTTCCATTTACATAACATTCTCCACTATCAGGATGAAGTATACCACTCATTATTTTAATGGTAGTACTTTTTCCAGCACCATTTGGTCCTATATATCCTACCATTTCCCCCTCATCTATAGTAAATGATATGTCCTCAAGTGCATTTACTACTTGATAATCCCGTTTAAAGAATGACTTAAAAGCATTACCTAACCCTCCTTTTCGTTTAGAGACACGGAAACTTTTTGATATTCCTTTCATTTCAATCATTTTGATCCCTCCAATCCTTTAATTGTATTTTTTAATTAATTATTCATCGCGCTAATATATTTTACCATAATGACCTATCAATGCAATAATTTTATCTAATTCACAGTTCACAATGCAAAATTCACAATTATGGATATTTCTAAGCATTAACCTTCCACCCCTGGGGTTTATAACAAAATTGTATATTTAAAACAAAACTAAGTAGTCATAAAATTTAAATCTGTAACTATTTTCTATTTAAACCCCTGGGGTTTTAGTGTTGTATCTTTGAATAAGTATCCTAAATTACCTAAAGAAACCTTATTGATATTTTAATAAGAATATTATTAAAATTGTTTTAAAGGAGGTAATTTATCATGATCAGCAGAAAAATGGAAAAAGTTTTTATAAAATTAATTAAACCAATTTCTAGGAATAAAGTAAATTATTTAGCAAACACGTACAATAGTGATTTCAAAACAAAAACTTTTGATACTTTTTCTCATGTAAAATCAATGATATTTCTACAGGTTTCTAATTATAACTCACTTCATGCTTTAGTTGATGTTTATAAGGAAACACCAAGTATACAAGAACTTTTTAACTTACCAAGTATATCTCAAATATCTCGTAAAAATGAACAAAGAAATTATCAGGTTTTCGAAAAAACTTTTCAAGATATTGTGAGCTATTTTGTAAAAAGAGTTGGGTTTAATAAAGCTTCAAAGAAATTAGGAAATATAAAAATTATGGATTCTACTACAATTCAAATAGCTGCTAAATTAGCTCCGAAGCTTTATTATGAATGTGAAAAATCTTCAATTAAATTTAATATACTATATAACTATACAAAAGATATTCCTGAAAAAGTTAATATATTTCCTTCAAAGATTAGGGATATGGATTGTATAGACAACATTATTATGGATGATGGAAGCATATATTTATTTGATAGAGGATATCGTAGCTATAAGTGGTATAGTACGCTTTATGATGATAAAATTCAATTTATTACTCCACTGTATACAGATGCTAAGGTGTTTTATTGTGGGGAAAGATATTGTTCAAAAGACAATGTATTAGATAGAGATATATTATTAGGTGCCAATGCAATTAAAAATAAAGATACAGATGAAAATAAAAGAGTATATAGGGAAATTACTTATACTGATATTAACAGTAAAAATGAAGAGGTAGAAATAAGATTATTAACAAATATGCGTAATATATGTGCAAGAAAGGTAATTTATCTTTATAAAATAAGATGGAAAATTGAGTGCTTTTTCAAGTGGATTAAGCAACACCTAACAATTAAACATTGGATAGGTCACAATGAAAATGCACTCAAAATACAGATTTACTCTGCATTAATATCTTATATATTATTGCAAATTTTAAATATAGAATCTAAAAAGAACATGACCATGTTAAAAGTAATACGAATAATACGAACTAACTTATTAATGAACGTTCAAGATGTTCCACTATTTGGAACATGATTTTAGCAAAAATTTAAAATTTTTTTAAAAAATACTCGCAATAATATTTGCATTATTACTGTAAATATATTGATAAAAATATGTAAATTGCTATTAAATACAATAATTACCTATAAATTTATCAAATAAATATTAACATGTGTTTCTATATTTTATTTTTCTTGGAACGATGCAACACTAAAACCCCTGGGGTGTAGTATGCTAAGGAACTATATCTGCGGCATTAAACAATATTTAAATTATATTGCTTATCTCCATAATAGTAGTATAAGCTCACTGATCTTGTTCCGCCCTATACTGCACCTCAGGGGAGCTCCTGAAGGGCTTCACTACTGTTCCCCAGAGGTGGTGAGACTGAC
>NZ_DDOV01000126.1 GCF_002341865.1 Clostridium sp. UBA2485 | reverse complement strand
ATTATAAGTGCATTAATAACACTTAATGGTGCTACCAAGGAATCAACAAAAGAAGCCATATTACTTTCTGCTACTAAAGTATAATCAGCTCTAGTTGCTAAAGGAGATAATACACTGTCAGTTATAGCAATTACTGCTGCCTTTCTAGATTTTGCAAAAGTTAATGCTTCTATAGTTCGCATAGCATATCTAGGAAATCCTATCCCAATTACACAGTCTTCTTCAGACAAATTTAACATTTGCTCGAAAATGTCACTCATACCATAAGACACAATTTTAACGTTATCTAATATTAAATTTAAATAGAATCCTAAAAAGTCTGCAAGGGCAGTAGAGCTTCTTAATCCAATAATGTATATATTCTTAGCTTTGAAAATATTATTAACAGCTTCATCAAAAGCTGAATGATTAATTTTTTCTAATGTGACTCGTATATTTTCAATATCAGATTTTAAAACACCTTTCAATGCATTATTATGACTTATAAAATCATTTGAAAGTTCTATTCTTTGAACTGTTGTAAGTTTATTTTTAATAAGCTCTTGTAAAGCCTTTTGAAGTTCTGGGTAACCACTATACCCTAATTGATTAGCAAATCTAACTACTGTAGATTCACTTACGCCTACACTAGTTCCAAGTTTAGCAGCAGTCATAAAGGCTGCTTTATCATAATGTTTTAATATATACTCCGCAATAAGCTTTTGTCCTTTACTTAGTCTTGGAAATTTTGTTTGTATCATTCTCATAAGATCTTGATTATTGTTATCCATTATTAAACCACCCCTTCATAAAATGAAGAAATTATTAACTATATGCTTTTTTATTTACTTCACTTTTAACTTTTTTACTGTTTCATTTTAACATTTTGTGAACCATTTATCAATAAATATTTCATTTTTTTGTATTTTGAAATATTGGCTTCATTTCTTTTTTAAGTTCATGTAATATGCTACTTTTCTTTTTTATAAAATTTCAAATTAATGTATTATTTTCAAGCTATTATTCTGAAATATCAACTTTTTTTACATGTATATAATAATATTATGTCTAAATCGTTATATACATTAAAATAATTATTTTTTCATATTCTACATTAAATTTTTATATCTTACAATTATTTAAATTTACTATCTATCATTATACTGTGTAAAGTTACTAATTATTATTTATAATAAAATCTTTTTATAAATTTAATTATTTCTTTTCTATTACAATTAATTGAGGAGCTTTTTCACTTCTATTTATAACCTTATGAAGCATTACTCCATATGTATCCTTCGGTAAACTAGAAACATATTTTAATATTTCATTCTTTTCTTTTTCTCCTTCTTCATGTCCAATGTAAACTGCTATGGTTATTATTCCTCCTGGTTTTAATATTTCTACAGAAGATTTTATGCTAATTAAAGTTGTGATTGTTTCAGTAGTTATCTTTTTATCTCCTCCAGGTAGAAATCCTAAATTATACATTACTACATCTACATTTTCTTTTACATATTCTTTTAGTTTGCTATGACAATCTTTAATTAAAATTACATTTTCCTTTTTCTTTTCAGAATATTTTTCTATAGCTATATCTTGTACATCAAAACTATAAACCTTGTTAAAAAAACTGCTTAAAAAATCAGTATCATACCCATTTCCTAATGTGCCATCAATTGCTACATTATTATCAATTGAATAGTTTTTTATAATATACTGAGATAAACTGCTTACGTCGCTTACATATTTAAACAATAACTTATTTCCCACCTTTTAAGTATTTTATTTCATCTTCATTTAAAAATCTATATTTACCTTTTGGTAAATTTCCTAATTGAATTTTACCTACTGATAATCTCTTAAGCTTTATAACTTTGTGATTTATTGCATCACACATTTTTCTTACTTGCCTGTTTTTACCTTCATGAATAATTATTTTTAAATCAGATGTTATATTATTTTTATCTTCAGTATTTTTTTTAATTACAGTACATTTTGATGAAGCAGTTATATATCCTCCAATATCTACACCTTTACATAGCTTTTCTATCTCTTCCTTTGTAGGTATACCTTTTACAGTTGCTATATAAACCTTATTAATAACTTCCCTAGGATGTATTACATTATTATAAACATCTCCATCATTAGTTAACAGTATCAATCCTGAAGTATCATAATCTAGCCTTCCAATAGGATATATTCTTTCTTTAACATCTATTAAATCAATTATTGTCTTCCTACCTCTTTCATCACTGACAGTAGATACATATCCTTCTGGTTTATGAAGTGCTATGTAGACTTTTCTTTCTTCTGGCTTAATTATTTTATCATTAAATAGTACTATATCTAGTTCAGGATTAATTTTAAATCCTAACTCTGTAATTACTGTACCATTAACTTTTACTTTTCCATCTAATATTATTTCTTCACATTTTCTTCTTGATGCAACTCCACAGGATGCCATATATTTTTGTAGTCTTTCTTGCAAATTACCACTTCCTAATTATATTCTAGTTAGTCAAACTCAATAATCATCATTTGAATTATAATATTTAAAACTATAAAAATCAATTAATAGTTCTATAATTAATAGTAAAGGATTAAAAATCACAATTATTTTTGCAATTTCTTCTGTTAATAATATTTAAAGAGCTAGATGTCTAGCTCTTTAAATATTATTTTTTCAGTATTTGTTTTGAGTTAGGCATCATTTCCATAAATCCTGTTTTAGAAGTTCTACTATCTTCACTTTCTTGAACCATAGAAGTCATTTGAGCTTTTAGTTTATTATCTTCTTTTTTATTTTTCTTAGACATATTTTCACCTCCTAAAATTATCATTGTCATCTTACAAAAATTTATGTGAAAGGTCTAAAAATAACTAGTGGAAAATAAAGCAAATACTTTTTTCAAACACACCTATAATTTTTACTAATAGTGTTGCTATCAATTATTTTTTCATGAAATTCCAAGCAAGCTTTGCTGACATACTAAGTATTAATTTCCTTAAAATGACTAATATACACTATAAACATTTTTTTTATAATTTGACTGTTATTGTAGAAAATTTCTAATAATGATATATTTATGTAAAGTCTTTTATTTAGGAGGTATTATTATGAATAATCCAATATTTTATATGCCAACAAAAATTGTTGTAGGAAAAAATGCTATAAATAATCATAAAAATTTATTAATAAGTATTGGTACAAAAGCATTAATTGTTACTGGTAGAAATTCATCAAAAAAAAATGGCTCTTTAAAAGATGTGGAAACATCTTTAAAGGATTTAAATATACCTTATGTTATATTTAATGAAGTTGAAGAAAATCCTTCTCTAGAAACTGTAGGAAAAATTGCAACCTTAGGAAAAGATGAAGAAGTGGATTTTATAATTGGTGTAGGTGGTGGCTCTCCAATAGACGCAGCAAAAGCAGCTGGAGTACTTATTAAAAATATTGACTCAAATTTAAAGGATTTATCTATCTCACCACTATTAAATTCCATTCCAATTATAGCAGTACCTACTACTGCTGGTACTGGTACAGAGACTACACCTTATGCTATTGTTACAGATCATGAACTTCAAACAAAAAAAGGTATATCTCAAAGAATATTTCCAGCAGTTGCTTTTTTAGATGCAACTTATCTTATGAATACCCCTAGAGAAGTTACGATGAATACAGGGGTAGATGCACTTTCACATTTAATTGAAGGTTATCTAGCTACTAATGCTAATATCTTTAGTGATGTATTAGCAGAAAAAGGGCTAGAATTATTTGGTCAATGTATTCAATCTTTAAGAAAAAATGAAATCAACTTTGAAATTCGCGAAAAATTATTGATTGCTTCTACCATTGCTGGAATGGTAATCTCACAAGCAGGTACTTCTCTCCCACATGGCATGGGATATGCATTGACTTATTTTAAAAATGTTCCCCATGGAAAGGCAAATGGAATGTTGCTAAAATCGTACTTAAACTTTTGTAGTGATAAAGCAAAAGTTAGTAAAATAATATCATTACTTAAATTTAATAGTTTAGATGAACTAGGTGAATTTTTAATAGAAGTTCTAGGAAAGCCAGTAGACCTTACTGATGAGGAAATATTAAGTTATGGTAAGGCAATGGCTAGCAACGATGCTAAACTTAAAAATCATCCAAATATAGTTTGTGAAGATGATATTATTAAAATATACAAAGATAGCTTAAAATAAGATATTATCTTAATAGATAAAGGTGGATAATATTATCCACCTTATTATAAGTATAATTATATATATTTTTTTAATATGACCCTTCTTAAATTTTAAAAATCTATCTTTTAATAGTTTATATACTCCCTTCTTGCAATGAATTTTTGATCCTTTAACTACTCATAAAAAACTTTATTTTCATGATCTCTACATATATCTATTTTAAAATATAACTGCTTATATTTAATAAAAAAAGATTGGAACATCTGCTCCAACCTTTAATACCTTATATTAATTTTTCATTAAATATATTATCTAAGTTTACTTTCTTAACTCTATTATGAATCTCCTCATTATCCGTTGAGTATAATCCCGTTTCTTGCATTCGTTTAAAATATCCAGCTCCTGCGAAAGTGTATCTATTTCTTCTACCTTCTTTAGTTTGTACCTTTTCATTAGCATAAGCAATAATATCTCCAATAGCTAGATTCCTTGGTAAAATTAATAATGGTATTCCAAGATAATTCCTAACTGCATTATGTCCTGCAATAGAACCAGTGGATATAGCTTCTGTATGCCCTACAAACAATCCACTTTTTTCTCCTCCACAGAATAAATTATCTAATCCCATAACTTTTAAGTCATCTGTTCTAGGTGCCACAGAAAGATATCTAATAGAATTTCCCTTTCCTCCAGCATAAGGATCTAAAAATTTTGCTGATTCTAATCCTTTAATTTTTCTAAGCTTTTCTAATGGATAATAAGATGTCATAAGTTTTGCATGGCCAGTATCCAGTAAGACTATATTTTCAGCAAACTCTTTAAGTGCATATTGTTGACATACCTTTTGCGTTAATTTATCTAAATTAATATCCTCAACAGGAACAGTTAATACTACTACACCCTTTTCATCAAGTTCTTCTATTATCTCTTTGGAAAGAGTTTCCTTAGCTAGTTTACAAGATCCACTAAAAGCTCCATAAACATCTTCATCTCTTTCTCCTTTTATATCTTCAATCCCTGCCCTATGACTAATGCTTATTCTTGGTCCAAAAGCAGGACATCTTAATATGCACATAGAGCATCCATTACCATATCTCAAACAATTTCCCATAGGTCCAGTAGATCCTGTGGTTTCTATAAAAACATCTCCTTCAATAAAACTTCCATCCGAAATATATATGCCTTTTAATTTGCTCCCTTCTCTTTCTACATCTACTGCTCTAGTTACCAATTTAATTTCAATTCCTAAGTCTAACAAGTGCTTTCTAACCTCTGGTTCTATTTTATTAACATCATAAAGCCATGCATGCTTATGACCAGGGAAGTCTATATTCTTATGTCTTGAATTTTTATCAGTAATGTGAATTAAATCACCTGCACCAAGTGCTATAAGTTCTTCAGTAGCAGTATATCTACCATTATTTCTCATTATTCCGCCTACATTTCCTAGTCCCAATAATAAATCTGTTTTTTCAAGTAAAGTAACCTCTGCACCAGCTTTTTTAGCAGATATGGCTGCGGCACAACCGGACCATCCACCCCCAATTACTACAACCTTCAAAACATTCTCCTCCCTTCTAAAATATGCTTTGGTTCAGTCTGTATCTTACAAAGTCTTCTTAACTTCTCATCATTATTCATAATAGTACACGCTCCACATACTCCTTCTCCACAGCACATTTTTTCATTATTACAACAAGAAAATTTAATATTTTTATCATGACCTTCTATTATTTTCATAACTTGATAATTTAATATATCTGCACCATCGCAATGTACCAATGAGATTTTGTTATTTTCTAGTATATATTCTAACTTATTTTTACATGCTCCACTTAGCAGTCCACCAGGAATTATAGTTATACATTCTATAATTTCATCAGCATATTCGGAAAGTTTTTCCTTAATGAAAATATCTTTAAAAGGATTTTTATCAATTAAGACAATTAATTTATTGTTGTTATGCTTTAACTTTTCTAAAACTGGCAATAAAGGTGCTTGACCAATTCCTCTAACTACTAATAAACAAACCTGATTTTTAGCTTCCATTATTGCTTTCAATCCTAATATTCCATTCCAAAATGGTCCCTTAACTAAGATATCATCACCTATATCCAATTTATCTAATGATTTGGTCTTGACCCCTTTAAGTTCAATAGCTAAAGTTAATACACTTTCTGAAGTATCACTATCCATTACACAAATTTTGATGCTCCAATTTGTGTAATGGATAGTGAT
>NZ_DDOV01000076.1 GCF_002341865.1 Clostridium sp. UBA2485 | reverse complement strand
AGATTTACAGTCTGCCCCCTTTGGCCACTCGGGAACTCCTCCACGTTATAAAACTGACTATTTAAAGTAGAACTTAAACTTATTCACTACAAATTAGCTACTCTACTATCAATGAATGCCAGTATTTTCACAAGTTCTTCAGAAAAATTCCTGAGAACATTGACAAGGAATAGTATATAATTTTATAACTATTTTTTCAAGTTTTTTTTATACCGTTTTCAGTATTTATACTTTATTATCTCCATTTTTCTTATTTTTACTTCATATTTCGTATAGCTACAATTATTGTTTTAATTATATATGATTTATTTCAAAGCTAAAGATTCAATTAAATAATGTGCATCAAAATTCCTCAATACACGCTATTTGCTCATATTATGATTATTGCATATCTTATATATTAAATTAAAGTTTATTGCAACTCTTCTTTGTTTTTCATATTTAAAGCAACTGTTTTCATGTTTGTAAAGAATGAATCATTTTTAAAAAACTTTTCATATTTTTCACAAGCTTCTATGCAATGGTCATATTGATCAGTGGATAAATAAACTGTTATTAAATCTTTAATATGATGTAATTGTGGAGCTACAAATAATAAATCATCTAAAAAATTATCTGTTTTATAGTTTAATACTTTATTTGTAAATATAGAAAATAAAAGTATTCCCGATATCCAAACATACTTTGCTCCCATAGCTCTAAATTCACTAATATCCCATCCACTTAGATGTTGTTCTGCATCATTACCATAGCATTCATCTTGTTTATAAAAAATATATGGTGTTGATATTATAACACTATCCGATGTCTTAAAACATGCTTCTAATAGCTTTTTTCCATCTGATTTTTTCAAATGCTCTATAACATCTGCAAGTACTATTAAGTCATATTTAGGAAAATCCTTTTTATTTAAAATATTGATTGCATTACCAATATATATATTATCATAAATATAGCCATGTATTGGTGTGATATATTTCTCATATATTTCTATTCCATCTATTAATATATTCCAAGGTGCATATCCACCATCATTATTCTCTCTTAAATCTAAATATTCTCTAACTAAAAATCCTATCTTGCCAAATCCAACTCCTATTTCTAGTATAGATTTAGGTTCCAAACTATAAATTGCAGGAATTAAATTTGACACTGAAGCTAAATTACTAGAAGGCATATCACCAACTCCTAAAATATTTTAAATTCTTCTAGTTATAATATAGATTCCAAAAATAAAAATGTTACCTTGGCCTTAGAAAATACTAAAATGTATTTAAATTATTATCTTTAAGGAGTTTACTATATAAATTAATCAGCATTCTCTACAGTATCCATATCTATGAACTTTCTCGCTATTTTCTTAACTTCATAAAGCTCTTTTTCTGATAAATAATTTTCTAATACATCTAAGCTCTTTCTTACTCCTATTTTTTGATTTTTATATTGCAGATAATCGTTAATTTTATTCTGTTCCTCTTTTGGTATTTTATCACTTATTGTAAAAAGCTTCACTTTATCATTAATGGATAATGCTGTTTCAATCTCTTCTGGTGGAATTTTTATTACTGAATTTTTTTTCCTCTGCTCAATGTTATAAGAATCGAATTCTCCTTCTACTATTACTTCTGTATTCTCATCAACTTCATCTAAAAATAGTTTCGTATCTAAATTTCTGTCATTAAATTTGCTTTTATTATTATCTATTTGAATATTTTTTTCTAGTTTTTCTTCTTTTTCTAAATCTTTTTCTTTATGTAGCTCATTTTTTTCATGGATACTGAAAATTTGATCATTATTTATCATTATGTTGTCTCTATTAAATATATTTGATACTATCTCTTCGTCTCTTTTATCTGTAGCATAAAATTTAAAAATGCATATAGTAAATATAGTATAAAGAATAACTATAAAAGAATAAATCTTTCTTTTCATTACATCACATCCTTGTAGTTAAAATATCTTTTATAATTCTTTACCTAAAATTTAGCAAATATACATTTATTACGATGTAATCTTTAGCAATTCCAATAGCAATTAAAAACATATTTTAAATACTTATATTTTCAATTATTAGTTTTTCTTTTAATTGCTTTACTTTCCTATATATCTCTATATTTTTATAAAATTCAATAATTACTATATATTATTTAGCATATATATTTTATTAGGGCTATTGTATATAGTGTATAAAATTCTTTAATATTATTTAATTTATAAACTTATTAATTCCTCTTTGATAATTAGTAAATGTATTTATAAAATCCTAAGATAAATATTTAAGTTCTTTAAACAATATTAAATTTTAATATAGCTTTTTGATTAAATAGAATATTAATATACTTATTCCTATATTTTATACTTTTAATTTTTAATTAATTAAGAATACACATTATTCAAAATATAATTATAAATAATTAATTAGGAGGTGTAATAGGTGACTAGAGTGAAGACACATTATAACAGTCCCTTAGCCTATTATAATTTAGCAAATTTTATTAAAGACTACTTGGATGAAAATACTATTATTATTTGCATAGGAACTGATAGATGCATAGGGGACTCTTTAGGACCTTTAGTAGGAACTTTTTTAAAGGAGAAACAGTTCCCACTACCAGTTTATGGTACAATATCAGAACCTATTCATGCCTTAAATCTTGAAAGTAAACTATCTCAAATAAAAATCAAACATCCAGATGCAAAAATAATTGGTATAGATGCTTGCTTAGGTCCTTTTTCAAGTATAGGAGAAATACAAGTAAGAGATTTCCCCATCAATCCTGGAAAAGGTGTAGGAAAACAACTTCCTCAAGTAGGGGATATATCTATAATTGGAATTGTCGATTCTAGTGAGGATACTGAATTATTTACAAATAGAAATATAAGACTAAATCTAATAATGCAATTATCTAAAGTAGTAACTCGCGCACTAATACACTCTTATTATTTAGTTTTTAACGAAGAAATTTCAAAAGAATCCTAAAGAGTTCTCTCTAATTTTAGAGAGACTTTTTCATTTCAATCTACAGTGTCAAAATAAAGAATATAGTTGCTTTAATGTAGAGAATTGTAAAGTAAGATAGAGTTAGAAAGAAGAAATTTTAAAATTTTCTCATTTCACTAATTAAATAATATATACAATTTTCCTGTACGCAACTTTCTTATCCTTCCTTCTAAAGCATCCAGCTTTTAAGCAATAAGTTTTAGTAATATTGCCTTTGCTGAAGGACTTTTACGAATTAAAATGGTGAAGCTTTGCTGAGAAGGGTAAAATTAAAAGGACATACTTTAGAGTATGTCCTTTTAATAACTAACTTTTATATTAAATTAATAAAATGATAAATCTTCTCCGCTGAATGAATCATCCATTTTATCTATGAAGTCTAAAGCTTTACCAGTTCCTAGTGCAACACAGGAAACTGAATCTTCAGCTACATATACAGGAACTTTAGTATAATCTTGTATTAGCTTATCTAATCCATCTAGAAGTGCTCCACCACCAGTCATAACTATACCTTTTTCAGCTATATCAGCTGCAAGTTCAGGTGGAGTTTTTTCTAATACTGCATGAGTACATTCCGCTATAGCTGCTACTGCCTCTCCTAGAGCCTCTCTCATTTCTGTTGAATTAACAACTATATTTTTGGGAAGTCCTGTAATAAGGTCCCTTCCTCTTATTTCCATACTTATTTCTTCTTCTTTTTTATAGGCAGAACCTATATTAATTTTTAAATCTTCAGCAGTTCTTTCACCTATCATAAGTTTATGCTTCTTTCTTATATAACGAGTTATTGATTCATCAAAATTATCTCCCGCAACTTTGATTGATTCTCTAACAACCATTCCACCTAATGAAATAACTGCGATATCTGTGGTACCTCCACCAATATCAATTACCATATTTCCACTTGCCTTTGAAATATCAAGACCTGCACCTATCGCTGCAGCTAAAGGCTCTTCTATTAAATGAACTTTTTTTGCACCAGCATTTCTTGCTGCATCTTCAACTGCTCTTCTTTCAACTTCTGTAGCTTCACAAGGAACACAAATCACTACCCTTGGAGCTGATTTCTTATTTCCACAAGCCTTTCTTATAAAGTGTTCAAGCATTTTTTCTGTTACATCATAATCTGAAATTACTCCATCTCTTAGTGGTCTAATTGCCACTATATTTCCTGGAGTTCTTCCTATCATTTTTCTAGCTTCTTCTCCAACTGCTAAAACCTTATTTGCATTTTTGTTTATGGCAACTACTGAAGGCTCTTTTAAAATAACACCTTTTCCTTTAATATACACAAGCACTGTAGCGGTACCCAAATCTATACCCATGTCTGTCCCCATTCCGAAAAAAAACATCTTAAAATTCACTCCTGCTCTTTCGTATTTTAATATATACAGACTTATAATAAAAATCTTTTATATTCTCTTATTATAATACGAAATATTTTATCCTTCAATCGTTTTGTATTTCATCTTTGTGGCCTTACCGCCTCTTATGTGCCTTTCAGCTTTGTTTAAATCCAAAATATTTTTTGCCTCCTCAGCAATCTTTGGATTTATCTTGGGTAATCTTTCTGTCATATCCTTGTGTATAGTACTCTTACTTACCCCAAATACTACAGCTGTTTTTCTAATAGTAGCTTGAGATTCAATGATATATTTTGCAACCTCTAGTACTCTATCTTCGATGTAGTCTTTCAAAGTGTTACCTCCTTAACCCTTCTATATTTATAAATATGCTAAAAACTTGGTTTAAATTACTTTGTTATCAGTCATTTTCCGACATAATCGGAAAATGACTAATATTTAAGTTAGTTATGAACTAATATTTTTCACTTAAGATAAATGGTTAACTAAATAGTTATTTTTTATAACTAACAAATTTAGCTGGATCTACATTTTTACCATCTTTTAATACTTCAAAATGTAAATGTGGACCATATTCTTCATAAGCAAAGTTTGTTGTATTTCCTATTTTTCCTAATTCTTGAGAAGCTTTAACATTATCACCTTTTTTAACGTTTACTTTTTCTTCTAAGTTACAATACTTAGTAAGAACTCCATTTTGATGATCCACTTCTACATATGTTCCTTCTGTTGAAACATCTACGGTTTTAATAACTCCATCCATAGCCACCACAACAGATGCTCCTTTTTCAGTCTTAATGTCCATACCAAAGTGTGGTCTATAATCCTTAGTTGATGCCATATATACAGGATCTTCTGAATAAGCTCTTGCTAACGAACCTTTAACAGGATTTATAGCTTCACTATTAGCTTCTTTTGATACAGCCTTACTATCATTTTCCTTTTGAACTTGAATATTTGGTACAGGTTCTAATTCTTCTTTTTTAACCTGTAATGCATCATTAAAGTTCTTAGGATCTACTACTGCATCACCTTCAGCTTTTGCAGTTTCTTCTATTACAGGTGGATTAGTAGCAACATCTTTTCTATTTCCAGCTGTTATAACTGCTACTGTAGCCACAGCACATAAGCATACAAATAAGATTACGTAGAAGCCCTCCTTCTTCAAGAATTGTTTAAATTTAGATTTATTATCCATAAAAACACCTCCACTAATATTGTTGTCCTATATAAATAACTTCATTCAATTTGTATATGAAATTTTTTCCTTATTTTTCGACTAAATTTACTATTTAAATTAATTTATTAATATATATATTTGTATAAACATGTTTTTATAGATATATTTTTAATACAAATAAAAATATATTAAAAATAATAAGGTTTAATTGAAAATTAAACTATAATAATGAATACTTATATATTTTGTAAATATAAAAATAGTTAATTAATTTTATGTATAATAAAAGATATTTACTTATAAAAAAAAGAAAAGCGATTTTATCACTTTTCTTAAAAACTTTTTAAAAAAGTTAGTTCATTAATATTATATTTTCCTTAATTATTCATATTTAAAACATTGCAAATAAAATAATTGATTAAAAATGCGTAGGTATTTCTCAGTAAAAGCTGAAAAATTTAAAATTATTTATTTTTAAAGTTATGAATCACTTCTTATAAAGAACTAGTGAGATATTGCTAGTAAAAAATTAGTTTAAGA
>NZ_DDOV01000095.1:2175-2898 GCF_002341865.1 Clostridium sp. UBA2485 | reverse complement strand
CTTTTCCCCACATCTCTTTTACACCAATATCAATAATACACTCAGCAGAGCGATTCTTATAATCTATATTTATTAAAGAAATGATACCGATTGCTTGATTAGTTTCTTTGTGCTCAATAATATAACCCTTAGCATTAGATTGAGTGGCTATTGCTGAAACGTATTCTTCCGTTTCTTCCAAAGTATACATATCGAGTTGTGGACTAGTACTTTGCATAACCTCTATGTCGTTACGCCAATTATGATAGGTAGAATAATCATTTAAAGAAAATTTTCGTAGTCTTATCACTTTATTTTCAAACATTATATGCTCCTCCTTAAGATAGAAAGTTCTCTATCATTTTTTCTATTAGACCTAGTATTTCTAAGAGATTAAAACTAGAAGAATACTGATAGTAATGATGCAACATAACGCCATCAATTAATGCAATAAGTAATTCAGCAAAGGAATTTACATCAATATTATCTCTAAATTCTCCTGACTCAATTCCCATATTAATGAATAACTGAATAGCATTTGCAAGTTTTTCATGCCTTTCTCGTAAATATGGAATTTCAGAAACATCATGTGAAAGAAAAAATTCTGATTTTGCACGTACTAAATTCGTTTCTGAATTTTGTATTGACAACACTGTTTTCTGAATCCAATCTTTTATCTGCGGTAATAAGGGTTCTTCGGGATTAGGGCTTAAAACTGATTCCATGTTTAAAAAATCATCATAT
>NZ_DDOV01000095.1:0-2056 GCF_002341865.1 Clostridium sp. UBA2485 | reverse complement strand
TCTATTTTAGTATAGGGGTGACCAGTGAATTTGTCAATACTATTTCTTGACAATCTTCCAGTTGTTTTCCTTCTTTTCCAGCACTAAATCAAACTGTGATACTTGCATTGCCTTTGTCTGCTTAGGTAAATATCAATTAAATAGAATGATTTTATTTCTTTTTTAATAGAGATAAAAGTTCCTCATCTTTTCGTTGTATACTAATCACTTTTCCCATGATTTTTTACACAAAATAGGCGCTCATTTCTGAACATCCAGACATAAAAAAGAGATACCATTTTCACAGTATCTCATAACTTTTAATTTTATTCTTTGTATCTCCACACTTCATATCAATAACCACAGAAACATTAATATATTTTTTAAACTGTTTATTACGGATATTATCACCCTCATTTATAAAAACAAAATGATTGAAGAAGCGCCTAAAATTAAGGACTTCTATATAATTTTTCGTTGTAGCAACACACAAGTCTCCACATGCCTTGAGGATACAAAAAGATACCATTTGGGCATGGTAGTACCTTGGCGGCAAGTTATAATTCAGAAACAGTCGTCTGGATAGGTCATTTTTTGTGTCAATTTGCGCCTACTTTTGCATTACAATTCAATTTACTGTTTTGATATTCCCATTAATAAGGTTACCAAGTTATTTTAGAATTTATTTTTATATAGGGACTTGACGGTTACGTTACGTTACAGACTATAATGAAGAAAAGCAAAATATGCAAATAGAATTTCGGAGGATTTATTATGAGTAAAACATTGGTTGTATATTACTCTTATTCAAATACAACAAAAAGTTTGGCAGAAGATATAGCAATCATTACAGATGGAGATATTAGAGAGTTAATCCCAGAAAAACCTTATTCATTTACCTACAATGGCGCAACAAAAGAAACAAGAAATGAAATTGAAAGGGGGTACTGTCCTAAGTTGCTGTCTGGAAATGAACCGGTAAACAAGTATGAATATATTTTTGTAGGAACACCTAATTGGTTCAAATCTTTTGCACCGCCGATATTGAGTTTTCTGCGTAGTGTTGATTTGAACGGAAAAACAATCATTCCGTTTTGCACTCATGGTGGTGGTGGATTTGGGCAAATAGAAATCAATATATCTAAAGAATGCCCTAATTCAAAATTGTTACCGGGATTTGCGCCAACAAGCGATTTTGATGATAAGCATGTTCAAGATTGGATTGACAGCATTGAGATGTTAAAGTAGATGAAGTTCTAAATCTCAACATTAATGGGAGGATGATCAAAGTGCGAAAGCAGTATTATACAGTAAACGAAATAACCAAGATAGCAGGAATTACACGAAGAACCTTACATTACTATGATGAGATAGGTTTGTTGAAAGCAACAAACCTATCCTCTCATGGCTATCGCTTATACGATATGAACGATTTTGAAAGACTACAAATTATTCTGTTTTTGAAAGAAATGGATTTGCCATTAAAAGATATATCTTGCATTCTTCAATTATCAAAACAAGAGCAAAACAGAATATTGGAACGTCACTATAAAATTTTATCAAGAAAAAAAGAGAAATTGGAAAAAATGATGTCCAACTTAGAACGTTACTTATCCGGTGAGGATATATTTGATTTAGACATATTTGAAAACACAAATGTTCTTCCTCTAAAAGAGCAATGCAAGAGAGAGGCAAAATTTGCCTACGGTGAAACAGAAAAATTCAAAGAGTATGAGAAAAATATGTCCCTATTAACCAGCGAAGAAAAAGATAGACTCTATACTGAGTTTGATGATGGCATGAAAGAGCTGTTCAAACTATTTGCCAAGCATATGAAAGAATCTCCTGCTTCGGATAATGTACAGTCCATTGTCAAACAATGGGCAGACAGCTTTCAAGACTTTTTTATATGTAATAATGAAATCCTGAAATGCATCGCAAATACTTACAAGTTTGATAGCAGATTCAAAAAATATATAAACCAATTTAGTGGTGAAGATTTGAGTGATTTTATTTACAGAGCTATCATTTTCTATTGTACTGACAAATGACTTCTAAATAATCTCCACCACCTCAA
>NZ_DDOV01000115.1 GCF_002341865.1 Clostridium sp. UBA2485 | reverse complement strand
CAGGTAGTGTTAGCTAAGAAAACTTAGCTAACAATATGGTTCACTAGCTCAGTCGGTAGAGCACATGACTTTTAATCATGGTGTCCGGGGTTCGATCCCCCGGTGAGCCACCAGTCCTTAGTACACGATGTACTAAGGATTTTTTTATTGTAATTAATAGAGATATAATAATAGATATGCTCAATATTAATCAAATATATAGAGCTTTATTGATAGTAATAAAAGAAGCAACTTTAATAAGATGCTTCTTTTATTTATTATGTATAAAGATAATAAAGTATTTTAAAATATATTGTTTACTTTTTATATAATTAATCGTTATATATATGAAGGTACAGTTAAAATTACTTAATACAGTAAAATATTTGTATATGGGAGAATTAAATGAATGATGGATTGATAGATAAATTGTTCAAAGATGATATAAAAATAATATATAAGTATCTTTTAAAAATAGGTTGTAGTCATCATGATGCTGAGGATATTATACAAGATACCATGTGTAAAACTATAGAGTATATTAATGTTATTGATATAAATAACATTAGTTCATGGCTATTTAAAGTAGCTTTAAATAAATATTATGACTTATACAGAAAAAAATCCAAATATCCTTCTGTAAATATAGATGATAAAAATTTTATAACTTCTATTTTTAGTGAATTTAGTACTCAATGTAATGATCAAATAGATATAGAATCTATATTAAATAAATTAAATCCAACCTATAGAAATTTATTGATACTTAAATATGATATTGGATTATCCTATAAGGATATATCTAAAATTTTAGATATGAGTGAAGATAAAATAAGAACATATCTTTATAGAGCTAGAAAAAGTTTTAAAATGGAATATGGAGGGAAAGGTAGTGGAGAAAGATAATAAAAATATAAATGAAGAATTAGCATCTAATATTGAAAAAGAAAATATAGAAGATATATTCAGTGATAAAAAAATCAAAAGATCTATTAGGATAACAAAAATAAAGTCATTATTTAAAATAGTATTTGTATTTTTTGTTTGTTTAATAACTACTTATTTTGCAAATAATTATTATTTGGAGTATTTAGAAAATAAAATTGTAGAACAAAATATCTATTATTTAGATATTTCATCACCAAATGTTATACGTAATGGCACTGGCTATCAGGTGGGATTCTTTTCAGGACATGCCATCTCTGGATATGATAAATACATAAATGGAGTACGTGTAAGTTTAGGAGGCATTGAATATAATTATGGGTTTTTAAATAGTGATAATGGCAAGATTGAACCAACTGTAGATATTTTACCTAAGGCTCCCCAAAATTATGAGGATATTGAAGAAGAAACAATATATAATGGTTTAGGTCATAGATTAATGAAGTTTTACCATCCAAAAGTTAGCTTTAAAAAGTATAATAATGATTTAAATTTATTAGATGAATTAGAAGACAGTAAAAGCATAGAAATGGCATTGTCTTTTGATAGAGATTATTCAGTCAGCGAGGTTCAAAAATTGATTGCTGAAGACATAGATTTAGCATGGTATTGGGTAGATACATTTAATAAAGAGGACATAATTGAAATGAATGATACTACTAATTTAGAGAAAGTATTACTAGAGACCTCTGATAGCATGATCGGATTTATGGAAAGAGATTCATCAAATAGTCGATATGAAAAGCCTGAGGAAAGGTTTATTTTGGATTTAGGATGTTTAGATAAAAAACATAAAGATAAATGCAAAAATATATTTGAAATATTAGAAGATAATAATGGGAAAATAGATTCAAAAAAAATTAGAATAATAGGGGTAGTAGTTACTGGGGATAAAAAATCTTTATCCACACTTAGGGATAAACCGTGGATAAAAGCATCAAGTTTTGGTGTAATTGTGGATAAATTTTAAAATTTAAAGAAAGATATTTTTAGATAATAATAAAATATAAAGCAATAAAAAAGCGTGATTATTAGTCACGCTTTACTCTATTTTAAACAATTCTTTTGTAAAGTCAAAACAAGGAGTTTGACTGTCCCCAAAACTAGGTAAAGTTCTTGTGAAATTAGTAAGACCTAAACCTTCAGTATAAGTTTTAATTTCTCTGTAAGTATTATTTCCAAAACCTTCAATGTTATTAACTGTAGTTTCCGTCTCTATTATCTTTTTACCTTCTTCATTTTCACCTATATTTATTATCTTAGTAGATGCGGTATATTCTTTAGATTTATAATTAAAGTTTTCAATCCAAGTATTATCTACAGCTAAAGGTGATACAAGAATTTTACTATCCTTAATTATAGATTGAGAATGCATATCATTAGGGTTCTCAATAATTTGTCTTACAGAGGTACCATCAAGGATATAACTAAGTTTTATATTTAACTTTGACTCATCTAGACCCTCATCACTCATAGGAATTACTTTACCAGATATGTTAACTATAGTTTCATTATCATTACTTTCTGTACTATTTACGCTTATCTCTTCTACGTATTCTAGACTTCCACTATAATATAAAGTAGTATTTTCTTGTAATTTAAAAAATTTATATAATACTTTATCCTTAGCATGGGAAATGTTTTCGCCATAAGCTACTTTAAGAACATTTTTCTTAAAAAACACAAAGGTTAGTATTGATATAACAAAGAGAATTAATATAGCAATAATAACTTTTTTATTGCAGCTTTTCATAATACATTCCTCCATATATTTTTCGAGCATAATGTTTTATAATCTTATTATATACAAATAGCTAATTTTATAAGTTACAAATAAATTATATATTTATTACATATTTGTTACAAATAAAATTTATATGTTACATATTTTACATTAATATTACAATATTAATATAGATAGAATCTAAATAAAATGAAAGTTTGTGGAGATGGCAATATGAAAATTAATAATAATATACTAAAAGTTGAGTTTATAAGAAGACCAAATAGATTTCAAGGATATGTTATCATAGATGGTAAAGAAGAGTTAGTACATGTACCTAATACAGGAAGATGTAAGGAGATATTGATTCCAGGGTGCACTGTGGTATTAAGAGAGGAAAATGCACCTACTAGAAAAACAAGGTATGACCTTATTGCAGGATATAAAGGAGATAAGCTTATAAATATAGACTCACATATTCCCAATAAAGTAGTAGAGGAAGCACTAAAATTGGGAAATATACCTTCTTTAAAAAAGTATAATATCATAAATAGAGAAAAAACTTTTGGAAATAGTAGGTTTGATTTTAAATTAAGTAATGATAATGGGGACGAATATTATTTAGAAGTAAAGGGAGTGACTCTTGAAGAAGATAAAAAAACTATGTTTCCTGATGCTCCTACAGAGAGAGGGAGAAAGCATTTATTAGAATTAGTAGATGTAAAACATACAGGAAGAGGAGCAGGGGTTCTATTTTTAGTTCAAATGAATGATATTGAAAGCTTTTCTCCTCATGATAAAATGGATAAAGAGTTTGGCGAAGCATTAAGATATGCCAAATCAAAGGGAGTAGATATTTTTGCTTATGAATGTGAAGTTGGAGATGACTTTATAACTTTAAGTAAAGAGGTTAAGGTTATACTATAATTTAAAAGCTTAAAAATGATAAACTAAGAGTAATAAGTTTAAATTTAAGAAGTAAGGGTAAGAAAGAGGAGATTTTATGATTTATAATTATTGTCCTATTTGTGGAAATAAGCTTATTGAAAGAAGTAGTTGGGATGAAGGAACAGTACCATATTGTGAAAATGATGATATGTTTTTCTTTAATACACCTAAGCCTTGTGTAGTAGTAGCAGTAGTAAAAGATACAGAAATACTTCTTTTAAAGCAAAGTTATATATTTAAAAATTCTAAGGTTTTGGTATCAGGGTATGTTACAAATGGAGAAACAGTAGAGGAGACTGTTTATAGGGAAGTTAAAGAGGAAACAGGAATTACCATAGGAAACATTAAATATTTAGGAAGCCAATGCATAGAAGATAAAGACTTATTAATGCTTACTTTTGTAGCAAAATATGAAGATGGAGAAATAAATAAGTCTTCAGAAGTAGAATGGGTAGGTTGGCATGATTTAGATATAGCTCTTTGTGAAATGGTAGAGGATAAAGTAGGAAAAAATGTAGTTAAACATATATTAGATGAACTTAAAATAGAAAGTAAAGCATGCACATACAATTGGCGATCTAATTAAGAGTTAACAATCTAAATCCTTTTCAGCTAGTATTAAAAGTTTTATATAAAAGATTAGAGCAAGAGATCTTTAAAATTTATTTTTGATATAAGAATTTTTAAGTTATTTGAAGAAATGGTTTTAAATTTCGTAAAATAATCGTTATGTTGAATTATAGAATAAAGCTTCTTAGCATAGTTAAGAAGCTTTTTAAGTTATTAATTACTTAAGTTAATCTCACTAATTCAATTTTAAGCTCATTATTATTATATTCTATATTAACATCATCTGTCATCATTCCTACTAATGCAAGTTCACAATCAGTATCATCATCTCCATTTAAATTCCAATAATATTCTTCCATTTCAGGTCTTCTTGGGGTAGATAAGGATGATTTAATTTCATTAAAGATATTCTTTGGTAAATTATTTATATGTGCTTTTATAAAAATAGTAGTTTTTTTCTCTTCTCTTTTTAAATTTAAATCTATATTATGACCACCATGATTAAGACAAAACATCATAATTTCATCTACTATTTTCATATTCCTTTGATTAATATGTTTCATTAGTTTTCTTGCTCCTTTCTGAATGCAGTTATTAGTGGCACTAATATCATAGCTACAAAACCAGCAGCGAAACCATTATGATATAAATTCATTCCACCATGAAGATATCCTATATTCATTACCATACATATATGTAAAAAACCAGATAAAACTCCATAGTACCATCCAAAATGTCCTCCAATAGGACACAAAGTAGTACTAAATAGTATACCTAAAACCATACCTGGTGAAGTTATATCCCATACATTTAATAGTGCAGAAATAGTTGCACCTATTATAACTGGAAATATATTTTTTAAATGCTTTCCAAAAGCTCCGAATCCTGCTACTGTAAATATACCTGAAACAGTTGCACCATTTAAATCTCCTCCAATAGCCATTACAAAAGCTGTTGCAAAAATACCAAGCATACCCATATTAATAAATGTAAGACTTTTTCCAAATATAGAGTAATAATCGCTTACTAATCTTCCAGAATAATTATATAACATAAATAAATTTTTTAAACATTTTTTATCCGAAAAATATCCTATTAATATCATTGCGACAAAGAGGAATAATAGTATTAAGAATAGAAGCGTATTATTACCAGTTGACCATAAAAGTTTTTTTTCAAACTCCACTCCAAAAGCTCTAAAGATTGAGGTTAGACCTGTACCAATGAGACCGCCAGCTAATCCTACATTTGCTAGACTATAGCCTTGATGAAGTCTTAAGGTATAAGAAGCCATAGGAGCTAATATAAATCCTAAAAAAATACTTATAGATAAACTAACTATAATTGATAAATAAAAAGGTAAGAAATCTGAAAAAAATAATTCACCAACTGTTGGAGATAAGGTAGTTCCAAAGAGCATTATTACTATAAAGTTGGTAAATGGCAATTTTTGTGATTTAGAGTATAGAAATATACCTATGACTATAGGCCAGATATTTAAAATATTTTTCCCGAATAATGAAAAACCAGCAGTGGTAAATAAACCAGCTAATATAGCACCATTAGGTTCAACCTTGAGAATAAGTAATAAAATAATCAAGCTTGTTATTACTAAGGCTGAATTTATAAATGAGGCTCCAATGCCAGATAATTCAATATAATCAGTTATCAAAACGTCTGATTCAAGAATAATTTTTTTTAATCCTATCATTATATCTTTAGGGCTTTGAAGAAAAAATGCAATTATTGCTATTAATAGACAATATCCTAAAATAAAATAATAGGGAAAATATGCACTTTTTTCAATTCGTTTATACATATACTCCTCCTCATAGGCACTTAAATTTTTGTGAATATAGTATATCACAGATGAATATACAACTAATATAAATTTTAGTAAAAAATAATTGTTTAAAGTGTTATAATAATATAATATTAATTATACTAATCAGTTTAAAAATTATACGGAAAGGAGAAAAAAATGAGAAAACATGTGCCAGAATTTAAAGGATTATTAAGAAGTCATATGATTGAACTTCCTAAGGTTATTAGAGATGCAAGTGGTATTATTATTTTTGGTAAAAGATTAAAAAGTTTTGTATTTTCCACAGATGTAGCTGTTATTAAGAATACAAATGCAGATGCAGTAATTGCAGTATATCCTTTTACTCCTCAGCCGAGAATAACAGAGGCACTTCTTTTAGCATCAGATGTTCCAGTTTTTTGTGGAGTTGGAGGTGCTATTACAACGGGAAAAAGAGTAATAAACCTAGCATTAGATGCTGAATTTAAAGGTGCCATGGGGGTTGTAGTTAACTCTTCTACTCCTAATGAAGTTATTAAAAAGATGAGAGAAACAATAGATATTCCTATAATAGTGACAATTGTCTCAGAATTTGAAGATATAGAGTCACGAATAAAAGCTGGTGTTACAATATTAAATGTATCAGGTGCTAAAAGAACACCATATATAGTTAGGCAAATAAGGGAAAAATATCCAGAGTTCCCGATAATGGCAACAGGAGGACCGAATGAAAATAGTATTAGAGAAACTATTGAAGCTGGTGCCAATGCTATAACGTATACTCCACCTAATACGGGAGATATACTAAATGAAATAATGATTGCTCATAGAAATAGATATGAATCAGAACAAGAAGATTAGTTTGCGAGGAAATATTTAATGAAAGCAGATATTGTAGTTTTTAATTGTAAAAAGTGCCCAGAATATATTTCTAATGATTGTGATGGGAAAGTAAATAATTGCATGTGCAAAAATTGCCCAAGAAATTTAGCGCAGTGTATAATAACTAAGTACTGTAGA
This sequence comes from Clostridium sp. UBA2485, assembly GCF_002341865.1. Lineage (GTDB taxonomy): Bacteria > Bacillota > Clostridia > Clostridiales > Clostridiaceae > Clostridium_J. Next base: position 50 of record NZ_DDOV01000115.1, on the reverse strand, counting down.
GAAACTGAATCAATTATAGAAATATAAAACTCTTTGGTAGTGGCAAATAA